>NZ_JAHPPD010000004.1 GCF_019061365.1 Lentilactobacillus dabitei
GCTGGGATAATTTTTCATAGCTTAAACTCGCTTTTTACATAGAAGTATATCAAAAATCATAGATCTTGGACAGCTTCTAAGTACGGCGAATCTGGTTTAGGATTAGCGATCGTTCATCAGCTGGTTAAGTCACATGGTGGTAAAATTTCAGTAGCATCCAAAAAGGGGAAGGGGTCGACATTTACGATTATTTTCTTTGACCAGACGGCTGCTGAAAAGAAAAAACACACGTCTGGGAGCAGTGATTAATTAGGTATCATATTTTATTAAAAAGGTGAGGTTTTACAATGTCTTATATTAAATTTGATAGCTCTAAACTTTCCAAGTTTGTCCATGAGAATGAATTACCTGAATTGCAAGCAATGATCAATGCTGCAAACGACGAACTTCGTCAGGGAACCGGAGCCGGAAGTGACTTCCGCGATTGGCTGGAGCTGCCAACCAAGTACGATCATGAAGAAGTTGATCGGATTCAAAAGGACGCTAAAAAGATTCAAAGTGATTCAAAGTATCTCATCACTATCGGAATTGGTGGGTCATATTTAGGCGCCCAAATGGCCGTTAACTTTTTACACAAGAACTTTTATGAACGTAAAAATCAAGCTACTCAAGTTGAATTTGTTGGTAACTCTCTGAGCTCATTGTATATGAACGATTTGCTGGAATTAGTTGGTGACGATGATTTCTCCATTAACATGATCTCTAAGTCTGGAACGACCACAGAATCAGCAATTGCTTTTCGGGTTTTCAGAGAGAAACTGATTGAAAAGTATGGAGAAAAAGAAGCCAATCAACGAATTTATGTAACAACTGATAAAGCTCATGGGGCATTGCGTCACGAAGCTGATGTGAATGGCTGGGAGTCATTTATCATTCCAGATGGTGTTGGTGGCCGTTATTCTGTTTTGACGCCGGTTGGCTTGCTACCAATTGCCGTTTCAGGCGGTAACATTGTTGATATCCTAAATGGGGCTGCTGATGCTCAAAATGCGTATACAGATCCTGATTTGAAGAAGAATGATGCGTATCGTTATGCGGCTTTACGAAACATTTTGTATCGCAAAGGCTTCACAACGGAGATTCTTGAGAATTATGAACCGAATCTGCGGATGTTTGCCGAATGGTGGAAGCAACTTGCTGGTGAATCAGAAGGCAAAGACAATAAAGGGATTTATCCGTCATCAGCTAACTTTACGACCGATCTGCATTCATTTGGTCAATACATCCAAGAAGGTCTGCGTAACTTATTTGAAACTGTCGTTAAATTGGATTCGCCGGTTAGCGATGTTACGATTCCAAGCGCAGAGAAGGATCTTGACGGTTTGAAGTACCTAGAGGGTAAGGATCTCGATTGGGTTAACACAAAGGCCTATGAGGGCGTTGTATTGGCTCATACAGACGGTGGTGTGCCAGTGATGACTGTTCATCTGCCTGATGAGAGTGAATATTCCCTTGGTTACTTGATTTACTTCTTCGAGGTCGCCATCGCTATTTCTGGTTATTTGAATGGCATTAATCCATTTAATCAACCCGGTGTGGAAGCTTACAAGACTAATATGTTTGGCTTGCTGGGTAAACCTGGATTTGAAGAAATTGGGAAGAAATTGAATAAACGGCTTTAATCGAAAGGCACTGATGAGAAATCATTGGTGTTTTTTCAATTTGGAAAAAAATAGACCCAAACTAGACCTGGACTTTTGATTGGAAAATTCTATCTGGATTTGGCCCGATCGTTTTGCATATGAAAGGTTTTTGAGTGCATAAATATAGCCACCAAACATTGAACTATCAACGTTTGGTGGCTTCTCTGTACTTGCATATTCATCAATCTATCACCCGCACGGGGCTCGAACCCGTAACTCCGCCTTGAGAGGGCGACGTCTTAAACCAGTTTGACCAGCGGGCAATGCTATCAAACTCACTTAAATAGTTTATCTAAATTGGCGGGGTTTGTCAACTAAGAAAGAATAAATATAATGTTGACAAAAAGCCAAAAAATCGATAAACTATTTAGTTGTGATGTTCATTGGGTATTCGCCAAATGGTAAGGCAACGGACTCTGAATCCGTAATTTACTGGTTCGACCCCAGTATACCCAATAAGTGCTTTAGCTCGAATTTCATCTAAGCAGTGTAAAATAACGCCAACCCAATTTGGGAAGGCGTTATTTTTATGCCGCTTACCAATAACCTAATAACTTGGTCAACTTTGCCCGGTTGATATCTCGTGATGACAACTCGGCGGTTTCGTAAGACCTGGCTGCATCCGGATCCTTGGGCTCGCTCCAAGAGTACTTGACTGGACTGGGCGTTGACTCAGATTCGTTGTCTGTTGGGGCATACATGATATCGCTCTGATAAGGGGTGTGGTATAGGCCCAATGCATGACCCAACTCATGGGTGACAACCGTTGTCCAATAATTAGTTTCCAAGCTTGTTGAGGTGGATTCTTGTTCAGTATTGTAGTCGTCTTTAATTTGCTGGCGAATTTGATCAAGTTGCGTGTTGTAGTCATTTCGAATTTGTTGATCGGTGGTATGGTGATGATTCTTCAAATCATTTATTTGTTGATTAATTTGATCTCGTTGGCTATCAGAATTTGCATTGTCCAACTGGGAAGTAAGTTGTTGCAGTTGATCTTCATATTGTTTCCGGTTAGCCTTCAGGTCTGCGTTCGTAGTTGCAAGAAGTTGGCTGGCTTGATCAGAGAGTGCTTTGATCTTCTGCTGGAACGCTGGGCTGAGGGTATTTGCACTCACGTAAGACTGATCATTGAAATGGCTTTGATCCACTTGTATCGAGGTACTGTTGAACAAGCCGTCCCAACCTGCCGCTGTGCCGTCACCAAATCCAACGGTCAGGGTGTTATTAGTTTTGCTGCCAATTGAAAATACGTCGGCGCCTAAAGCACTATTCCATTTATCAATTGCTGAGTTGACATTGCTTTGAAGGGCACTATCCTCAACGTAAATCGTTGCGTGATCGTGGAAAAAAACACCAGGAGCCGCAAAATTACCAACATTGTACTGCTTATTAAAAATAGTGGCATATTTACTGTAAGCATCTTTATTGAGACTTAACACCTGCTTGTCTGGTTGCAGATCCGGGGTAGCTGAGATGAGTTGGTTCAGCTTTGATTTAGAAATCAAATTTGTTTGTTTGTTGCTGACTTTGGTTAAGTAGCCGCGCCAAACCCAGCCAGAGATTTTATGGTTAACGGTATTTTTGGCATAGTAATAAACCCGATATTTGCCGTGAACCTTAACTTTCTGTTGATAGGTGACCGTAAATTGTTTGTGGGCATATTTTAATAACCGAAACTTCTTATGAGCGAGTTTGGCTGAGTATGCATACGATCGTTTTGACTTGATCCCTTTCATTTGATAGGTGGCGGCGGGCCGAACCTTATGGCGCCAAACGATTTTGACGCTCGTTTTTGCCTCGGCAGTCGTTGAATGGATGCTCGTTGCCGCAAAACCCATTGTGAACAAGGCTGTCAATAGCGTTGTTGAAATGAATTTAGTCCTGATTATCAACTTGATACCTCCTATTGTTAGATTAATACGGATTATTTTATCGCTCATCATAGCAAAAGCAATGTATCTGATTTGCCAGTTAAGTGTGGCCATTGGTTTTGAGTAAAAAAATATTCGCTATTCGCGGACAGTGATTATTCAAACGACAGATCAACTAAAAACTTATTTCGTTTCGCCAAGTGAGAAGTTGTAATCCATAACTCATGATAACTGGAATCCTTAACCCTGGTTTGATCATGAAAATAATCGAGCAGTTCATTATTCATTGACATGAACTCTGGGGCCATTCGATTAACCATCAGTTTGTGGGATGGAAAATAAATTTCAGGGTTGCCCAGCTTAACGTCATCATCTAAATACATAACAATTGCATTGTCATACTGGCCAGGTTCGACGATCACCTTGTCAGGGTGGGCTTTGATATATGAAAGAACGTGGTAAAGTGTATCAGAATTGCTTGCCACAGTGGGGTGCCTCCAATTCGATTGGGATTTCTAATTCCATTGTATCAAATCTGATCGGTTCATGATGAATTTGTTTTGATTTTTTAAAGCCCTGCGTTGTTAACGGCATTTTCTGATATGATTGGGTTATTAAAGTTCGATCTACCAGCTATTTCTAATTTAGAATGGCGAAATGGTCTTGAAAGGATAATGTCGATGAAATACAACGAAACAATTGCGAAAATGCATCAATTTGTCGATGATCAAATTGTGCCCGGGGTAACCTATGGCATTATCAATCAACACTCAGTTCTTTCCAGCTACTTTGGTAATCAGGAGCTGGTCCCCGAAACACTCCCCTTGGAACAGGGGGAACTGTACGATTTGGCATCTTTAACAAAAGTAGTCGGGACGACCAATTTGATTATCAGACTGTTGGCACTGGGAAAATTGTCATTGGACGATTCATTGAGTCAGTATTTACCGCAATGGCAGTCACCACAGGTTACGGTCAGACACTTGCTCACGCACACTTCAGATATTGTTGGGTACATTCCCAACCGCAATCAGTTACCGAAAGATGAACTTATTCCAGCATTATTGAATCTTAAGAGTGGGCCCGATATCGGCAAAGTCGTTCACTATCAGGATTACAATTTTATCTTCTTGGGGTGGATTGCATCTACAATTATGGGCGAACCGGTGCAGCAATTGGTTTCAGAATACGTCTTGCGGCCTTTAGAATTACGACAAGCAACTTTTCATCCCCAAAATCCATTGGAGGTCGTTCCAACTGAGAAGTTACCTCAAGAAGGCCTGTTAAGGGGAAGCGTCCATGATCCAAAAGCTCGGATATTAGGCGCTGATTGTGGATCAGCCGGGTTGTTTGCAACATTAACCGACTTGGTTCACTTTTCGAAATGGTTACTGGGTCAAATTCGTTACCCGGATTTCTTGTCAAAGACGTGGCTGGATCAATTGTTTGTCGATCAAACTCCAGACCACACCAAGAACCGCTCGTTTGGGTGGATTTTACGTGAGTATAATGGGCATCCATATATTTTGCATACCGGCTTTACAGGGACGCTGATTGTGATTGATCGAACCGCCCAACAGGCACTTGTGTTTCTATCAAATCGAGTTCATCCAAACGCCCTCAATAAGGCTTTTTTCCCATATCGCAGTGAGTTGATTCGGACATTCATCAGGGAAGCAAATGCATGACGCCGTGATTGCCGCTAACTGGTATTTAGAACGGTTCTTGCAATATCGATTGCGAAAACAGGGGCCATTACCATAGCCCAAGATCAGGCTGTAGTAATGAACCCCTTATATTAATCACATCAGAATGTTTTTCGGGTGCTAGAATGTTTCGGCTACCTTCAACTGTTCTTGCTTGGAAATGTCAGCGTCCGGATACTTTCGTTTCAGCGCGTTAATCAAAACGTGTTTTGCAATTTGATTGTTTCTGGCTAAGATTGGTCCGTGGAAGTAAGTGCAATAAACGTTTTTATAGATCGCACCCTCGGTTTTATCCTGACCATTATTCCCATGGCCTTCCAACACTTTTCCGAGTGGCCGTTCATCTTGGCCTAGGAAGGTGATACCTTGATGGTTTTCGAAGCCGTGGTATTGTTCACCGGTTTCTTCGTTTTCAATGACAACGTTTCCGATAAATCGATGGTCTTTTTGCTTGTCTGTGTAATGGTCCAAAGCGCCAATGCCCAGCAGTTTTTCACCATTTGCGCCAATGTAGTAGTGTCCCAATAGTTGATAACCACCACAAATTGCGACAACTGAGCCATTGTCCTCAATGAAGTCAGTCAGGCCAGCTTTCTTTGTTTGGATGTCTTTTGAAACAATTGACTGTTCAAAATCTTGACCACCACCGAACACGATGATGTCATATTTGTCAGGATCAAATGCTTGATCCAAACTGATTACTTCGGAAGTGAGCTCAACGCCCATCTTTTCAGCTAAATAATTGAGTACCAAGATGTTTCCCAGATCGCCGTAAGTATTCATCAAGTCACCATAGAGATGGCAAACATTCAGTGTATAAGCCATTAGTCAAGACCTCCTTTGATAAAACCTTTTGTAGCAAAGACTTTTCGCAAGTGCAGCATAGCCGTATAAGTGGCTAAAATATAGACTTTCTCGGTTGGGGCATTTGGAATCATCTCAACGACCTTGTCCAGATCTGGTTCAACCAAGTGTTTAGCCGGATCTACCCCAGCAACTTGAAGCCGGTAGGTGATGTCTTTGTAGCGCTCGCCACCTGTAATGAATTGTTTGATGTTCATTTTGGGAAGTCGTTCGAAGTCGCCATCCCAAATCCAACTGGTATCAATTCCGTCTGCGTAATTGGCATTCAGTAGACCAATAAACGTGAAAGGATCTTTATCGGTCGAAATCATGTCGATCACTTGATTTAAACCAACAGGATTTTTAACTAGAATTAAAGTAACTTTCTTGCCGTCGACGTTGATCTCTTCTTGGCGGCCAAAAATGCTTTTTCCTTGGTGGAAGGCCTGCTGGGTTTGAGCAGGAGTGACCCCCATGAATCGGCCGACCGTGTATGCGGCTAATGCGTTATAGATGTTGTAGACCCCGCCAATCTCAATTTTGATTGGCTCGCCATCGATTTCGAATTTTGACGACTTTGGGGTGAGTTCTACAATTTTATTGAGCGCGAAGTTTAATTCTGGCCGTTGATACCCGCAATTTGGGCAGAAATACTTGCCCAAGTTTGAATAACTGATGTAGCGATAGTGCAAAATGTGTTGGCACTGGGGACAAAGTACACCATCAGTGTTTGGGGTCGCCTTAATGTCGCCCTCGGGCTGATTAGCAAATCCATAATAGATCATGGGATTTGGGAGTTGTTTTGAATGGAAAATTGGGGCGTCACCATTGGCAATAATCGTGGCATTTGGCGCCAACGCAACCCCGTTTAAAATCTTTTGGTAAGTCGTGTAGATTTCACCATAACGATCCATTTGGTCTCTGAAAATATTGGTGAAGACGAATGCTTTTGGTTTAATGTATTTTGTTACCATGATCACGTTGGCTTCATCAACCTCTAGAACTGCCAGCGGGCGCTTGTTTTTTGTCCGGGGCGCATGAAGAAAGGTCGTGATAATTCCCTGTTCCATGTTTGATCCAGTCGGATTAGTCAGAATGTTTTCATACTTTTCCTTGAGAACTTGAACAGTCAAAGCGGTGGTTAGTGTTTTGCCGTTGGTTCCTGTGATGACGATCACATCGTAATTTCGAGCAAGATTTTGTAAAATATTTGGATCAATTTTTTTGGTGATTTTTCCAGGAAGCGAACTGCCACCCTTTAAGAACGTGTGTAAGAACCAGTAAGAAGACTTGCCGGCTGCAGTTGCAATTGAACTTTTCAATGACATAAGATTTACTCCTTAAACTAAGTACATATCGTACTAATCAAAGACTAAGTTTATCATACGGATGGCGGTTTGAACACGGTTTGGCTCTTTGTGGCTGAAAATTTTGATTAATATCGATATTCAAAGGGAATTTCTGTATAATGGAATAGAAGCTTTCAAGGAAAAAGGTGGAAATATTGGCTCAATTATTTTATCGTTATGGTGCTATGAATAGTGGCAAAACGATCGAAATCATTAAAGTTGCTCACAATTATGAGGAGCAAAATAAAAGTGTTATTATTATGACTAGTGCCTTGGACACACGTGAGAAACAGGGGATGATTGAATCTCGAATTGGCCTGGAACGAAAGGCGGATCCAATTTCTGAAAAGACAAATATTTTCGAACGGGTTCAAGAACTCGATCCCCATGCCAGTTGCGTCCTAATTGACGAAGCCCAATTTCTAACAAAGAAGCATGTGTTTCAATTGGCAGAAATTGTTGACGAATTGAACATACCAGTCATTGCATTTGGCCTCAAGAACGACTTTCAGAACCATTTGTTTGAAGGATCCGAATACTTATTGCTATATGCAGATAAAATAGAGGAAATGAAGACAATTTGCTGGTTCTGCGGCAAAAAGGCCATTATGAATCTCAGATTTCACGATGGTAAGCCTGTGTATGAAGGCGAACAAATTCAAATGGGTGGTAATGAATCTTACTATCCAGTGTGCCGAAAGCACTATTACAATCCACCGATTAAGTAACAAAGTGAGGAATTATTAAATGGATGAAATTTTCGACAAATTACAAGCTGTAGTTGATCGTTATGATGAACTGAATGAATTGATCAGTGATCCAGAAGTGATTGCGGATACTCAAAAGTTCATGAAACTGTCAAAAGAAGAGGCAGATCTGCGGGACACCGTGGCGGCCTTCAAGAAGTATCAAAAAGTGACGGGTCAATTAAACGACGACAAAGAGATGCTGCGAGAAAAGATCGATGATTCTGACCTGGAATCAATGGTTAAAGATGAAATTTCCGATTATACAGAACAGAAGGAAAAGCTTGAGAGTGAATTAAAGGTTATGCTGCTTCCAAAGGACCCCAATGATGACAAGAATATCATCATGGAGATCCATGGAGCCGCTGGTGGGGATGAAGCCAGCTTATTTGCAGCCGATTTGTTTAGCATGTATTCCAAGTATGCTGAGCGCCAGGGTTGGCAAGTTGAAGTGGTTGATAAGAATGAAACCGAAGTCGGCGGATTCAAAGAAATTGCCTTGATGATTACCGGCGACAAGGTTTATTCAAAGCTGAAGTACGAAAATGGTGCCCACCGGGTTCAACGGGTGCCAGTGACTGAATCAGCCGGCCGAGTTCATACTTCCACCGCGACTGTTGGGGTGATGCCTGAAGAAGAGGACGTTGATATTGATATTGACCCTAAAGATATTCGAGTGGATGTTTATCGTTCATCTGGTGCTGGTGGTCAGCATATCAACAAGACGTCATCTGCGGTTCGAATGACCCATTTGCCCACAGGAATTGTTGTTGCCATGCAAGACGAGCGTTCGCAACAGCAGAACCGTGCCAAGGCAATGAAAATTTTGAAGGCCCGGGTTTACGACTACTATTCACAACAAGAACAAGATCAATACAATGCTGAACGAAAGTCTGCTGTGGGAACGGGTGACCGCTCTGAACGAATTCGGACTTATAATTATCCTCAAAACCGGGTAACCGATCATCGAATTGGATTGACCCTTAACAAATTGGATCGAATCATGAACGGTGAACTTGGTGAAATCATTGATGCGTTAATTTTGTCTGATCAAGCCAAGAAACTTGAGAATTTGACCAATGAATAATGCAGATAATGTGACTTATTTTGAAGCCCGGAAATGGGCTTCTTTTCGTGTTAAAGGGAATTCAAATATCGATATGTACGATGTGGATTTCATTCTTCGCCACCGCGCACACTTATCTGCGACCCAATTGTTAATTGATTATCAGCACAAAATGCCAAATGATCTGTGGCACACATTCCAAGAGGATATCAGTAAACTGATTGCAGGAATGCCACCTCAATATATTGTTGGCCAGGCAGCCTTTTATGGACTTACACTCACAGTTGGCCCAGCAGTGCTGATTCCCCGAGTTGAAACCGAAGAGTTGGTTGACTGGATTTTAGCCGAAACTCAGCAGAAATCTGGTCAACTTTCTGTGTTGGATATTGGAACTGGAAGTGGGGCAATTGCCCTTGCGCTTAAAAAGGAACGATCCCAGTGGCAAATGACTGCTAGCGATGTCTCTGATGCCGCATTGCAAGTCGCCAAAAGCAATGCTGATCGGTTGAGCTTAAAGGTGAAATTTATTAACAGTGATGTGTTTGAGCAGATTGATTCACAATTTGACGTGATCGTCTCAAACCCACCGTATATTTCCCACAGTGAGACCAATTATATGGATCAAAGTGTCATCCATAATGAGCCGGATTTGGCTTTGTATGCTGAGGAAAACGGTTTGGCGATTTACAAGCAGATCGCTGCCGGTGCTGCCGCCCATCTAAAACCAGGTGGCCGACTTTTTGTCGAGATCGGGTTTCACCAAGAGGATGCAGTGGTCGCGATTTTTTCTGAAGCGATGCCAACCGCGACAATCAGTGTTAAGCATGATGCAGCTGGGCATCAGCGAATGGTTCAAGTAAGGAAATGAGGTTAATAAAATGGAAACTTTAATGTTGAACGGCGATCAATTGGATACCGCCGCCAAAATCATTCAGCAAGGTGAATTGGTCGCTTTCCCAACCGAAACGGTATATGGGTTGGGAGCAGACGCAACCAATGAATCAGCCGTTAAAAAAGTTTATCAGGCAAAGGGCCGGCCAAGCGATAACCCATTAATTGTGACCGTGACAAGTGTTTCAATGGTGGGAACATATGTGGCTGGTTTTAGCGATGATGCCAAAAAGCTGATCAAACAATTCTGGCCAGGTTCCTTGACAATGATTTTTAAGCTCAAACCGCATGCTCTTTCCAAAACGGTGACGGGTGGTCTTGACACTGCAGCTTTCCGTTTTCCGAATAACCAACTCACCTTGGATTTGATCACCAAAGCGGGGGTGCCAATCGTTGGCCCCTCAGCCAATACTTCCGGCAAGCCAAGCCCAACAACTGCCCAGCATGTTTATCATGATTTGAACGGTAAAATTGCAGCTATTTTGGATGATGGCCCAACAACGGTCGGAGTTGAGTCAACCGTCTTGGACATGTCAGTTGACACGCCATCAATTTTACGACCAGGGGCGGTCACTAAAGGAGATATTGAAGCGGTGATTCAACGGCCAGTGATGGATGAATTGCATCATGTGGGCATGAGCCAGACGCCTAAAGCACCTGGGATGAAATATAAGCACTATGCCCCTGATGCTCAGGTCTATATCGTGGACCCGGACGATAACTGGCAGGAGGTTGCCGACTGGATTGGTGCCCATCATCAGCCAGTCGGTGTGATGGCGTTCAATGATGTGATCAATTCGATTGATTGGCCGAAAAACACCGATGTCATTTCGTTAGGGGATGACGCAAAATCCGCTGCCCACGATCTTTTTGCAGAGTTGAGGGATTTTGATAATCACAAACAATATAAAACTGTATTTGCGCAAGGCCTTAAACCAACTGGGATTGCGGAGGCCTACATGAATCGATTGAATAAATCAGCTGGGCAAATGCATTTTAAGCAGTTATAATCAATCTGTACCACAATAAAATAGTGAGGTGTTGCAGTTGAATTACGATTACAAACAGCAGGATCCTGAACTTTGGGATGCATTTGCGAACGAAGAAAACCGTCAGGAACATAACATTGAACTGATTGCTTCCGAGAACATCGTATCAAACGCCGTTCGGGCAGCTCAGGGATCAGTGTTGACCAACAAGTATGCTGAGGGTTATCCGGGCCGTCGGTATTATGGTGGCTGTGAATACATTGACATCGTTGAGCAGTTAGCCATTGATCGGGCTAAGGAACTGTTTGGTGCTGAATACGCCAATGTTCAACCTCACTCAGGCTCTCAAGCCAACCAGGAAGTTTACGCTGCTTTATTGAAGCCTGGTGACAAGATTTTGGGAATGGGATTAGATGCTGGTGGTCATTTAAGTCATGGGGCCAAGGTCAGTTTTTGTGGTAAGTTGTACGATTCTTATTCGTATGGACTCGATCCGAAGACCCAATTAATTGATTATGACGAGGTTGCTAAAATTGCCAAGGATGTTCAACCTCAATTGATCATTGCCGGTGCTTCAGCATATAGCCGAATTATTGATTGGCAGAAGTTCCGCGACATTGCCGATTCCGTTGGTGCCTACTTGATGGTTGATATGGCACATATTGCCGGTCTTGTAGCAACTGGTTTGCATCCAAGTCCAGTTCCTGTAGCCGATGTTGTGACCACAACGACTCATAAAACATTACGGGGCCCTCGTGGCGGTATGATCCTTGCCAAAGCTAAGTATGCTAAAAAGCTCAACTCAGCCGTATTCCCCGGCAGCCAAGGTGGACCGTTGGAACATGTCATCGCTGGTAAAGCTGCTGCTTTTTACGAAGATCTGCAACCCTCATTTAAGCAGTATGGTGAACAAGTTATTAAAAATGCGAAGGCGATGGCTGATGAACTTCAAAGTTCAGCCAAAGTGTCAGTATTGACGGGTGGTACTGATAATCATTTGATGACGATTAATCTCACTCAAACTTCTTTAAATGGAAGAGATTTACAAAATATCTTGGATTCGGTCCACATTACGACCAATAAAGAGTCCATTCCAAATGATCCATTGCCACCTTCAAAAACAAGTGGTCTTCGTTTAGGAACGCCCGCCATAACAACTCGTGGATTTGATGAAGAAGATGCCCGTCAAGTTGCCAAGTTGATTCTTCAAGTGATCGATAATCCAGAAGATGAAAGTAATTTACAAGATGTTGCTAATAAAGTAGAAGCATTAACTCAAAAACATCCAATTGAATCGTGATTTAGTGAAGCTCGAAACTAATTGTGGTTTCGGGCTTTTTTGTGAATTTAGCGACCACATGTGTGATACAATTATTTAGAAATATAAATAAGGAGTGGGAAATAATGGGTAAGTTTCAAGTTATGGATCATCCACTGATTCAGCATAAGTTATCAATGATTCGGGATAAAAATTGTGGGACGAAGGAATTTCGTGAAATTGTGAATGAAATCGCAACTTTGATGGCGTTTGAAGTCTCGCGTGACATGCCCCTTGAAGATATTGATATTCAGACTCCTGAAGGCATTGCACATGCCAAACAAATTTCAGGCAAGAAGGTTGCCATCGTGCCAATTCTTCGGGCTGGAATCGGAATGGTCGACGGCATTCTGGACTTAATTCCTGCAGCTAAGGTTGGTCACATTGGGATGTATCGAGACGAGAAGACACTGGAACCTCACGAATACTTTGTCAAATTACCTTCTGATATTGAGCAGCGCCAAATTTTTGTTGTTGATCCGATGCTTGCAACCGGTGGTTCTTCCATCATGGCCATTGATGCCCTCAAAAAACGTGGTGCCTCAAATATCAAGTTTGTTTGTTTAGTTGCCGCTCCAGAAGGGGTAAAAGCATTGCAGAAAGCTCACCCCGATGTTGACATTTACACGGCAGCCTTAGACGAGAAGCTAAACGATAAAGGCTATATTGTACCTGGCTTGGGCGATGCAGGTGACCGGTTATTTGGTACTAAGTAATTCGAAAATGATGATTGTTGTGGTGGAGCGAATGTAATCGCTCCATTTTGTATTATCCAGGATTTAATTTAGTAAAAAGCTGGCAAATATGATTCAAAGTCGTTTGATTTTATTAATGTTTTGTCAGCTCTTCGAGTTTGGTCGGTTGTGATTTCACGTTCATAAACCTGACATGAGGTTGATAATTGTGTTAAGGGCGCGCTTTAAAAGGTGCGAAGATTACTAATATTGTTTTGAATTTTGTGATGATTGGTGGTATAGTTTCAATTGTATTTGGACAATATTGTGTGTCCATTACCATCGCAAAGTTTCACTTTGGTAATCATGTCTTCTTGACCAATAACCAGATTGATTTACTTGCGTATACTGTATCTTGGAAAGAGGTGAGATTTTGTGAGTGGAGGAACTCCTTCGACTTTTGAATTTTTGGGTCTGACGTTTAACGTGGGGAACATGATCTCCATTTTAATCGCTTGTGCAGTTGTATTAGGCCTTGTGTATGCATTGTCAAGGCACCTTACTATGAAACCGGGTAAGGGTCAGAACGTTCTAGAATATGCTGTTGACTTCACTAATGGAATCGTGAATAGTTCGATTCCGGGTGCCACAAGCAAGTTTTTAGGGCTCTGGGGGTTTACCTTGTTTATGTTCATCATAATTGCGAATTTAGAGGGTCTATTTTTGCATATTGATGTATCAGGTGTAGCATATGTCAAAAGTCCAACTTCCGATCCGGTGGTGACGATGACTTTGTCTCTGATGACGATGACGCTTGCACAATTCTTAGGAATTCGAAAGCTGGGTTATAAGGGACATTTTGAGAATTACTTGAAGCCATTTGTATTTTTCTTACCAATTAATCTGTTCGAGGAGTTTACTAATTTCTTGACGTTAGGTTTGCGACTATTTGGTAACATTCTTTCAGGTGAAATGCTTCTTGGCATCATCGTTGGCATGGCTCATGGTGGGCCGGTCATTTGGATCGGTGCATTCATCCTGGAATTGGTTTGGACTGGTTTTTCAGTCTTTATTGGATGTATTCAGGCCTATGTTTTTGTAACATTGTCCTCAGTTTACATTTCTCGAAAGATAGAACTAGAAGATTAACAAAATTTTTTTAGATTATTAAGGAGGATTTATTATTATGGGAGCAATTGCTGCAGGTATTGCAATGGCTGGTGCCGCTATTGGTGGAGCTATTGGTGATGGTATTTTAATTTCTAAGATGTTGGAAGGTATGGCACGACAACCAGAATTGTCAGGTCAACTTCGTAGTAACATGTTCATTGGTGTTGGTTTGGTTGAAGCTATGCCTATCATCGCCTTCGTTGTTGCTTTGCTGGTTATGAACAAGTAGTGACTAGTATCGCTAAATATACAAAGAAGGAGGTGCCAATTGATGTTTTCATATTCGATAGTTGGAGCTCAGCTTTATGTTGGTGACATGCTGTTTGTGATGCTTAGTTTTCTTGTTTTAATGTGGTTGATCAAAATCATTGCATGGAAGCCAATCACTAAGATGATGCAAAACCGTTCAGATAAAATTGCCAGTGATATTGATTCTGCAAAAGAGTCACGGACTAAGGCTGCTGAATTAGCAGCAACCCGTCAAGCTGAATTGCAGAAAACCCGTGAAGATGCAAACAGAATTATTAACACCGCAAAGCAAAATGGACAACAACAACGTGAAAAGATCGTTGAAGATGCACGAAATGAAGCATCTAATCTTAAGAGTTCTGCTGAGAAGGATATTGAACAACAACGACAAGAAGCTTTGGCTAATTCTCGAAAAGATGTGGCAAGCCTGTCTATTGAAATTGCAACTAAGATTATTTCAAAAGAATTAAACGCAGATGATCAAAAAGGGCTTGTTGATTCTTATATTGAAGGGTTGGGTAAGCAGAAATGACATTAGATAGTATGACAGCTTCAAAAAAATACGCTAAAGCCATGTTCGAAGTTTTGACGAATACGAATGAACTCGAATCTGGTTACGCTGATTTGCAAGAGCTCAGAAAAGTGTTTGCTGCTAATCCTAAGTTGATTGATATTCTTGATGATATTCGAGTTGCCGATAAGGACAAACAGTCCCTCCTCGCTCCTATCACCGAAAATGCTTCAGATTTTATTAAAAACTTTTTAAAAGTCGTTGCTGATTATCGTCGCTTTCCACAAATTTTGGATATTATTGATCAATTCCAAAAAGTATATGAAGATGATAAAAAGATCGTCAGGGCAGAAGTTGTTTCAGCAACTGAACTCAGTGATGATCAACGTGATCGATTAGCAAAGGCGTTTGAAAAACGGGTTGGAGCTGCCAAGGTTATTTTTGATACGAAAGTCGATTCATCACTCATTGGTGGTGTTATGATTAAGTCTTCTGATATGACAATTGATGGCAGTGTTAAGACACGAATTAATAAAGTTAAGGAATTATTGTTAAATTAACGATATCTATTTAAAGAGGTGAAACTTATGAGCATTAAAGCTGAGGAAATCAGTGCTCTTATTAAGCAACAGTTACAAGGCTATAAGAACGAGCTCGACGTTCAAGAAACAGGTATCGTTACATATGTTGGTGATGGTATTGCTCGCGCTCATGGGCTCGAAAATGCGTTGTCTGGAGAGTTGCTCGACTTCGGCCACGGCGTTTATGGAATGGTACAAAACCTTGAAACCAATGATGTTGGTATCATGATTTTGGGTGATGACACAAATATCCGTGAAGGTGACTCTGTAAAGAGAACCGGCCGAATTATGGAAGTTCCCGTTGGGGACGATTTGATTGGACGAGTTGTTAACTCACTCGGTCAACCAGTAGATGGTAAAGGCCCAATTAAAGCCGCAGATCACAAGGCGATTGAACACAAAGCGCCTGGTGTTATGGATCGACAATCAGTTTTTGAACCATTACAAACAGGTATCAAAGCGATTGATTCATTGATTCCAATTGGTCGTGGACAGCGTGAGTTGATTATCGGTGACCGTAAAACCGGTAAGACTTCAATCGCCATTGACACGATCTTGAATCAAAAAGGTCAAAATATGAAATGTATTTACGTTGCCATTGGACAGAAACAATCAACTGTTCGAACGGCCGTAAGTACACTTGAAAAGTATGGTGCCATGGATTATACAACAGTTATTTCAGCTGGACCTTCTGAACCAGCATCACTGTTGTACATTGCACCATATGCTGGCGCTACTATGGGTGAATACTTCATGCATAATGGTGAGCATGTCTTAATTGTGTATGATGATTTATCAAAGCAAGCTGACGCTTACCGTGAATTATCACTTATTCTTCGTCGTCCTCCTGGTCGTGAAGCTTATCCTGGTGATATTTTCTATACCCACTCACGTTTGTTGGAACGTGCCGCTAAGTTGAGCGATAAGTTGGGTGGCGGTTCAATGACTGCTCTTCCTATCGTTGAAACCCAAGCCGGTGACGTTTCAGCTTATATCCCTACCAACGTTATTTCCATTACTGATGGACAGATCTTCTTGGATGCCGATAGTTTCTATTCTGGTGTTCGTCCAGCCGTTGATGCTGGTACTTCTGTTTCTCGTGTTGGTGGTGATGCGCAGGTTAAGGCAATGAAGAAAGTTTCTGGTACCTTACGACTTGATTTGGCTTCTTATCACGAACTGGAATCATTTGCACAATTTGGTTCTGATCTTGATGAAGCAACACAAGCCAAGTTGAATCGTGGTGCTCGAACGGTTGAGGTCTTAAAACAACCACTTCATTCTCCAATTCCTGTCGAAAAGCAAGTTGTGATTCTGTATTGCTTGACTCACGGATTCTTGGATAAGATTGCCATTGATGACATTTTACGTTATCAGAACGAAATTTTTGATTTCTTCGACCATTCACACAAAGATTTGCTTGATGAAATTACAAAGACTGGTCAATTACCTGATACCGGCAAATTAGATGCTGCAATTAAGGAATTCGAACAGACATTCCAACCAAGTAAATCAGACGACCAACAAGCCGCACCAAAGAATGATCAAAATTCAGCTGCTTCAAATGACTAGTTAAGGAGGGTGAGATTACATGGGTGCTTCGCTAAACGATGTTAAACATCGGATTACTTCTACAAAGAAGACGCGTCAAATTACGAATGCTATGGAAATGGTCTCACAAGCTAAGCTTAACCAGATTCAGAAGCATACGAAGAGTTATGCGGAATATGCAAGCCAAATCAAATCTGTTGTATTACATTTAGCCCAGTCTCACATTTTGGATGGGTTAAGTCAGTCCTCAGGTCATGCAGCCGAAAATGATCAGTCTAAAGCTAAGAGAACGGCGTATTTGATTATAACTTCCGATCGAGGAATGGTTGGCAGTTATAACAGTAACGTTATTCGAGAAACCAACCAATTTATTGACGGCCATTCGGGTTCGAATGACTATCAGATATTAGCCGTTGGTGGAACCGGTTCTGACTTTTATCGGAAACGGGGAACTAACGTTGCATACGAATATCGTGGTGTGAGTGACGTGCCGACGTTTAATGAAGTTCGCCAAATTGTAAAAATGGTTACAACCATGTATAACAAAGGTGAATTTGATGAATTATACGTTTGTTACGAACATTTCGTTAACCGTTTGATATCTCGGTTTAGAGCTGAAAAGATGCTTCCAATTGATGATGAAGCTATTCAAAGCCAAGCTAGCCAGGATATCGAGGTTAAGCCAATGACTGCTGAGTATGATGTTGAACCATCCGAAAAGGAAGTTTTAAATGTAATTCTTCCTCAGTATTCTGAAAGCTTGGTATATGGGGCAATTCTAGATGCCAAGACGTCAGAACACGCTTCTAGTTCAACTGCCATGAAGTCTGCATCTGATAATGCGGATGATTTGATTTCGTCACTGGAATTACAGTATAACCGGGCTCGGCAAGCTGCAATTACCACTGAAATTACCGAAATTACCGGTGGTCAAGAAGCTCTTAGTCAACAATAAAATTTAGATGGAGGAATTAACTAACATGAGTACTGGTAAAGTTATACAAGTTATCGGACCTGTTGTTGATGTTGAGTTCTCCTTGGACGATAAATTACCTGAAATTAACACCGCTTTGAATATTCACGTCACCGACGACAAATTCCTTGTCGTTGAAGTTGCCCTTGATTTAGGTGACGGTGTTGTGCGTACAATTGCGATGGATGGAACCGACGGTCTTCGTCGAGGGATGGTTGTAGATAATACTGAATCATCTATCAGTGTTCCAGTTGGTAAAGATACTCTTGGTCGAGTATTTAATGTTCTCGGAGATCCAATTGACGGTGGTCCAGAATTTGGACCAGATGCAGAACGCTGGCCAATTCACCGTGATGCACCGAAGTATGAAGATTTAAATCCATCAACTGAAATTCTTGAAACTGGAATTAAAGTGATCGATTTATTGGAACCATACACGCGTGGTGGAAAAGTTGGATTGTTTGGTGGTGCCGGAGTTGGTAAAACCGTTCTAATTCAAGAGTTAATTCACAATATTGCGCAAGGACACAATGGTATTTCTGTATTTACCGGTGTTGGTGAGCGTACTCGTGAAGGTAACGATATGTACTTTGAAATGAAGGGTTCAGGAGTTCTCGCCAAAACGGCCATGGTTTATGGTCAAATGAACGAACCTCCTGGTGCTCGTATGCGGGTTGCTTTGACTGGTTTGACAATCGCTGAATACTTCCGTGATCGTGAAGGTCAAGATGTTTTGCTGTTTATTGATAACATCTTCCGATTCACACAAGCTGGTTCAGAAGTTTCCGCCTTGCTTGGCCGGATTCCATCAGCCGTTGGTTATCAGCCAACTTTGGCTACTGAAATGGGTCAATTGCAAGAACGAATTACTTCAACAAAGAAGGGCGCTATTACATCTATCCAGGCTGTTTACGTGCCTGCCGATGATTATACCGACCCTGCTCCTGCAACGACATTTGCCCATTTGGATGCGACTACTAACTTGGAACGTTCATTGACTCAACAAGGAATCTATCCAGCCGTTGATCCATTAGCATCAACATCATCAGCTTTGGATCCCGCAATTGTTGGTCAAGAACATTACGAAGTTGCTACTGAAGTTCAACACGTTTTGCAACGTTACCGTGAACTTCAAGATATCATTTCTATCCTTGGTATGGATGAACTGTCTGACGAAGAAAAGACGATTGTTAACCGTGCCCGTCGAATTCAGTTCTTCTTATCTCAAAGTTTCTCAGTTGCTGAACAGTTTACTGGTTTACCTGGTAAATATGTGCCAGTTGCTGAAACTGTTAAGGGATTCAAAGATATCCTTGCTGGTAAGTACGATGACATTCCTGAAGATGCTTTCAGAAACTGTGGCCCAATCGAGGATGTTTTGGAAAATGCCAAGAAGATTAATCAAACAACAGACAATGAAAAGCAGAGTGCAGCAAACTAAAGGAGGAGGATTCTAATTGGCTGATAATTCAGTTCTTACCGTTAGTATCGTTACTCCTGATGGAAATGTTTATGAGCATACTGCAAATATGTTAGTGGTTTCAACAAAGTCAGGACAAATCGGAATCATGGCTAACCATGTCCCGATCATCGCAACCTTGGCTGTTGATGAAGCTCGAGTTAAGTATGATGATACTGAAGACAATATTGCTGTTAACGGTGGATTCCTTGAGTTTTCCAATAACATGGCAACCATTGTCGCTGATAGTGCCGAGAATCAACAAGATATCGATATTGCACGGGCTCAAAAGGCTAAGCAAAACGCTGAACAGCGGATTGCTGCCGCTCGTCAACGCCAAGACAAAGCTGCTTTGGATCGTGCCCAAGTTGCTTTGCGGCGAGCAATTAATCGAATCAATGTTGCTAAAAAGTAATTTTGAAAGACTGTGTTCAAGTTTAGGCTTGATGGCGGTCTTTTTTTGTTGTTTAAAGAATTAGAGATTGGAACAATAGACGTTTTGATCCCAGAATTTATCTAAGTGGCTATGGCGATCTATGCGAATGATTACAAATTGGCAATTCATATATGTCCAAGCTGTTCGCATAAGGTGCTTGGTCAATGCAATTTTGGCTTTACATAATGGATGTGAGCAGTCCGTTGTAAGCAGCAGTTGGAGGAACATAGCCAACGGTACCCCTACTGGCATCGATTGAACAGAGAAGAGAAACTCACGTTATCTGATCATTTAGGACAAACAAGCCACTCTCAGCATTAACGCCGGGGTACGAAAATAGTCAAATTTTAGCCGTAAATTCTTCGTATTGATTTGATATTATTTGGGACATCAGTTTTAGAAACATGGGGCTTATTGATATTGTGGATTCTATAACATAGTTTGCGGTTGATTGAAAATATGATTTCCGGGTTCTCCTAATTATGTCGGTGATTTGTAGGCGTTAATTGACTTTTTTTTCTAAAAGGAACCGAAAAGTTAAGACAAGTTTGCGTCTTTATGATATAGTTGACTTTGAATTGGGGGAAGATGCATGAGAACAATTGGAATTCAAGCTGTAATTACACTTGTTACATATTTTCTTTTTATTGCGATGGCATTTTGGAGTGTTCAAGAAATCCACATCGAACGATATATCCCAATGAGAGCTTTACCCGGCAAACTCCTGATCGTTTTACTTGCAGTCGCGATTGGGTATGGAGCCAGCTCTTTTTTCCTTTCTTTTATTGATAATATTCGTAATTTAATATACTTAGTAAAGTGATGTAGGAGGCGTTCTTGTGGAAAAGATTATTGTGCATGGTGGTAATCCACTGAAGGGAACTGTACATATTGATGGTGCTAAAAATGCGGTATTACCGATTCAAGCAGCTACTATTTTAGCAAGCGAAGGTCAGACAACCATTTCAAATGTACCGTTGTTATCCGACGTTTATACGATGAACAAGGTATTGCGATTCTTGAATGTTAAGACGCATTTTAATGAAGATGCCAATGACATTACGTTTGATGCATCTTCTCAACTTTCAAGTGAAGCACCTTTCGAATATGTTTCAAAGATGCGAGCATCGATTGTGGTGATGGGTCCGTTGTTGGCCCGGCTTGGCAAGGCAAAGGTTGCTTTACCAGGTGGGTGCGCGATTGGTTCGCGACCAATTGATTTACATCTGAAGGGATTTGAAGCATTAGGTGCTCAAATTGAACAACATGATGGTTACGTTGAGGCATGCGCTCCCAACGGACTTGTTGGTACAGATATCTATCTTGATTTTCCAAGTGTTGGTGCTACTCAAAACATCATGATGGCTGCAACCCTTGCAAAGGGTAAGACGGTGATTCAAAACGCCGCCCGCGAACCAGAAATTGTTGATTTGGCAAACGTCTTAAACAAGATGGGGGCAACCGTCATTGGTGCTGGAACTGAGCAGATTCGAGTTCAAGGAGTGGCTAAGCTCCATGGGACTGAGCATGCAGTTGTCCAAGATCGCATTGAGGCTGGGACCTTTATGATTGCAGCCGCTGTGACTAAAGGTGACGTCATGGTTGATGGCGCGATTGCAGAGCATAACAAGCCGTTGATCTTGAAAATGCGTGAGATGGGTGTTCAAGTGATCGAAACTGATGAGGGTGTTCGGATTATTGGACCAGATCAACTTAAACCGGTTGACGTTAAGACCTTACCTCACCCAGGCTTCCCAACCGATATGCAGCCACAAATGACTATCCTTCAGCTCTGTGCCAATGGTAGTAGTTCAATGACCGAAACGGTGTTTGAGAATCGTTTCATGCACATGGAAGAATTACGCCGGATGAATGCGCAATACACAATTTCCGGGCGAACAGTTGTGATGCAGGGTCCAACCGACTTCAATGGCGCCGAAGTGGCAGCCAGTGATTTGAGAGCCGCTGCTGCCTTGGTGATTGCCGGATTGGTTGCATCAGGCTACACACAAGTTCGCAATTTACAATACTTAGATCGTGGATATCACGATTTCCACAAAAAATTAGCAAGTCTTGGCGCTGAAATCAAACGGGTTGACGTTCAAGATGACGACTCAATTATTCTTAATCAATCATTAAAGAATCGCTTATAATTAATCAAATGGGGTTGAGATCGTTATTGATCTCAACCCTTTATTGCCTGAGATGGCATTCGAATCGTCATTTTTATGTGGTATAATGTTTTTTTGAGATAAAAGTTTTCAGGAGGAAGTACACAGATGGCAAAAGACATTGGAATCGATTTAGGAACTGCCAACGTTTTAATTTACGTTGCAGGAAAGGGTATTGTATTAAATGAACCATCAGTTGTCGCGATTGACACACGGACCGGAAAAGTTCTTGCGGTCGGCTCCGAAGCCTATCGAATGGTCGGTAGAACCCCAAGTAACATTCGCGCAATCCGGCCACTCAAGGATGGGGTAATCTCTGATTTTGACATTACTGAAGAAATGCTGACTTACTTCATCAACAAACTGGATGTAAAGGGATTCATGTCTAAGCCAAAGATTATGATCTGTGCGCCGACTAACGTTACTGAAATTGAACGAAACGCCATTATTCAAGCAGCAGAGAAGGCCGGTGGCGGCCAAGTTTATCTTGAAGAAGAACCCAAAGTTGCCGCAGTTGGTGCCGGAATGGATATTTTTCAGCCCCGTGGCAACATGGTGATCGATATGGGTGGTGGTACCAGTGATATTGCGATTATTTCTCTCGGTGATATCGTTGCCAGCAAGTCAATCCGGGTAGCCGGTGATCGGATGAACGTTGAAATCGCCAACTATATTAAACAGAAGCATAACTTGATTATTGGTGAACATACTGCTGAAAAAATTAAGATTGAAATTGGAACTGCCAAGAAAGACAAAGATGACGTTAAGAAGATGGAAGTTCGTGGCCGTGATGCCGTTTCTGGCATGCCTCGCGCAATCACCATCGACAGCAATGAGATTGCTGAAGCCATTCATGACACCGTTCAATTAATCGTAGACGGTGCAAAAGAGGTCTTGGAAGTTATTCCACCCGAATTAGCTTCTGACATCGTTGACCGTGGCATCATGTTGACTGGTGGCGGCGCATTATTACGCAAGATTGATCAAGTGATTTCTGATGCGCTGACGGTCCCAGTGATCATTTCTGAAAAGCCACTTGATAATGTGGCTAAAGGAGCGGGGGTTCTGTTGGAACATTACATCAAGAATCCGAAGTTAAAGAGCAAAGAATAGATTTTAGGTGTCGCATTGAAAAAAATTCTGATTGTTATTGTTCATGGTTATCAGCGCTTTATATCACCTTTATTTCCCCCTACATGCCGTTATTACCCAACTTGCAGTAGTTATATGGTGACGGCGCTACAAAAGCATGGGGCACTCAAGGGAGCCATTATGGGGATTGCACGGATTCTTCGCTGCCATCCTTTTGTTAAAGGTGGATATGATCCCGTGCCAGATCATTTCACAATTTTTAGGAATAAAGCTGCTCGGGACGAGTATCGTAAATCAATGCACTTAAAGTAATCTGTGAACAAGGAGAATAGAATTGAGCAAAGCTAACAAGAGTATTAATGTTGAAATTAAAGATCACGCAGATTCAACTGGTCAAAACATCTCTGAGTTATTTATTGGCAAAAAGTTGATTGGGACACTTAAAGAAGTGAGTGCCAATAAATTTGAAGCAGTTAATACCCATCAAGAACAATTCCACGTGAAAAGTTTCGAAGAGGGCGTGACGCTGTTAATTAAAGAATTCCATCTTCATCATTAAAGTTTTAAATTTAAGGAGGGTCTATTTTGGATACCAGTCGTAGGACGTCAAAAGACGATCAATCCCGGATAGACTGGGGAATAATCTTCTGTGTTTTAATGTTGGCCTGTATTGGGTTGGCTTCTATTTATGTTGCCGCAACTCATGATTCCAGTGCTACCAGCGTTTTAAGACAAGTGGTTTCCCAATTAGTTTGGTATGTGATCGGAATTGTGGCCGTTGTTGTCATTATGCAGTTTGATTCCGAGCAGTTATGGAAAGTGGCCCCAATTGTGTATTGGGGTGGGATTGTCCTTTTAGCCAGTGTTTTAGTTTTGTATAGCCGGGCCTATTACGCTAATACTGGGGCAAAAAGTTGGTTCTCCATTTTTGGGTTAACATTTCAGCCTTCAGAAGTCATGAAGCCAGCATACATTTTGATGATGGCGAGGGTTATTGTTCAGCATAATGATAATTATCCCATCAGAACGGTCCGAAGTGATTGGTTGCTGTTGGGCAAAATGATCCTCTGGACAATTCCAGTTGCGGTTTTATTAAAACTGCAAAATGATTTCGGAACGATGCTGGTCTTCTTTGCAATTTTAGGTGGGCTGATCATCGTTTCTGGAATTACCTGGCGGATTATTCTACCGTCAATGATTGCGATTTTTGGCGTTGCCGGAACGGCACTGGCGCTCGTTATTCCTGAAGCTGGTCGCAGAATTCTTGAAAAAGTCGGTTTCCAAGCTTACCAATTCTCGCGGGTCGATACCTGGCTTCATCCATCCGCTGATACGAGTAATCAAGGGTATCAGCTGTGGCAAAGTATGAAAGCTATCGGGTCGGGTGGTATTTTTGGCACGGGGTTCAACCAATCCCATGTATATGTACCAGTTCGTGAATCAGATATGATTTTTTCAGTAATTGGTGAAAACTTCGGCTTTATCGGTAGTTGTATTTTAATTCTACTGTATTTCTTACTGATTTATCAGATGATTAAAGTCACTTTTGACACGAGAAACGTTTTTTATGCGTACATTTCAACCGGTGTCATTATGATGATCCTCTTCCATGTTTTTGAAAATGTGGGAATGAGTGTTGGCTTACTTCCGTTGACTGGTATTCCACTTCCATTTGTCAGTGCCGGGGGATCAGCGTTGATCGGAAACATGATTGGGATTGGATTGATCATGTCGATGCAATATCACAATAAGAGTTATATGTTTGGTGAAGATAAAGAATTTTCTTAAGGGGCGAATTATCATGGATAAGAATTATTATTGGACAGAAGAAGATAAGAGTGGGGTTGTAACAATTGGTTTAACTGATGAAGGCCGAAATGAGCTTGGCAACATTACGTTTGTTTCTTTGCCAAAGGTTAACGCCCAATTGACAACTAGCGATACCTTGCTGAATGTTGAAGCAGATAAAGCTGTTTCGGATATTGAGAGTCCAGTTGCCGGAACCGTTGTCGCCGTGAATAAACAGGCTGAAGACAACCCAGCACTTTTGAATGAATCTGCTAAGGACAAATCGTGGATTGTTAAAGTTCAGAAATAATTTCCTTGACGGTTAATGTTTTTCTAGGTAAACTAGGATTCAATGAGTAAGAGATTAGATCCAAGATGAGTAATTAATCGAAGCTGCAAAGAGAGCTCCTAATGGTGAGACGGAGTCAGTGAAGATTTTTGAAGATGGTCTTGGCAAAATAATTGTTGGTGAGCGTCAGTGAACCAATAATGGGTGACGTCCATTATTTCGTTGAGTATGAATCATACTCGTAGAGATTATCGTTGAGAAGCGATAATGAACTAAGGTGGTACCGCGAAAAGCTTTTCGTCCTTGTTAGCAATTAGTTAATTGCTAATGTGGACGGAAAGCTTTTTTATATTTAGGAGTGAAAACGATGATTCGATTTAAAGATGTATCTAAACAATATAGTACAAAAGACGGTGGGTTAACGGCCGTTAATGATGTAAACATCGAGATTAATGACGGTGAGATTTTTGGGATTGTCGGATACTCCGGAGCAGGTAAAAGCACATTAGTCCGAATGCTGGATGGACTGGAAGCCCCCTCGACAGGTGAGATCGATATCGATGGGACTGATATTGCCAAGTTAAATGGCAGTGCCCTTCGAAAACAACGTCAAAAAATTGGCATGATCTTCCAGCATTTTAATCTGTTATGGTCACGGACGGTAATCGATAACGTTGCCTTGCCACTAGAGATTGCTAAGGTTCCCAAAGCCAAGCGGGTTCAACGCGCTGAGGAGTTAATCAAGTTGGTCGGTTTAGAGGGCCGCGAGCATTCTTATCCCTCTGAATTATCAGGTGGACAAAAACAACGGGTTGGCATTGCCCGGGCGCTGGCCAATGAACCGACAATTCTAATTTCTGACGAAGCCACGAGTGCTCTGGATCCTGATACGACAAACGAGGTATTGGAATTGTTGTTGAAGATCAACAAAGAAATGAACTTAACCATCCTTTTGATTACCCATGAGATGCATGCGATTGCGAAGACATGTGACAAAGTGGCAGTGATGGATAGCGGCCGAGTCGTTGAAAGCGGGACAGTGTTTGAAGTCTTCCGTCATCCACAGCAACAGGTTACCAAAAACTTTGTCAGCGAAGAATTTACAACCCAAAAGGGTGACACAACGATGACTTTGGAAGAATTGGTAAAGAAGTATCCTGAAGGGCAGTTGATCCGGTTAGTCTTTCACGGGCCGCAAGCAGAGCTGCCAATCGTGTCAGATGTTATCAAACGTTACCCGGATCTCACAATCAGTATTATTTCTGGTGCCATCCATCAAACTCAAGAAGGGGCACTAGGATCGTTGGATCTCCAATTTGTTGGGGACGAGACCAAAATTAATGATGCGCTTGAGTACCTTAAAAAAATGAGAGTTGGAACCGAGGTGATTCATCATGAGTAATACAACCGGCCTTAAGTCATATTTTCAATTCCATAATGTGGATTGGTCGGCAATGATGTCAGCCACTTGGGAAACAATTTGGATGACATTGTTATCGATGGTTGCCGTGGTTATTTTTGGTATTATTTTAGGCCTCATTCTCTATGAAACCCGTAGCAAATCAGGTTGGGGCTTTAAAGTTATTAATTGGGTCGTTGGTTTACTGGTTAATATTTTTAGGTCAATTCCATATATTATTTTGATTATTTTGCTGTTGCCGGTATCCAAGACCCTGGTTGGGACAATCATCGGGCCCAAAGCTGCGTTGCCGTCCCTAATTGTTTCCGCAGCGCCATTTTATGCTCGGATGGTCGAGTCGTATTTCCGAGAAGTGGATTCCGGAGTTATCGAAGCCGTTGAATCGATGGGGGCAACAACTTGGGGTGTGATTACCAAGGTGTTGCTGCCCGAGAGTAAACCGGCGTTGATCGCAGGCGCTACGGTGACCACAATTTCGTTAATTGGCTATACCGCCATGGCTGGGGCAATTGGTGCTGGTGGTCTTGGCAACCTTGTTTACCAAGAAGGGTTCCAAGCATATAACAACACCGTGACGTTAGTTGGAACGGTTATTATTTGTTTATTTGTTTTTGTTGTTCAATTCGTTGGTGACCGGTTCGTGAAGTGGACCGATAAACGGACATTATAATTTGGAGGTTTTCGTATGAAGAAGAAATTATTGAGTTTAGTTGCAGTATTATTCAGTGCGGTGTTGTTAGTTGGGTGTTCTTCCTCAAACAGTCAGAGTAAGAAAACAACGACCTTAAAGATTGGTGCCTCAGCAGTTCCTCATGCTCAAATCTTGAGACATGTTGCGCCACAACTTAAAAAGGAAGGGGTTACGCTAAAAATTACGACCTTCCAAGACTATGTAATGCCTAATAAAGCACTGGCCAATGGGGAATTGGATGCGAACTACTTCCAGCATGTGCCGTTTTTGGATCAGTGGAACAAGGAAAATCATGGTTCTTTAGTGAATGCCGGTGGGGTTCATTTGGAGCCGATTGCCGTTTTCTCTAAGAAAGTTAAGAAGCTTCAAGATCTTAAGAAAAATGCCACAACTATTGTCAGCAGTAATACCCCCGATTATGGCCGAGTTTTGACATTGTTTAAAGATGCCGGTTTAATCACAATCAAGAAGGGCGTCAATATTACATCAGCTAACTTCAGTGATATTGCTTCAAACCCTCGTCACTTGAAGTTCAAGCACAGTTACGAACCAAAGCTGTTACCAACTATTTATAAGAACGGTGAAGGCGATGCGGTTGTCATCAATGCCAATTACGCTGTTCAAGCTGGGTTGGATCCACGAACTGATTCAATCACCATTGAAAAGAGCAGCTCGCCATATGTCAATATTATTGCAACTCGCAAGGGTGACCAAAACAAGCCAGCCATTAAGAAGCTTGTTAAAGCCCTCCAGTCAAAGAGTACTCAAAAATGGATTTACCACCATTACAAGGGTGCCGTTCTACCAGTTAAGAATGTAAAGTAATTCGCTTTCAATTAAGAGCCGACCACTATATACTTGATTTGTAACCGAAATCATTTAATAGAGGGGGCGGCTTTTTTGAAAGAAAAAAATGTATTTCATGTAAATGGCTTTATTGGATTGATTTGTGTTCTGATTCTGCTGATTTTGGGCGGTTACATGTTATGGAATGGCAGCCAGTCCAGTTCGGTATTGACCGTCATTTCGGGTAGTGTTGTAATCATTCTTGATTTATTATTTGCAAGTTCGCTGACAATTATCCAACCAAATGAAGCCAAGGTACTCACCTTCTTTGGTCGATATATTGGTACAATCCGCACGTCTGGATTATTCATGACGGTGCCTTTAACAGGCAAGCAGACAATTTCTTTGCGGGTGCGTAATTTCAATAGTTCAATTATTAAAGTGAATGATTCAAAGGGTAATCCAGTTGAAATCGCGGCCGTTATTGTTTATCGAGTCGTTGATTCAGCCAAAGCAATTTTTAGTGTTGAAGATTATGAACAGTTTGTGGAAATCCAAAGTGAATCAGCGATCCGGCATATCGCAAGCCAATACCCATATGACAGTTTCGATGAGGATACGGATAAATTGACGTTACGTGGCAATTCAACTGAGGTCTCAAAAGCCCTTCAAAAGGAGTTGCAGGAACGGTTGGACGTGGCCGGTCTGGAAATTGTTGAAACCAGATTGACGCACTTGGCTTACGCAACGGAAATTGCCAACGCAATGTTACAAAGACAACAAGCAACCGCAATTCTGTCAGCCCGAAAGATTATTGTCCAAGGAGCGGTTGCCATTTCAGAAGATGCCGTATCCCAGTTGCAGCATGATTTAGGAACCAGTGTGACTGATGAAAAACGGATGCAAATGATTAATAATGTCCTGGTATCGATCATTACCGAACGAGGAACCCAGAATGTCATTAATACTGATAATCTAGAGTAACGGCAACCACTTTGTTGGCAATTTAATTTATACGACGAGATTGAGACGAAAGGCGATTTGATCCCAGCATTTAACGGAAAGGATCAATTATTCCTAATTTTGGAATAATTGATCCTTTTTGTTAAATGACGGAGATCAGCCGTTTGTCACAAGTTTTATCAGAAAGTTAAGTTGCATTTATAAACACTTTGCCGACTCATGTCTCAACCTCGCCATTTTTTGTCAGATAATCATTGTCATGACGGCTTCTTACAGAGAGGACCGCCACAATTTGATTTGGTAGTGTTGACAATTTATAGCTCTGCATATATAGTTAGTTACATAAGTAATCAACCAACGCGGGAGGAATATCATGACAACCGAAATCGTACGCACAAAAGATTTGCATAAAATATATGATCAAAACGGCCCCAAACCATACGAAGCACTGAAAGGGATTACCTTTTCCGTCCAACAAGGTGAATTTGTTGGAATCATGGGAGCTTCCGGTTCTGGGAAAACCACTTTGCTGAATATTATGGCAACCTTAGACCAGCCAACCAGCGGATCTGTTGAAATTGATGGTAAAGATGTGACTAATTTAACCGCTAACCAAATGTCAGATTTCCGTTCAGAAAAATTAGGGTTCATTTTCCAAGATTTTAACTTGCTAGAAACTTTGACAGCTCAGGAAAATATTGCTTTGCCGCTTTCGTTGCAAAATAAAAAACCAGGCGAAACGAAACAGGCAGTTGAAGCAGCCACCAAGAAATTAGGGATTGATGATCTGTTGTCCAAATATCCAACTCAGTTGTCAGGTGGTCAAAAGCAACGGGTGGCCGCTGCCAGAGCTTTGGTTGCCAATCCATCAATTATTTTTGGTGATGAGCCAACCGGTGCCCTTGATTCAACCAATGCTCGGGAACTCCTGGATACCTTGACGAACATCAATCAGCAAGGGGTCTCAATTCTCCTAGTGACTCATGATCCGTTTTCAGCTAGTTTCTGTAAGCGAATTTTGTTTATTAAAGACGGCAAGATCGGCGACGAAATTGATGCTGATGGGAAGAGTCGAAATGAGTTCTACCAACAAATTCTCGAAAAGCTTGGAACTTTTGAACAATAATTAACTTCTAAGGAGCACATTATGTTATTTAAAATTTCATTATCAGGTGTCAAATCTCGGTGGAAAGACTACCTGGTCCTTTTTTCAGGCATGATGATCACCACTGCCATTTTCTACATGTTCGAGGCCATCTCGACCAATGATAAGTTCACCACCAGTAGTCCGGTTGGTCAGAATGCCAAATTTGTCTTCATTTTTGGGTCAATTCTATTGGCAATTATTACACTGGTGTATGTGTTCTACGCCAACAACTTTTTGATGAGTATGAGAAAACATGATTATGGTCTCTTCATGATGCTGGGAGCCAAGTCAAAGGTCATCAGCAAGTTAATTATTTTGGAAACTTTAGTGATTGGGTTGGCTTCTACTTTTGTTGGCATTATCCTGGGAGTTGGGTTTACCAAAGGACTCAGTGGCCTATTGAGTAGCCAAATCCATGTTTCATTAACTAACTTTTCTGCTTTTTATATGCCAGCCGTGTGGGCAACCTTGATTTTGTTTTTGGTGTTGTTTGTAATCGCCGGGTTGGTCAACGCCCGAACTTTCACGAAGACATCTGCTCTTAATCTGTTACGGTCTAATCAAGAAAGTGACTGGAAAGATCCAAAGAAACGGACGCTTTTCGTTCAAGCCGTTGGCGGATTAGTCTTGCTGGCGATCGGTTATTACGCTATGTATGATATTAATCACCTTCAACTGTTGGCAATCGGGATTGGGTTAATTACCATTGTCCTTGGTACCTATTTTGTGTTCAATTCCTTCTTTGTCATGATTTTGGAAGCCGTTCAACGCTCAAACACCAGCTACAAAGGTCTTAACAACTTTACAATTTCTCAGTTAAAGTTTAGAATTCGTGACTATACGAAGATTCTTTCAGTCGTTTCGTTACTGTTTGCTTTGGCACTCGGGGCAATTACGGTTGGAATTGGTTTTCAACGAATGGTACCGATGATGGCCGCCGGTAACAATGCCTATGCGGTTGGTCTGACTAATCCATCTCCTAAAATGAAATCATTAGTTGGCGACATTGACGGGAAGGCTCAGGTCACTTATCAGCAAAAAGTTGATCCCGGAAGCAAAAGTGTTTATTATCGGGCAAGTCAGTTTGAAGCGCAGCCATTCAAATACGCTCACTTTACCAATCAGGCCCAGTTAAAATCAAAAATTGATAATGCCAGTCTGACTCAACTGAAAGACCGCGCATCCACAGCCTATGCCGGCCTTAACAATTTACAGGCACCGTTAACCAGAAATTTACGGATTAGGCTGGTTTCTGATACCACTTTTAATCGGATTAATGCCAAGGCCAATACTTTGTTATTAGTTCGGGTAAATGACATGGATGCGGCTGCCACGACGCTTTCAAAAATTACCAATCTCCAAACCCGGCAATACGGCAAGAAGGTCAGTGAAGGTCTTGGCGTTGGTGGGGCGTATGAAACCTACCAGCTACTGAAGGGTGTCTTTGGGAGTTTGGAATTCATGGGCATTTTCCTTGGGATTGCTTTTCTTGCAATGCTGGCCAGTTGCTTAATGTTTAAGATTTTAAGCGGGGCAGCCAGTGATAAAGCCAGGTTTGAGATGCTCAATAAGATTGGGGCCAGGAAATCCGTTCTTAATCGTTCCATTGCCGTTCAGATCCTGGGACTGTTTATTCTTCCGGCTGTGTTAGGCATTATTGACGTGGCCTTTGGCTTACAAATGTTTATTAAGGCCAATCTGTTACACGGCGCCTATCAAACATTTGGCTGGTCGGTCCTCGGGTTTAGTATTCTCTATCTAATCTACTATGGGATTACAGTGATGATCTATAGCAAAATTGTCGTACCGAAGACAAAGGTGGAGAAATAACGTGATGAAAAGAAAAGGTGGGACGATGTGGAATGCAATTTGAATTTAACAGTTCAGAACCGATTTATCGTCAGGTTGCCGAACAGATTGAAGATGCAATTGCTTCTGGCGGATTTGAAGAAGGGGCGCAAATTCCATCGACAACCGAGATTTCAAAAGAGTTCCATATTAATCCGGCAACTGTCCTGAAAGGGATGAATATTGCCGTTTCAAAGCAGTTAATTGAAAAGCGGCGAGGATTAGGAATGTTCGTCAAGCAGGGATCCAGACAGCGGATAGTAGAAGCTAAACGCGATGGCTTCTTTGACGCGTTTATCGTTAATTTGGTTCGTGAGGCGCGTAATTTGAATATTTCTGAAGAAGAGCTACTAGATTTAGTGAAACGAGGTTATAGTCAATGAGTATGTTGGAAGTCAATCACGTCTCCAAGTCATATGGGTCCAAAAGTGTCATTGCGGATGTGAATTTAGCCTTTGAGGAAAATAAAATTTATGGGCTTTTGGGCCGCAATGGGGCTGGGAAAAGCACATTGCTCAATATTATTACCGACCGGATTTTTCCCAGTTCCGGCGAAGTTAAAATTGATTCAGAAAACGTTGCCGACAATGATTCAAAGCTCGGCTTGATGTACTTAATGAGTGAAGTTGATTTGTATCCAAATGGCGCGAAGCTTTCCCAGATTGTTAAGGACAGTGAGTTGATATATGGCGGGTTCAATCATAAATTAGCTGACAAAATGATTGCCGAATTTAAAATTGATATGGGACAAAAGTTTGGTAAATTATCGACTGGTTATAATTCAATCTTTAAGCTAATCCTTGCACTGTGTCTGCCAGTCAAATTTGTCATATTGGATGAGCCGGTTCTTGGGTTGGATGCGAATCATCGAGAACTATTTTATACAGAATTACTTGATTCCTATGCTGACAATCCACGGACATTTATTTTGTCGACTCACTTAATTGAAGAGGTTGCCAATATTATTAGTGACGTGATTATTCTCGATCAGGGTCGAATCATTTTAAATCAGCCGGTTGAAGATGTGTTGGCAAAGACTCATTCAGTTGTTGGCCAAAAAAATGAGGTCGAAGAATACACGAAGGGGCTCAATGTTGTTGGTCATGATGATATGGGAAATATCCGTGCTAACTATGTTTATGGCGACCTGGATGATCGCCGGTTACCTGATACCGTTCAGCTATCTAATTTTGATCTCCAAAAACTTTTTGTCTTTTTAACTAATCAATATGAGGGGAGCAAGCGACATGAAAACTAAGCAAGTGATTAAATATCTTTTCAAGAAGCAGCTCCCCTTGATTGGGGTGGTTTATTTAACACTAATCGCCTTGATCATTATCTTGCCATTTCTGTTGTCGGTCATCTCAGGAACCCTTTCAAGCTTCTCAATTGTGGATCAATTACGGGGAGGCTCGGTTTCGGCCGTATTTGGATTTTACATTTTCGTGATCTCGACGTTGTCATATGAGAACTTCAAATTTCTTATTCAAAATGGCGTTTCCAGAAGCACCTTTTTTGAGGCGCAGTTAAGCGTTAACGGGTTGTTAATTTTGATTGGGAATACGTTTAATTTACTGTACGGCTATTTATTCCTGTCGCCAATCACCGATAACGCGCCCTTTAATCTATTCACGAGGGTATATGATACCTACTTTTCGAACCCCTTCGTCAATGGGGTGCTCAACTTTGTGATGAGTGCTTTAATGCTGGTGGTTGGCTCATTGCTTGGAATGGTCATTGGTAATTTTCTGACGCTGTTTTCAAAGGTTGCGCAACGGTTAATTTTAATTATTGCCCCAATTACTGGTGGCGTTGTTCTGTTATTTATCTTTAAAGCGATGATTGATTACCGATTCCGAATGAGTTGGGTGGTCAATTTTGCGAAATTGGTATTAGGATACCAAAGCAGTGGTGCATACAATCCCTTTGCCCTGATTATCTCGTTGATCATTTTTGGCGCCATTTTGATTGCCATCACTCGGCTCTTGTTTGCGAGGAAGCAATTAAAGCGGGACTAATGGTTAATTAGCCAATAAAAAACCAGTTTTCAATATATCCCGTGACCGGTTTCCATGTTATAATTAAGTTTCTGGAAACTATACGAATATACGAATAGGGTGGAAATCATGGCAAAGAACAAAAAGCAACACGTTGGCTTGATCTTTGGTGGCAATTCTTCTGAGCACGATGTTTCCAAACGATCAGCCCACAACATCTTTGACGCTATGGACAAAGATAAGTACAAAGTGAGTCTCTTCTTAATGACTAAAAGTGGCTATATTTTAGGCAACGAGGCATCTGCAAGGGTATTCAATGGTGAACCTGAAGATGTCGTGGCCAAAGAGGAACTTGCAAAGCTTGATCACAAGAACCCACTTGCTCCGGTGATTAATTTAGGGGAAGTGTCAAATATCGACGTTTTCTTCCCAATTATTCATGGTAACTTAGGTGAAGACGGAACGATTCAAGGATTGTTACGGTTACTTCAGAAGCCATATGTTGGCACCGGCGTCTTGGGATCCGCAATGTCATTTGATAAAGACATTACCAAGAAAATCCTGCAGCTCGTTGGCGTTCGGACGACGCATTATGAAGTCATTACGCCAATGACCAGTGAACAATATACTTATCAGAAGTTGAGTGATGAGCTTGGCAAGACATTGTTTGTAAAGCCAGCCAATCAAGGGTCTTCGGTGGGGATTCATAAGGTTGAAAATGAAACCGACTACCTTGAAGGCGTTCGCGATGCTTTCCGTTATGACAGCAAAGTTCTGGTCGAAGAAGCTATTGAAGGGCCTGAGGAACTGGAAATTTCCGTGCTGGGGAATCATCACCCAATTGTCTCTAAAGTAGGGGCAATTAAAGTGCCGAAAAGTGATGCATTCTATACTTATGACAACAAGTTTGTGGACGCAAGTCATGTGGAATTTGATGTTCCTGTTGATATTTCTGATCGATTAGCTGAAGAAATCACCAAGATGGGATTGGAGACTTATCGCGCTTTGGGGCTGAAAGGGATGGCCCGAATCGACTACCTTGTTTCTCAGGATAGTGTTCCATATGTCAGTGAAGTCAACACATTGCCTGGATTCACCAACATTAGCTTGTATCCACAGTTATTTGCTGCTTCAGGGATTTCATACACTGAATTGATTGATCGTTTGATTCAATTGGCAATCGAAGAATTTGAACGTCAAAGTAAAATCTTATATGATTTCAAACCATTGGATCCAAAAGACCAGATTATCAAAAAGAATTAATAAGTTGAATAAATGAAGCTGGCCGACGATGAAACAGTTTGTTTGATCGTGACCAGCTTTTTTATATGGGATGGGAATATGAATAGTGATCGATGGGTACCTTTCTTAACAATATTATTTGTTTGCGTCATGACCATGCTCAAATGGATTCAAAACGGCCTTCACAGTAGCTGGTTGTTGATGATCTTGCTGTTAATCTTTATTGGGATGTTGGGTTCAGTCATATTTATCAGCTTGCCGAGAGGGTTTAATCAACCCAAACTAACATTAAAAAAGTTGATCGGCCTGTACTTAGCGGTTATTTGGTTGGCAATTCTTTGGCTGCCACTGGGGCTGTTTGGGTTCACCAATTTTATCAAAGCCGCAATTCCAGTTTCGGGGGCAATGTTTACCTGGATTACGGTTAATCGCCAGGCGATCATCATTTTCTTAGTGTTCTTATACATACTCGCGTTCGGGTTGACGATGAAGGTTCACAAGGTTCTAGTTATTTTACTTTCAGGAAATGAAGCCAGCTTCATTAGAGCCCTCAAGTTAGCATGGCGGGATGATTCCTTTGGCGATTGGGTTCGCTCTTGGTTGGTAATTCTAGAAATGGTGATCACTGTTTTTGTGATCATTACTGGCGTAACTGTCGTTAACCAATTGATATCCAATCAGATAATTTGGTTCGTTTCCAAAGGGCTCATCAATTTGGTGGTACCGTTAGTCGAATTGAAGACGATGTTGAGATTGTTTGCCAGCTCGATCCATTTCGATTGGAAGTCTGGCCGGTTGTGGTTATTTGGTGGGGCCAGCCTCTTGTTGATCACCGTCATTGGGGCCGCAAATGTTAACAATGGCCGGCAACCGCAGCCTCAAACGATTATCGTTCATCGGGGTGTCATTGATCACAACGGGACTGGGAATACGATTGCAGCGTTGAAAAAAAGTAGTCAATTTCATTTCCCATACGTCGAGATGGATATTCAAGAAACCAAGGATCATTACTTTATTTGTGCCCATGATGATACCGTTTCGATTCCTCATAAAGGTCCGCAAGAGATTAATACATTAAGTCTTAAAACGGTGAAAAAATACCATCGAGTTGAGCTGTTTGGCGATTATTTAAAGACCGCCAATCGATTAAAGCAACCCTTGATCATTGAACTAAAAGTGACCAATCAATCTGACGAACAAATGGGAACCAGGTTTGCTGATCAATATCGCGCTGGACTGCAACGGTTACCTCATCGCGTGCATTCAATCGGTTATTCATATCTCCGCCAAATTAAACGGCAACTGCCACATACTCAAGTTGGGCTGGTCACAATGCTGAACTTTGGTGACATGTCCAAACTGAACGTCAATTTTTATACGTTAGAACATTATACGGTGAGTGACTATCTCATTCAGTCTGCTGACATCGATCAGCGGCAAATATATACCTGGACGGATAATAGCCGGTTGGGAATGTTTCGGTCGGCAATTATGGGCGCTAATGGTCAAGTGACGGATCAAGCACAAAAGCTGGCCCACTTGAAGATCAATTTAGATCGTGATCGTTGGGTCCTCTTATTAAATTATTTGTTGGATTATCTATAATTTTGCCCCTCTTTTACGTATTTCCTATATAGGAGGTGCAATTTAATATGACAAAACGATGTGCCTGGGCGACCAAGAGCCCAGAATTGATGATTTATCATGATACAATTTGGGGTAAACCAACCAAGGAGTTAAATGAGCTTTTCCGTGGCTTTTGTCTCGAAACGATGCAGGCCGGATTAGCATTTCAAACGGTTCTTAAATTTGAAGATGGCATGAATGAGGCCTTCCATCACTTTTCAATTGATTATCTCGCCGGCTTGACTGATCAAGACGTTGCCCGGTTATGCGAGAATCCAAAGATCATTAGAAACCATTCAAAAATTGCCGGGATGATTCATAATGCAAAAGTGATTCAACAAAACTCGCAGCAGTTTATTGACAATACGTGGGAACCTGTGAATTACATGCAACTGGACCACCTGTTGTCGGAAGAAGATCCTGTCCCAGATTTTCACGAGTTCACTAAACAGTTTGTGAATAGCTTCAAAAAAATGGGCTTGAAGCGAATTGGACCGGTTACGGTTTATAGCTACTTGCAGGCGGTCGGCGTGGTTAATGACCATATTCTCCAATGCAGATTTCGGTCGTGACTTTTTGCTGTTATTGTGAAATTTTGGTTGATATCTGCATGTGAATATAATATGATATCTAGGTTGTGTAGTCAGCGCATCAACTTAAAATCGGGGGTAAAAGTTAGATATGACTATGAAAATTTCCGGATCGATGATTAGAAAAGCCAGGAAGCAAAGGGGGCTCTCTCAAGTTCAACTTGCTGAAGGTATTTGTACGCAAGCAACCATCAGTGGGATCGAGACACAGAATACTTGTTCCAGTTTTGAAATTTTATGTAAGGTGTGCGACCGATTAAAATTGGATTTGACGCAGGTGACCAGTAATCCTGAGTATGGTGACAAATTATTTTCACTAATTGATGAAAGTATGCGTCACAATCGGTTTCAAAAAGCAAATCAATTCATTAAGCAAATTTCTTTTGACAAATTAACTAGCAAGGCATCCCGAGGTCGCTACTCTTGTTACCTTGGTTACATCAACTTGTTCATTGATGACGATATGAATGAAGCGATTTACAACTTTAACGTCATGTTAACGCGATATTCAGCCACTGACTATACCTTTTATCAAGCTTGGGCAAATTTAGGGCTGGGTCTGGCTTATCAGAATCAAGGCAAGCCGTTGCGAGCACAAGAATATATCGAAGTTAGTACCGAAATTCTAAAGAAACTCAAGAGTGACGAAAAACAGGACCTGTTTGCAATTGTGGACTTGTATGTCAGAATTATCGACTTGTATTTAGATATTGAGAATTACGATTGTGCGCTAGAATTAATTAAGGACATTTCAGGTAAACTCACCCAAGCTGATTTGATTTATAAATTAGATGTTTTAGCTGAACAGGAGTCCAAATGTTACTATGCGAAAGGGCAGGTTGTCTGTGGAACCATGAAACAATTTGCTGCATTTTTTATCTCCCAACTAAGGGGAAATACTGAATTGTCTGAAAAAATCGTTAAGCATAATCAGGCGCATATTGTTGAAATAGTTAAGCAGGAATTGGCTAAAACTGAAGGATTACCAACACTCATTAAATGAGACTGCGATAATCGGCGTTTTGATCTCAGAATTTAACGAAGAGGACCAACTATTCCAAAATCAGGAATAGTTGGTCCTCTTCGTTAAATGGCCGAGATCAGCCGTTTGGCGCAGCTTTTATCTAGGTGGCTACGACGATCCAAGTGGATGATTACGGATTGAAAATTGATATAAATCTCAGCCTTATTTGGGCCTGATATTTTTTTGCTGAATGGTGTTTTGAAAATCATGGCTTATCTGTCAAACCAGAATCATTAAAATTCAAATAGCTGATCCTCATGACTCCAATCAACCGACAGTGGCCACCTCAACTCATATCCTAAACTCGTTTACTTGGGTTCTTCGCGGGCTTATTATCCAAATCGGTTCGGACAACTAACACATCACAAATTGCGGTTCTAGTGACATACTCAGTTACTGAACCAATCAATAACCGTTCAACGGCATTTAAACCAGTTGCGCCGATCATGATTAAATCGATGTTTAGATTCTGTGGCAAATCACGTGCAATTACAGTCTTTGGTGCGCCATATTCAATTGAGTAGTCAACGTCCTTGATGCCAGCTTGTTTAGCTTCATCAATGTACTTGTCTAGTGTTTGTTTGGCAGTATCAGTCACTTGTTCAACCATTGAGGTATCAAAACTGGAAATGTTTTGGAAAGCCCTGGTATCAACAATGTGAACAAGGTGAAGTGATGCATCATTTCGTTTTGCAACTGCAACGCCTTTTTTGAAAGCTAACTCCGCTTCGTAGGAACCATCAACGGGAACTAGAATTTGTTTGTATTGTTGTAACATTGTACCCACCCCACATTCATCTATTTAATTCAATTGTACGTTATTTTTTCTAAAATACAAAGAAATAAATATGCTAACGATTGGGATGGTTGATAATATTCATGATAACTGCCTCTAAAATCGTCCCGGCGGCAGTCCCACAGAGCAGCACGACCAAGGTAAAAATATCATTTTGCCAGAACAAGGCGACAACACCCAGAATGGCAACAATGATAAATGTGATGCCACCCGTTTTTGCGGCCGAGGTCATGCGTTTGTTCTCGCGAACGTTGATGCCAAATAATTTTTGATTCAAGTGAGATAGTAAATAGTAGGCGATAAATGCCGCGATAACAATAACCACGACGACTAACAAATTAATAATCATTTTTTACTCCAAATTATTTTCGGCCAGCAGACTGGCGTAGTTTTTTGTATTGTTCTTTAAAAGCCGTTTCAATCCGACCATTGCTCTTTGGCCGATAGTACTGGGCATTCTTGATCTTATCTGGGAGATATTGTTGCTTGACCCAATCATTAGGAAAGTCATGCGGGTATTTGTATTCGACTCCACGCCCTAATTTGGCAGCACCCTTGTAGTGGGCGTCCTTTAAGTGGAGAGGGACATCTCCGTAGTTGCCGGAACGAACATCTTCCAACGCACTGTCAATCGCCGTCATAGCCGAATTGGACTTGGGGCTTAAGCAGAGTTCGATGATGGCATTTGCCAGAGGGATCCGCGCTTCAGGAAGCCCTAATTGCTTTGCAGCAGTGGTCGCCTCAACGGTTCGCTCACAAGCACCAGGGTTTGCCAAACCGACATCTTCATATGCAATGACGAGTAACCGCCTGATTAATGAGATCAGGTCACCGGATTCAATTAACCGGCTGGCATAGTGAAGGGCCGCATCGGTATCCGATCCTCGGATGGATTTTTGAAATGCAGAAATCACATCATAGTGGGCATCACCATCTTTATCTGAACTAAGTGCTTTTCGTTGCAAACATTCTTCAACAATTGGCCGGGTGATGTGTATTTTAGCGTCCTTATTCGGTTCCGTTGACTTAACTGCTAATTCAAGTGCGTTTAGCGAACTTCGCAGATCCCCGTTAGTTGCCGTTGAGAGGAATTTGAGCGCGTCATCGTCAATCTCTACCTTGAAGTTGCCGAGACCGTTGTCAGTGTCTGTCAGTGCGCGATGAAGGGCCTGCTCAATATCGGCAGGAGATAGAGGATGAACTTCAAAAATTTGAGCTCGACTTCTAATGGCAGGATTGATATTGATATAGGGATTTTCAGTTGTCGCCCCAATCAGGATGATTGAACCATTTTCCAATAATGGCAATAAGAAATCCTGTTTCGTTTTATCGAGCCGATGAATTTCATCCAGTAGTAACACAACGGTCCCGCTCATTTTGGCCTCTTCGGCTACGATTTGAAGATCCTTCTTGGTATCTGTGGCTGCGTTCAGCATTCGAAATGCGTACTTAGTTGAGCCGGCAATTGCGCTGGCAATACTGGTTTTTCCAGTGCCCGGGGGACCATATAAGATCATTGAGGACAGCATTTTGGCTTTAACCATTCGGCTGATAATTTTTCCAGGGCCAACTAAATCCTGTTGACCGACGATATCTTCAATTTTAGTTGGCCGCATTCGATAGGCTAACGGTTGTTGCATAAGATACCTCCTAAGTGATAACAAAGATGACTCTTAACCATTATATCAGTAAAAGAGGGCATAAAAAAAGCGCTTTGCAATCGCAAAACGCTTGGTGATGAATTAACCCAACTTGTTGTAGTATTCAACAATAAGTGATTCATCGATTTCAGCATCAAGTTCTTCTCGTTGTGGGAGACGAACTAATGAGCCTTCAAGCTTATCAGCATCGAAGCTAACGTATTGTGGACGACCCACAACAGCTTCAACAGCATCCTTGATAACTTGGAGATCTTTAGACTTCTCACGAACAGAGATTACTTGACCAGGTTTAACTTCGTATGATGGAATATCAACACGCTTGCCATCAACGGTGATGTGACCATGATTTACAAGTTGACGAGCTTGGCGACGAGTTGTAGCCATACCCAAACGGTAAACCATGTTATCCAAACGTTCTTCAAGCATAATCATAAAGTTAACACCATGCTTACCTTCACGAATTTTACCGGCACGAACGAATAAGTTACTGAATTGACGTTCAGTAAGTCCGTACATGTAACGTAATTTTTGCTTTTCGTGTAATTGTAAACCATATTCTGAAAGCTTTGAACGACGGCCTTGACCGTGATCACCAGGAGCATAAGGACGACGATCGAGTTCCTTACCAGTACCTGATAAAGATACTCCTAAACGACGTGAAATTCTCCAACTTGGACCTGTATATCTAGACATAAGTAATCCTCCAATATTTTTTTGGAGTAAAATAAGCCGTTGCAAACTTAGTATTCGTGCATGTTGCTTTGCTCTTTCGCTCAAGCAGCCGATTGAGTTACTTGCAGAACCAATTAAATGGCAACAACATGTTGACGAGCTTACCGTCTACTGCTGCGTTATTTTACACAAACACCATTGTATAAAGAATTCTATCCTAAGTCAACATGTTTAACGAATATCTCAGCAAATTCGGCGAGCATCTCTTCGTCATCCCCAATGAAACGGTTGACGATGGGAGAATCGATATCCAACACGCCAATTGGCTGCTTATTTTTAAATAACGGGACGACGATTTCTGAACGTGAGTTGGCATCACAGGCAATGTGGCCTGCAAATTGATGCACATCAGCCACTCGTAATGGTTTTTTCTGAGTTAATGCTGCTCCACAAACACCACTGCCATTTTAATGTGCATGCAGGCAACGTTACCTTGGAAGGGACCCAGGATTAATTCATCGTTGGCTGGCATATATCGATAAAAGCCGGCCCAATTAATGTCTGTGAGTGACTGATTTAGGAGAGCTGACGCATTGGCCATGTTGGCAGTCAAATCCGTTTCGCCGGTTAATAACGCATCCAGTTGCTGATTCAGTAAATTAGTTGTTTTTTGCATAAGTTCCTTCCTCACTTTAAAAAAATCTGGTGAAACGTATCTACTATGATATAATTCAGGTTAGATCACTTTTAATTAATTATTAATACATAATATATTGTTTTGTGGATTTTTTCCATATTAATGGTCATTTAATATCTTTATTTCTGAAGGATGGGATCGAATGCTTACTTTGCTGATTGGAATTATTGTGGTGGTTGGGGCTTGTTATCTTGGATTTGTATTTTATCAACGACGAACAATCAAGATGGCAACGGACGTTTATGAGAACAAACGAGATCTGAATAAGATTCCGCTGGATGATGAATTTGCCCTTGCTAAAAAGCTTAACTTAACGGGTGAATCGCAAAAAAAATATGATCAATTGTACAACAAATACCAACATTACAAGAATCAACTATTACCCAGCATTGATGAGGGGATTGCTGAGGTTAAAGATGATGGCAAAGGGATTAATTTTATCAAGACCAGAAATGACTGGCAAAACGCCAACCAAGCGATTGAAGACGCTAATTCCGAATTAAAAGAAATTCAGGCTGGCTTAGCCCAGTTATATGATCTTAACAAGCAGCATTATCTGGCACTTGAAGAGCTTGAGAAAAAATATAAGCGACTTCGCGAAGAACTGCTGAACAAAAATGAATCATTTGGGACCAGTATCGATCATTTGGAAAAGACACTTGCTGATATTGAAGGGACGTTTGATGAATTTACTCAACTGACTAAAAGTGGGGATCCCAACAGTGCTGAGGAAGTCTTATCTGATTTAAATGCTTCGACCTCAAAGCTAGAATCTTATATGGAACGGATTCCAAAGCTGAATTCCATGTTGACCAAAGAATTCAACGATCAACTGCAAGAAATTCAAACCGGTTATCACGAGTTAAAGACTAAACATTACAACTTTCCAAAGGATAACTTCCCACAGACAATCGAGCGGGTTCGTACGCAGATTAAAACGAGCCTCAAACAGTTGGAGAATCTTGACGTAGATGTTGTTGCTAAGTCAGTTGATGATATTGCCGATTCAATTGATCACTTATATGACGCGTTGGATCTTGAACTAAAAGCCCGGCCACACGTTGAGAAGAATACCAAAGTGATTGGCGAATACATTGCGCATGTCCGCAAGCAAAATAGCGACTTGGCACTCCGACTGGAAAGTTTGAATAAAAGTTACGTGTTGAATCACCAAGAAATTGAGAATAATCATCAGTATGACCAACAGATTGCCATAATTGAAAAGCAATATGCCAAGCAGACTCAGGCAATCAAGACCAGTCAAGCTGTTTTTTCAGTGATCTATCAAGAGCAACAAAAAATGATGAAAGATCTTGGCCAAATTGAAGCCTTACAGAAACAGTTATTTCAGTCAACAATTCAATTGCCAGGCAAAGAAAAGCAGGCCCGTAGCTCACTTGCCAAATTTGATCTGGAAATGCGCAACAAAAAGCGGCGGATTGACAATCATAATTTGCCAGGACTTTCTGACGACTACCAAGACGCCTTTGCGGCAGTTGTTCGGGAAATCAATCATTTAAATGATGCAATGAGCCAGCCACAAATTGACATGGATGATATTTCCAAGCAAGTGATCATTATTCGGTCAGACATGGATACGTTGGACGATAAGACAAATAAGCTGATTGATGATGCAACATTGGCTGAACAGACCATTCAGTATGCTAATCGGTTTGTCAGCTCTAGTCCAGAAATCGCCTCTGCCAGCAAGCAGGCCCAACTCTATTTTGATCAGAAGTATGACTATCAAAAGAGTTTGGATACGATTTCAAAAGCGCTTGAAAAACAGTCATCTGGGATGTTTACGAAGATTCGGGACGACTATTTTGCGGCTAAAAAGCGGGTTGGATCGACAAAGAAAAGGGACGATCATTAACATCGATGATTTGGATATGAGGACCCCTGGTAAAAGGTTGATTTGCCAGGAGGTCTTTTTTTGTTTCCAATATCATGATGATTACTGATAATTGCTAAAAGTTAGGGCACACCTGGCTTGTTCCGAGCCCACTTTGGGTGTATCATCATGAGAGTTATATTTGTTGGAGTCGAACCAATAAATTAGAGAAGAAGGTTTCAAATGATTTATTTTGACAATAGTGCAACAACCCAAGCACTGCCAGAAGTACTTGACACATACAATAAGGTGAGTGAGAAAGTTTGGGGGAATCCCTCCAGCCTTCACAATTTTGGTGAACAGGCATTTAATCTGCTTGAACAATCCCGGAAGCAAATCGCTGATTTATTGCATGTCCATTCAGATGAAATCTATTTCACGAGTGGTGGCACTGAAGGCGACAATTGGGTGATTAAAGGAACGGCAATTGCTAAGCGGGAATTCGGAAAACATATCATTACCACTTCTGTTGAACATGCAGCTGTTCATAATTCAATGGAACAGCTGAAGCAATTGGGTTATGAGATTACGTATTTGCCAGTTGATAAAAATGGTCGCGTTTCAATTGACGACTTGAAGCAGGCAATTCGTCCCGACACAATTTTGGTCTCTATTATGGCTATTAATAATGAAATTGGCACGATTGAGCCCATCCAAGCCGCTGGTGAATTATTGAAAAATTATCCAAAGATTCATTTTCACATTGATGCTGTCCAAGGCTTGGCTAAAGGGATTCAAGAGATGATCTTTAACGATCGCGTGGATTTTGTTGCCTTTTCCGGGCACAAATTTCACGCACCACGGGGAACGGGCTTCATTTACGGTCGCCGAGGTCGACGGATCGCCCCACTTATGAATGGTGGTGGTCAGGAAAAGAATCAGCGTTCAGGAACTGAGAATTTACCCGGAATCGCTGCCATGGCTAAGGCAGTTCGGCTTGTATTGGAAAAGGAGCCGGCTGCCATTAAGATAGAACGGCAAATCAAGCAACTTATCATCGATCACATTAGTCAATTTGATAAAGTCGTCATTTTTTCAAAGAATGATGCGACCTTTGCTCCCCACATTTTGTGTTTTGCAATCAAGGGTGTCCGCGGTGAAACAATCGTGCATGCGTTTGAGAAGTACAATATTTTTATCTCAACCACGAGTGCTTGTTCGTCGAAGAGTCATGATGAATCCGGTACTTTAAATGCCATGAATGTTCCAGAAAATATTGCCACTAGTGCTGTCAGAATTTCACTAGGTGACCAGAACACTCTCGAAGAAGCCAAACAATTCATTAAAGTATTTGATCAGTTGTATGAAGAATTTGACAAATTAAGTTAGGAGCAGCTATGCACTATACAGAAATTATGGTTCGTTACGGAGAACTTTCAACCAAGGGTAAGAATCGAAAAGACTTTATCAAACAGCTTGGTAGAAACGTTCGGGCCGTTTTGCATCCATTCTCAACATTGGAAGTCAAAGCACAACGAGATCGACTGCACGTTGCGTTACATGATGAAAATGACAAGCAAGTGATTGCCGCCCTTCAAGGGGTGTTTGGAATTGAAAACTTTTATCCTTCTATCCAGATCGATAAGGACATGGATGTGATTAAAAAGACAGTCGTCCAAATGGCCCAAGAACAGTACACACCCGGGGCAACATTCAAAATTAATACCCGCAGACAAGATAAGAGCTTTGAATATGATACCAATCAGATTAACAATATTTTAGGTGATCATGTACTGTCAAATATTGATGGGATTTCTGTTGACGTCAAGCATCCAGACATTTCAATTCGCGTCGAGATTCGGATGAATGGTGCCTTCATTTCCTCAGAAATTATTCATGGTGCCGGTGGGTTACCAGTTGGTACCGGGGGCCGGGCAACAATGATGCTTTCAGGCGGAATCGACTCCCCAGTTGCTACTTATTTGGCAATGAAGCGCGGTGTTAAAATTGATATGATTCATTTTTACAGTCCGCCATATACCAGTGAGCAGGCCCTTAATAAGGCCAAGCAATTGACCTCGGTTTTGGCCAAGTATTCGGGTAATATTCAATTTATTCAAGTGCCATTTACAGAAGTGCAAGAAACAATTAAGGAGAAGGTTCCAGAGGGCTACTTAATGACAATCCAACGGCGGATGATGCTGCGGATTGCTGCTAAAATTACTCAGAATCGCCATTGTAGCGGTGTATTCACTGGTGAAGCTTTGGGTCAGGTGGCTTCACAAACACTGGAGAGTATGCAGGCAATTAATGACGTAACGACACTGCCAGTTTTGCGGCCGCTGGTTTCGATGGACAAGGAAGATATTATTAAGATCTCAAAGAATATTAATACCTTTGATTTATCCATTCTACCTTTCGAAGACTGTTGTACGATCTTTACACCACCAGCTCCCAAAACGCGTCCTAGCTTAGAAAAATCTCGGAAGTTCGAAGGCTATATTGATGTTGACGGTCTGATGAAACGGGCAATCGATGGCATTCAAATTACCGATATCAAGGCTGGGCAAGAGTTCATGAACCAAGATCAAGATGTCTTTGCTGAACTGCTATAATTATTTTAGATACTTGCGCATTAGCGATGATTGGGCTACATTAGTCAGTAAGATTAGTTAACCATCAAAGGAGTGTTCTTGATGCAAGTCACGATAAATGGTAAAGAAGAAGATATGTATGGCAACCCACCGGAAGTTGGTGAACAGTTGCCGAAGTTTAAGCTGGAAGATGCCAATGGTAATAAAGTGAAAACAGCCGACATTATTGGCCGGATCACATTGCTATCAACTGTGCCAGATATTGACACACCAGTTTGTTCAGTTGAGACCCGTAAATTCAATCAAGAGGCTGACAAATATCCTGATGTTAACTTTTTGACTGTTTCAAATAACACAGTGGCTCAACAAAAAGATTGGTGTGCTGCTCAAGGTGTCGAGAATTTACAAATGTTGTCTGATGAAAATCTTTCATTAGGTTACGCAATGAAGTTGTACTTACCTAACTTTGGCGCACTGGCTCGAACCATTTTCATCACGGATGCAACTGGTAAGATTGTTTACCGACAAATCGTACCAGAAATTGGCGATGAACCAGATTATCAAGATGCACTGGACGCTTTAGGAAAAATTGCCAAGCGTGTTGACGATTAGTCAATAGTTCGGTAAGATTAGAGTTAAATTAAAGCATTGAGCAAGAGAGTAGCTCACAATTCAGTTTCAGAAAGAAAATCGTTGATGAGAGATTTTTACTGATTGTTCCGTGAAAGTAACTTGCAAGCTACCCGTTCGAATTTTGAGGGCGGGTCGGTTAATCGACCGTTAACATGATCATTAAGTGGGGCATAATTGCCCAATTTAGGTGGTACCGCGAACGCTTCGTCCTAATTGTAGGATGAAGTGTTTTTTTGTTACATAAGATATCAAGAGACCAAGAAAGGGGTAACAACATGGCAGAAACAAACGACAAGCGATCAACTGAACAAACAGAAATGTCAACTAAATATGATCCAACCGCCATTGAAAAGGGCAGATATAACGAATGGTTGGACGAAGGGGTATTCAAACCAAGTGGGGATAAGAAAGCGAAACCATTTTCAATTGTTTTACCACCACCAAATGTTACTGGAAAGTTGCATCTTGGCCATGCCTGGGACACAACTTTGCAGGATATGATTATTCGGCGGAAGCGAATGCAGGGTTATGACACCCTCTGGTTACCAGGAATGGATCATGCCGGTATTGCCACCCAAGCCAAAGTTGAAGCAAAATTACGTGAACAAGGAATTTCCCGTTATGACTTAGGTCGAGAAAAGTTTATTGAAAAGGTTTGGGAATGGAAGGATGACTTTGCTGCGACTATCAAGGAACAGTGGGCTAAGTTAGGCCTCTCCTTGGATTATAGTCGTGAACGCTTTACTTTGGATAAGGGATTATCCAAAGCCGTTCGCCGTGTATTTGTGGACCTTTACAACAAAGGGTTAATTTACCGTGGCGAGTATATCATTAACTGGGATCCTCAAGCCCGGACTGCATTGTCTGATATTGAGGTTATTCATAAAGACGATAAAGGTGCCTTCTATCACGTTAAATATCCATTTACTGATGGCACAAAATTTAATGGTAAAGATTATATCGAGATTGCAACCACCCGTCCCGAAACGATGATGGGTGATACTGCCGTTGCGGTTAACCCGAGCGATGAACGTTATAAGGACTTGGTTGGTAAAAAGGTGCTCGTCCCACTGATTAACCGGGAAGTACCAATTATTGCCGATCAATACGTTGACCCTGATTTCGGAACTGGGATGGTTAAGATTACGCCAGCCCATGATCCAAATGACTTCAAAGTGGGTAATCGGCACGACTTACCCCGGATCAACACGATGAATGAAGATGCAACCCTGAACGAAAATGCTGGTAAGTACGAAGGCATGGATCGTTTTACCGCTCGAAAGGCGATGGTGAAAGACCTTCAGGATCAGGATCTAATGATTGCCATCGATCCGATTGTCCATTCCGTTGGTCATTCTGAGCGAACTGGGGTTCAGGTTGAGGCCCGTTTATCGACTCAGTGGTTTGTGAAGATGAAGCCATTGGCAGAACAAGCGCTGAAAAACCAAAATACAGACGACAAGGTTAACTTCTTCCCAGACCGGTTTGAAGGGACGTTTGAAACTTGGATGGAAAACGTTCATGACTGGGTTATTTCCCGTCAACTGTGGTGGGGGCATCGGATTCCTGCCTGGTATAACAAAAAAACTGGGGAAACCTATGTTGGTATGGAAGCTCCAAAAGATTCTGAGAATTGGCAACAAGATCCAGATGTTTTGGATACCTGGTTCTCATCAGCATTGTGGCCATTTTCAACCATGGGTTGGCCTGAAGATACTGAAGACTTTAAACGTTATTTCCCGACCGATACGTTGGTCACCGGTTATGACATCATTTTCTTCTGGGTTTCTCGGATGATTTTCCAAAGCTTAGAATTCACGAAACGTCGACCCTTTAAAGATGTCCTCCTTCACGGATTGATTCGCGATTCCCAAGGCCGGAAGATGTCCAAATCGCTTGGAAACGGCATTGATCCAATGGATGTCATTGATAAGTATGGTGCTGATGCTCTCAGGTGGTTCTTATCAAATGGTGGCACGCCCGGACAAGACCTCAAGTTCACTTACGATAAGATGGATTCCGCTTGGAACTTCATCAACAAGATTTGGAATGCAAGCCGCTATGTTATCATGAATTTGGATGGCATTGATCAACCAACGCTTCCTGACAAATCTGAATGGCAATTATCTGATCGTTGGATTTTAAGCCGATTAAATGCGACTGTTAACAAGGTTAATGAACAGTTTGAAAAGTATAATTTTGGTGAAGCTGATCGGGCACTTTATGATTTCATCTGGTTTGATTTCTGTGACTGGTATATTGAGATGAGTAAGGAAGCCTTGAACAGTGATGATGCTAAGCTCAAAAAGAATACTCAAAACATTCTAGCTTATGTTTTGGATCAAACTTTGCGCTTATTGCAGCCAATTATGCCGTTTGTAACTGAGTATCTTTGGCAGAAAATGCCACATGTTGGCAAATCACTTGTTACGGCAGCCTTCCCTGAAAACCACGCTGAGTTTGATGATGCTCAATCAGAAAATGAAATGCAGTCGCTGATTGACTTGATCAAGGCTGTTCGGAATATTCGGAGTGAAGCAAATGCCCCACTCTCTTCACCAATTGATATGTTGATTCAAACCGATAATCAAACGCTTCAGGAAATCTTTGAAACCAATCGTGATTACATTGATCGGTTCTGTCACTGCAAGGAACTCAAGATTGGGGCCACAATTGACGCACCTAAGCTGTCAATGTCTGCTGTGATTACCGATGCGACAATCTTTGTTCCATTGGCCGAGTTGGTTGATTTGAATGAGGAAAAAGTTCGGGTTCAAAAAGATGTTGATAAATTTGAAGCCGAGGTTGCCCGTTCAGATAAGAAATTGGCTAACAAGAAATTTGTTGAAAATGCTCCTTCCGCTGTTGTCGATGAAGAAAAGCAAAAGAAAGCTGATCATCAATCAAAATTGGATGCTGCTAAGGAACGGTTGACGCAGATTACAAATGAGTTATAAATTTGGATAACCTACTGACTAAGTGGGAATATGCAATGTCGAGGCTGGAAGCAAAACGGTGGTTTTGCACCAGCCTCGTTTTGAGGAGAAATCGATGATTAACACTTATGAAGATGCACTCAAATTTATTCATGGACGCAGTAAATTCAAAAAAATTCCCACGTTAAAACGTATGAGAACCTTTTTAGATGAATTAGGGTCTCCCGATAAAAAGGTGAATGCGATCCATGTTGCTGGAACGAATGGTAAAGGATCAACAGTTGCCTTTCTGCGAAACATTTTACAGGCCGACGGTAACGTGGTTGGCACTTTTACGTCACCATTTTTGGTCAAGTTTAATGAGCGAATCAGCGTTAATGGGATACCATTACCTGATGCGGAGATCCTCAGATTGGTTCAAAAAATTTACCCAACTGTTCAGAAGTTGGATCAGACTTTGCCGGAAGGTGGCCCAACGGAATTTGAGATCATTACTGCCATGATGTTTTCGTACTTTGCTGAAGGACATGCGGATGTTGTGATTGTGGAAGTTGGATTGGGTGGCTTATACGATTCGACGAATGTCATCGTTCCCAAGGTTTCTGCGATTGTGACGATTGGCTGGGATCACATGCATATATTAGGAGATACCCTTCCTAAAATTGCCTATCAAAAAGCTGGCATCATTAAGCCGAGGGTTCCGGTGGTGGTTGGCCGGATCGATTCTGAGCCGTTAAAAGTGATCAAGGGTGTCGCCCGAAAAAAGAAGAGTCCCATTTCAATATTAGGAGACGGTTTTAAGGTCGCTGCATTAAAAGAGCATGATTGGTTGCAGTCATTTAGCTTTAATTCTGGCAAATACCGGTTCGCCAAACTTTCAACCACTTTGATTGGTGATTATCAAGCTGATAACGCTGCGGTGGCTATTCAAGCTTATCTAGCTTATCAAGAAGTAATGGATCAAGCTGTCAGTGAATCGAGCATTATTGACGGAATCGGAAATACCCAGTGGGCTGGGCGGTTTGAACGGGTTTCTACTGATCCAACTATCGTGTTAGACGGGGCCCATAACATTTCTGCCGTTGATGAGATTGTCAAAATGCTCCAAAATGATTTTGCTGATCACAAAGTGTATATCTTGATGGGGATTTTGGCTGACAAGCAGGCTGATAAGATGGTTCGTAAAATGGCCACTTTTGAGAATGCCGAAATCATCCTGACTCATTTTGCCGGTCCAGGAAAACGCCAAGCGGCTGATCCTGAAGCCTTAGAGCAAAAAGTGGGTCAAACGCCGGATGATATTTTGACAATTGCGGATTGGTGGCAGGCCATTGAAACGATCAAGCCCAAGCTTAACGCCAATGATATCCTTTTAATTACGGGTTCTTTATACTTCATTTCCGATGTTCGAGAGTACCTCAAATTGAATTCCAAATAATATCTTAAATAAGTCTTTGATTAAATGGATTTCATTTATTTTTTGATACGGTATGATATACTTGTTTCGTTAAACAATAATAATCAATAAATCTATAATAAATAAACTAAAAATTGTGAATGATAGACAACGAAGGGATGGATAACGTGTTCGGATTTGGGGAAAAAAACATAGGAATTGATCTTGGAACCGCAAATACAATTGTGTACGTCGAAGGTAAGGGCATTGTGCTTCGTGAACCTTCAGTGGTTGCTAAGAGTACTAAAAACGGTGAAATTATTGCCGTAGGAGAAGAGGCTCGGGCCATGATTGGGCGAACGCCAGCAAGTATTCAGGCAGTTCGGCCAATGAAAGATGGTGTGATTGCTGATTATGATACCACCGTTGCCATGATGAAATATTTCATCGAAAAGGCACTTGGTCATTCATCCGGCAAGCCTTACGTTATGGTTTGTGTTCCAACTGGAATTACCGCCGTTGAAAAGCGGGCAGTGATCGATGCCACTCGGGTTGCCGGCGCAAGAGATGCATACGTGATTGAAGAGCCGTTTGCTGCCGCAATTGGTGCTGGATTGCCCGTAATGGATCCGACCGGAAGCATGGTTGTTGATATTGGTGGTGGAACCACTGACGTTGCCACAATTTCACTTGGTGGAATTGTTTCAAGTCGGTCTGTTCGAATGGCTGGCGATAAATTAAACGAGGCAATTTCTCAGTATGTCCGGCAAAAGTACAATTTACTGATTGGTGAACGGACTGCCGAACAATTGAAAATTGATATTGGTTCTGCTTCTCCTAAGGCTGCCAAAGAAATTGAAGCCGTTCCTATTCGTGGTCGGGATTTAGTTACTGGTTTGCCAACCACTGTTGAAATTAGTGGCACTGATGTTAACAAGGCCATCAATGAATCCGTTGCGGCGATTATTGCAACGATTAAGGAAACCTTGGAAGAAACATCTCCCGAAATTGCCGCTGATGTAATTGATCACGGGATTGTTTTGACCGGTGGTGGTGCATTGCTCAAAAATATCACGGATGTGATTGCTGAAGCAACCCAAGTTCCCGTCTCAATTGCTACTGATCCACTTGACTGTGTTGCGATCGGAACTGGAGAATCACTTAAGAGTATTAACGTTATGAAGAAAAAACAATAGTAACGACGCCTAATTTTTGTTAGGCTTGTTTGTTAATGAATAACGAATGGAGGCAATTATGCAAAAATTTTTCTCCAGTCGAAAGCTTGTTATTGTCATAGTATGTTTAATCATTAGTTTTGGCTTGATGACTGTATCAGTCGCTATTCGAAACAAACGGAGCACTCCGCCAATGATCCAGCAATTCGGAAATGACATTGTTGGATTTGCGGATAGAGTTGTTGCTGTCCCAATGAATGGGGTTCAGCACGGTTTTGTCTCAGTTAAAAACTTATTGAACACATACCAGGAAAATCAACGACTTAAGTCAAAGGTTGACCTGCTTGCTCAAACACAAGTCAAGGATCAAACGCTGGAACGAGAAAATAAACAACTAAAGCGTCAACTCAATGTTGGGAGTACCTTAACCGGCTACGAAAAGATTAATGCAGCTGTGATTACAAGAACCCCATCTTCATGGGCAAGTCAGGTGATCATCAATAAGGGACAGGCAGCAGGTGTCAAGAAAGATATGCCAGTTATTGCAGGTCCCGGCTTGATTGGAACGATTGCCGAAGTTAACAAAACCAACAGTAAGGTGGTATTGATTTCAAATACTGCTGAAAATTCCAACCGGTTTGCTATCCAAATAGTTGGATCAGATTCAAAGGTGGTCAATGGGATCATCACGTCGTATGATTCCCAGTCTAATCGGATCATCATGGGAAACATTACTTCTAAAGCCAAGCTGGCCAAAGGCGATCGTGTTTCAACCAGCGGGCTCGGCGGTACGATTCCTAAGGGTATCTATGTTGGAACGGTTTCTAAGATTGCTGAAGATGATTATGGCCTAGCCAAGAAAGTTTATATCAAACCAGCTGCCAACCTGAACGACATCGAAGTTGTTTCGGTTGCAGTTCGAGAGTGATAGGGGGCAAATCAATGAAACGAAAGATTCCTATCGCGATCATTTTTGTTGTCGGCCAATTTTTAGCTTTCTTTATGGACGGTTCTATCAGTCAAATCTTGTCTGGTACCTTGTTCAAATATCCCAACACAATGGTTCCGTGCTTGACGATGATGTGGTTGATATTAGCTGCATTTTTCGGCAATAGTAAGAAGCTTCATTTAAGTGTCTGGGCAGCAATTATTGGGTTTATTTTTGATATGTATTATACTGGCATTTTGGGCGTATACGTTTTCATTTTTCCACTGGTTGTCTACCTTTGCCAGGTAATCTATCAACAATTACCGTCAAGCTTCATGAGTGGTTTCTTGGTCTATTTCATAGGAATCACTGTATTAGTAACTTTGGGATTTGTTGCGAATGCTTTCATTGGCCAAGCGTCGACTTCGGTCTCACAATTTTTGGTAAATACGTTAGCACCTACGCTGGCTCTCAATCTTGTCTTTTTAGCGATTCTGTATTTTCCGATTGAGACATTGTATAGGACTCATAGGCGCTAGGAGGGGTTTAAAGCATGCAAGATGCAGCAGTGTTGAAGGGTACAAAGGATGGTTATGAAATCGTTCTGGATGAGAATTCAAATGCTGAAGATATTTTTTCTTCGTTGAGAAAATTATTGAATAGCTTGAAGACTCAAACAGCATCAACTCATCCGCAAACAATTTCATTCGATATTTATACTGGGATGCGGTTATGGTCTGCAGATGATCGGTCAAAAATCGAGACAATCTTTTCGGATTATCCCTACTTTTCCGTGCATAAGATAACATCGGATGTGATTACCAAAGATCAATCTGCTCAGATGTTGGAACAACTCAGCGTCCACGTGATTGACCGGATCATTCGAAATGGCCAAGAGGAGCATATTCAAGGCGATGTCTTATTCCTGGGTAAAGTTCACGAGGGCGGTAAATTACTTGTCAGTGGTAACATCTATGTTCTTGGTGACGTCAAAGGAATTATTCAAGCCGGAGCACCCGATTTTGAAGATAAAATGATTATCGGGGATGTACATAATGCACAACAGGTTCGAATTGGCGAACAATTCGAGATTTTAGACGATACAAAGCGTAAGATGAATAGTGGAACCGTTATTTACGTCAATGATTTGCACGTGCTCGATTACGGAAACGTTGAGGACTTAAAGCAGATTAACCCTAAGTTCTTTAATCAGATAGGAGGAGTCATTAATGGGTAAGGCTTACGTTATAACTTCAGGTAAGGGAGGGGTTGGCAAGACCACATCTTCTGCCAACATTGGAACCGCCCTGGCAATGCTTGGCAAAAAAGTATGCCTCTTAGATCTTGATATTGGGTTGCGTAACTTGGATGTTGTTCTTGGTCTGGATAATCGGATTATGTATGACATTGTTGACGTTGCAACCGGTCGAGCTAAGTTGGCTCAGGCGTTGGTGAAGGACAAACGGTTCGACGATTTGCTTTATCTGTTACCTGCTGCTCAAAATACTGATAAGTCAGCATTGAATCAAGATCAAGTCAAAGAAATTGTGGATGAACTAAAACCGGATTTCGACTTTATTTTGATCGACTGTCCTGCCGGAATTGAGCAGGGATTTATGAACGCAATTGCCGGAGCAGACAGTGCAATTATTGTCACAACCCCTGAAATTTCGGCTGTCCGAGATGCCGATCGGGTGGTTGGCTTGCTAGAACAACACCCATTACAAGAACAACCGCGTTTAATTATCAACCGAATTCGGCAGCATATGATGAAGGATGGTTCAGTGATGGACGTGGATGAAATTACTCACCATCTAGGCGTTGAATTGTTGGGCATTGTTTTAGATGATGATGCGGTCATTACCACGTCAAACAAGGGTGAACCGGTTGTCTTGCAACCAGAAAATCCTGCCGGTCAAGGTTATCGAGATATTGCCAGACGTCTTGTAGGCGAATCAGTCCCTCTGATGGAGCTTAAGGATGAAGTTAAGCCAACGTTCTGGCAAAAAGTCACTCATTGGTTCAAGAAAAGCTGAAAACAACTTGACGATATCTAACAAAACGTTTATCATGAGTTTTAATTAATTAAAGAGTATTAAAGACTGTGATCAGAACCGTGAATTGGATTAGTTTACAGAGAGCTTATCAAGGTGGAAGTTAAGCAACTAACCAATTTGCCTCACGTCTGGGAGTCGTTTTTCTGAATTGAGTAGGAAAAAGCGGTAAGCGCGTTATTGCTGGAGTTTAGTATTAAACTCATTGAGGTCTTTCACACGAGTGGGAGACGAAATTGAGGTGGAACCACGATCACAATCGTCCTCTTAAGTCATTTTGTTGGCTTAAGAGGATTTTTTTATGATTAATACTAAACCCCGTGAGACGGCAACTGTGAAGTTGTTGCAAACTGAGGTGGAACCGCGAAAACCATCGTCCTCTTGAGATTAATTTCTCGAGGGGACTTTTTTATTGGAGGAATGTCAAATGATTCAATATATCGAACAAATTTTACCAGCATTGTTATCAGGTACCAAAATGACGTTATTGATCTTCTTTTGGACATTAATTGCCTCAATTCCATTGGGTGCCTTGGTTGGCTTGGGGTTGATCCAAAAATTCAAGCCGTTGGTTTGGCTGCTAAATATTTATGTTTGGCTAATGCGTGGGACGCCGTTGTTATTGCAATTGATTTTTGTATTTTATGGATTACCAATTTTAGGAATTATTTTCCAACGTTATGATGCCGCCTTGTTTGCTTTTATCCTTAATTACACTGCTTATTTTGGTGAAATTTTCCGTGGTGGTTTCCAATCTGTTCCAAAGGGTCAATTTGAAAGTGCTCGAGTTCTCCGATTGAGTTATGGCCAGACCATCCGCAAGATTGTAATCCCTCAAGTTTTCAAGATTGTCTTACCATCAATTGGAAATGAAGTTATCAATTTGGTGAAGGATTCCTCATTAGTTTACGTTATTGGTTTGGGCGACCTGTTGAGAGCCGGAAATGTTGCAACTGCAAGGGATGTCACTCTGCTGCCTCTGATCTTAGTTGGGATCATTTACTTGGCACTTACAGCAGTTTGCACGATTGTTTTGAAAATGATTGAAAAACGCGAAAATGTTTGGCAATAACTTGAGGAGGGAATTTAAATGTTAGAAATCAAAGACTTAACGAAAAAGTTCGGCACCAAGACTGTGATTGATGACCTCTCGATGACTGTCAAAGATAATGAAATCATGGCAATCGTTGGACCCTCTGGAGCTGGGAAAACGACGCTATTGCGATGCATCACTGGACTAGAGTCGGTGAACCAAGGACAGTTTTTCTGGAATGGGACCCAGTTTGATCCGACCAACACGGATCAAAAAGAAACGATTATTGGCGTTGTTTTCCAAGATTACCAACTGTTTCCCAACTTGACCGTGATGGGCAATATCACACTGGCCCCGACGATGGTCAAAAAGTTACCGTTGGCTGAAGTTCAGAAAACAGCTCGCGAGCTGTTGGCTAGATTGGGGTTGGAAGGTAAAGAAGACTTATATCCGTTCCAATTATCCGGTGGCCAAAAGCAACGGGTTGCCATTGTTCGGGCTTTGGCAATGAATCCTAAAATTCTTTGTTATGATGAACCTACATCAGCCTTGGACCCAGCCTTGAGAGATGAAGTTGCCGAAATTATTTTAGGCTTAAAGAAACAACAGATGACTCAGATTGTGGTTACCCATGATATGGATTTCGCCCAAAATGTCGCTGACGAAATCAAACGGGTGGAGCAAATCGATTAGAAAGAAGGATGTTTATGTCAAAACTTTTAAAACGAAGTCCACTGATCATCGTCCTTCTGCTGATTGTTTTGGGATTATCAGGTTGTCGTTATGAAAATCGACAAAAGATGAATACTAATCCTGACACTTGGTCAGTTGTGTCCAAACAAAAGAAAATCGTGGTCGGATTGGATGACAGCTTCGTGCCAATGGGATTTCAAACGAAAAGTGGCAAGGTTGTTGGCTATGATGTTGACCTAGCCAGAGCCGTCTTTAAACTGTATGGCATCAAGGTTGATTTTCAACCAATTGATTGGTCAATGAACGTCACGGAACTCCGGAATGGCACGATTGACCTTATCTGGAATGGTTTCTCAATCAATCCGCAACGGGAAAAGAAATTAACTTTTAGTAAGCCTTATCTAAAGAATGAGCAGGTTTTGATATCTAATAAGAAAAACCACATCACCCGCTTTGCAGACATGAAAGACAAGGTTGCGGGGGTTCAAGCAGGATCGGCTGGCGCAATGGATATCGATAATCAACCTAAATTGCTTAAAGATCGGATCAAAGGGCACTCTCCGATCTTGTATGATTCGTTTACTGAAGCCTTTATTGATTTGAATGCGAACCGAATTCAAGGCTTGCTGATTGATAGTATTTATGCAGGTTATTACATTGGTCACCAAAAGAATCGCGCAAGTTATCAAAGCATTCCCAGTGAATTCCCATCTGAATATTATGGTGTCGGGATGAGAAAAGGTGACACCGAGCTGAAGCAAAAAATTGATGCTGGCCTCGATAAACTTGCGAAGAATGGTGAACTTCACAAGATTGATATGAAATGGTTCGGGACGGATCGTGATAGTACGTTGATTAATAAATAGTTGTTGAGGAACTGGCGGTCGTCAGTTTCTTTTTTTGTGGAGATGAGTCCAGAGAAAAAGCTTCACATCGTAAGCATTAAATAACTGGACGTCTACTTCGTAGACGTCTTTTTGAGTACCATAGAATTATTAATTAAGTATGAGGTG
>NZ_JAHPPD010000040.1 GCF_019061365.1 Lentilactobacillus dabitei
TTTTATTCTAACGAGAAACAAAAAATCTGTCATCAGTAATAGATAAAATCTATTACCAACAACAGATATTGTAGAACCGTTAAAAACGCCAAGCTGATCGATGACAAACGGCAGCTGGTGACCAATGCCAAGGTTGGCGATAAAGCGAAGTTAGCCTTTGACACAACCGTGGGTTCTTTGTCGCAGTCTGGCAAGGTTAAGTTTGCCTATGACAGGGATACTTTGAAAATCAAGAAGGATAAGTACAAGTTTAAAAATGGCAGCACCAAGGTTGTCGTTGATATTGATGGCAAAGACTCAACCATTGAATGGCAACACGCAATCGACAAGACTGATCTTGAAGTGGTTTTGCCGGTTAAATTTAACCAGCCGGTCGATCATCGAGAGTTGGTGGTGACGATTGACGAGAAGAAAGTGAAGTTGCCAACGTTGACAGTGGTGGATAAGAGTGCCAAGAAGGCGAAGGAAGCCACTGCGCCTAATCAGGATAAAGCTGATGGTAACTTGCAGGACGATAATTTATTGAATAAGGTGCTGCAAGAAGCGCAACAGGATGAGGCGGCGAGTGATCAGGTAGAAGCTGCTAAAGAAGATGGAGCCGCAGAACAAAAGGAAACAACCGAACAATCAGTTCAACCAGAACCGAAGAAGGAAAATGAAATTGATGAGAATTCTTCGCAGGCGGATGTGATTGAGGAACCGAAGCAATCAGATACTGATAAGGCGAAAGAATTTTTGAAAGAAAAACGAGAGGCGGATCAGAAGGCGGCGAAGGAGAAGAGTCGAGAGGCAATTGAGAACTTAAAGAAAACCGCCGAAAAGGACGCTCAGAATCCCCAAGGAACTAATCAAAATGGTAGTAGCATCCAAAATGGCTCCGGTAACAACAAGGAAATCCAAACTCTGCGAGATTCCTCGTTATCAAGCGTGGACGTTGCTAAAAAGGTGTTAGCGAGGACGGATGATGCTGATGGGGCGAGTGGAGAGTCGCTAAGATCAACATTCCCGGTTAACGGTGTGTTTCGTAGCGGAACCCGACGAGGAGATCTCGGGAAACTAAAGTACTTTTTTGACATGATTCAATTAACGGATGATAAGGGCAATAAACAGTTTATTGATGGAACCCTCAATGATAATGTTTCTATTCCAGCAGATTTTCGAAATAGTAAGGAAATTACAATTAACTGGCCTTGGAATACTCAAAGTATTAATGAGCTTAATAATTTAAGCCCAGTAATTCAAAAAGGGGATTACTATACTTTTAACATTGAAGGATTTGAGTATGCCTATAAAAACGGTGACAGCGATGAACAAATAATAAAAACTGATAAGGTTCAGGAAATTGGAAAATTTACTATTTCGAAAACTGATAAGGACTATATTCAAAAGGTTCGAATAGACTTCACCTCAGAAATTAACACCGAAGACAATCGAATCGAATACGGAGCGAGTGCAAAGACAACGTTATCGCAAGAAGAGGGTGAAATTAGTTTTGGTGAGATTGCTGACGAGGAGCATAAAATCACAATTGAAAAGGGGGAACTTGACCTTAAGAAAATTGGGAATTATGAGACATACAAGGATAATGAAGGAAATGAAATTACCGACTACAGTAAGTTACATTGGACGGCAAATTTTACAGCGGATGATGCCCTAGACGAAGTGACTTTACAGGATGAATTTGGCACTGGGTATGATTTCCAAGGTGCAACTTATAAATTTACAATTACCCCAGATGATGGGGATGATGTAATTGTGTCAAGTAGTGATGCTGATCAGTACAAAAGTATTGTTGGAAATGATCCGATTTCTCAAAGGGCCGATTTTAAATTCAAAGCAGCAGAGCTTCTTGATAGTGGCAAGAAAATTAAAGCTATCCAAGTTGACGTAATTGCAAAGATTACTAATTTTGATAAAACTAATGAATATATTAATCAAATTAAAGTATCATACTGGAGAAACGGTGACCAGTCAGGGAGCAGCGGACCTTGGGCACGAGCTAAGGTGGGCAATAATCGCAAGATGCTGAATAAACAAGCAGAGATTGTTAAAGGGGGCAACGTTAAATATACTGTAAGGTTTACGGTGTCTAATTCAGATGCGGTCGAAGATCTCATAATGAAGGACGAATTGGGATCAGAGTTATTTATGTACGATAAAGATAGTTTCGAGTTAACACCAATAGATCATGATAAGAAGTTTGTGGATTACGCCACGACTCAATTTAATAATAACGGGAAAGATGACCCTGGCGCAGCCGACTTTTCTGCAACATTTAACGAGAATATAAAAAAAGGCGTGACTGAAAGCAATCCAATCACCTATGAATTATCTTACGAAGTTACTCCCAAAGACCCTAGCAAGATCAAAGATGCAGATTACAAAAAGCTGACCAATACAGTTACTTGGAAAGGGACAAGTAAATTCGAATCTGTTGAAGATCCCAAGTTCAATACGAAGACAAGTTCTGGTGCTAACTGGACTGACTTTACTACTGACTGGGAGTTTGAAATTAATAAATTTGATAGGAAAGTTGGATTCCCAATTACGATTACGGAACCTGCTCAAGAAGGAACAAATGATTATCTGGATTTTGAGGAATTTCATAAAATAATTCGGAATAAACCTAATAATATTTCTGATTATATTCAAATATATACTACCGATGGTACGACATATCAGAAACAAGATGTAACGCTTAAAGGGGTGTGGGGCGGTGACAATGAGGGTGTTACCTATAAGTGGAGCAGCAACGGAAAAGATGCATTTTTGATTCAAAAAATGAAGGACAGCAAAGATTTCAAGCTGACCATTCTAAACTCACCTACAGTCACAAGTGAACCAGGGGATGAAACCCATCATTTTAAGGTTGAACTGAAGAAAGTGCCAATTAACAAGGAAGCGTTAGCAACGGCTAAAAGTACGGTCTGGAATATTCAAAATTGTGCCGATATAGAATACAACAAAAAAGACAATCAGGGAGAGGTTGATAGGGTGTGTGCCTCCGTTGCACTGCCTGAATTAGTTCGAGAAAACATTTCCAAAGTTGGAAAACTATCAAGTGATTTCAGTGTCCCGACTAGTAGTCGTAAAATCCACTGGACTTCCAGCTTTAACTTCAAAGATCATTTAGGCACTGCTAACAGTTTCATGATTACTGATGATTTCGGCAAAGGTGATTTAGTAACTGCCTACGACGGTGATGAACCCACATCCCATCCCAAACAATTGCAAAGTATTAGTTATGATAAAGAAAACCCAGCCGAAGATATTAAGGTATCATTTGGTAAATTAAACGAAAAGGGTGACCAAGTAGAAAAACATACGGGAAACGTAACTGATTACTATACATTGTCCTTTGAACAGTTAACTACAACAAGTTTTGAACTTAAAATCACTCTAACGACGGAAGGGAAAGAATTCGTTGAAAATGGTGACTATAACATCATCGTCTTAGACTACAGTTCAGATGTAGAAAGTTTGTCACTTGACTCTACAAAGGATTATGAACACTTAAAGAAGTGGTTGTTTAATAATAAGATTGAGGTATCAACAGTGGCTGGTAACGATCTCGAAACGTCTGCCAAAACGTCATATACTGACGCAGGTTATCTACTAGATAAAAGCGGTCAGAAAGAAACCATTTATGATGAAGGGCGAGAGATTACGGCTATCAAATGGAATGTGCTGGTAAATGGTGAAGGTAAAAAGTTCACTGGGCCAATTCAATTAGTTGACCAAATTACCAGTGATAACCAAAACCATTTACAAGTTAAAAATAGTGACTATCATGTTAAGATTTTTAAAGCGCAACGAAGTCAAGTTGAAGATGAAGGAAATAAAGATAAGCAAAAGGTTGAGTATGATCCATTAGAACCACCAATCAATTCAAACAACTACACCCTTGAATACTCTCTTCATTTGGATAAAATGACAATTCAGTTTAAAGAAGGGTATGAACTTGATGGACCACTAATCGTACAGTATTATACTGAAATTCAGAAGACGGTGGGAGCAGACTTTGAGAATAAGGTAACCCTAAGCCTTGGTGAAAAAAAGTTTACACAAGGGACGGTGCTTGAGTCAGGAATTGAGGCTTGGGGTAGCATCAAGCACTTTAGTGTCAACGTCATTAAGCGAGATGATATAACCGGTGATCCGCTTGAAGGAGTTGAATTTAAACTTCAACAAATGGATAAAGATGGTCATTGGCAAGATGTTATGACGACTGTTGATCAAGGGGATGCCAAGCCAGAAGTTTATAAATTAAGAACTGGTGCTAATGGTATGGCAACCTTCATGGACCTTACCGCCTTTGGCAAATATCGAATTGTTGAGACGGAAGGACTAAGTGGTCGGTTCGAACAGTATGAATCCAAATTGTTCACAATGAACGATGTTGACGAAGGCAAAGCTGTCTACGTTCTCGAAGTAACCAACCCATACGACGGTGACTTAATCATCAAAAAAGGGGTTAACAGCAACGGTCTAGAAACTTCGAAAGATGAATTCAACTTTGAGGTTAAAGCAGTCAGTGACTTGGAAGCAGTTAACAAAGATTTTGTTGGTAGCTTTGAATATGCTGTATATGATAAAAGCGGGGATCCAGTTAATGGTAGAGATGATCAACCAATTAAGGGGACAGTAACTTTTGAAGATGGTATTGCTATCGGACTTCCTGCAATTAAAGATGATCAACAGCTCAAAATCTTTGGCTTACCGCAGAATCAGCATTTCATGATCAAAGAGTTAAATGCGGAAAGGTATAACACGACCCACCGGTTGATCAATACCTCAAATGGTTCATCTGGTAGGCTTAGAGGAAAAGAAACTAGCCTGTTCAAACTTCAAGAGGGTGAAAAAACCGACAGTACGGTTGCTTCATTCACCAATTCAATCGTGCCTGGTGAATTTGCTTTTTCCAAGACAATTAAGGGACCAAATGTTGCAAATGATAAGGATCGTAAGCAGTTTAACTTCTACCTTGAAGCAATTAACGAAGATGGCGATCCGGATGAGACCTTCACTGGCGACATCGAGGGTTGGAAACATGCCGGTGGAAGTGATACGAAAGTGACATTCCACTTTGTTAGCGGCAAGGCAAACCAAATTACGATTAATGGTAGTCGAGAAGCTATTCAACTTCGTCACGGTGAAGGTTACAATAAAATTCAATTGCCGAAGAACATGCAGTTTAAAGTTTACGAACGGCAAGACGACACGTACAAGTATACAAAGTACTGGATTGACGGAGACTATGGTGAAGCGCCTTCTGGATCGGATAAGGATGGTGATTACCACTACGTTGGGCCGATTAACACGGATGGAAAACATCTGAAGTTTATCAATGAGCAAAAAGGTAATTCCTTTGAATTTGAAAAACGAGTTAGTGGCACGATGCCTAACGATCTTACCAAGTTTGACTTTACTGTTGAAGGCGTTGGCAATACGGTTGCTTCCATTAAAAACAAAGAGTTTAAAGCCGTAGTTAAAAATGCCCGTTCAGGGGACGTAATTAATGATACTGGGAAAATTACTTTTAATGGTGATGGTGTTGCAAGCGAGATTAACTACGGAGGCTATGATCCCACAAAGATCCAGTTAACACATGGACAAAAGCTGGTGATTCTCGGACTACCAGAGAATGCAACCCATTTCAAGGTAATTGAAACAACCGCTGGCGATTCTGAGACGTATACGCAGGTTGATAATGGATCTCGTCAAGAAGGAAAAGAAGCAGAGATTGAATTAAATCAGCCGAACGTTCAAGATCTAATTCTGTTTGAGAATGTCAACAACGGTCATATACCACTGACGATCAAGAAAACTTTGAGTGGCGTTGTTCCGCCGAAGCATACTGAGTTCACGTTTGAGGTGGTTATCAAGGATCCTGGAAAGGAATGGGGAGAGTCCAAAGAATTTAACGCGATCATGAGTGATAGAGACGAAGAATTTAAACTAGAATTTAAAAAGGATAGTGATGATTACAAAACAACAATTAAACTCGAAGCCGACCAATCAATTACAATATATCTTCCTAAGGGCTTAACAGTTGAAACAACCGAAACAACGAAGGGGTATGAGGTTAGTCATCAATACGGCAAGCATGAGGATGAAGGTAATTCACATAAAGTTGTTCTAGAGAATAATGATTGTGATGAGCCTTGTCTCCCACCATTAATTTTCAACAACCACGTCCCAGGAACAATCGTGGAAATTGAGAAGAAGGTTAAGGGAACTCCTTTGGCAAATGCGGATTACGGCAGGCAGTTCCAGTTTGGAATTGTTGCTAAAGACGAAAATGGTCAAGGAATTACTACTGGAGATGATGAGACAGAGGATAACGACGTGGAAGCTGACAAGAAAGGTTTTGCTTATGAAATCAGCAATGCTACTGGTCAAACAGTTTCCTCTGGCCGAGTTGAGTTTAAGGACGGAAAGATTTCTCGAATTGACGATGAGGAATTTAGTGCAGAATCACCCGGATATTTCGAACTCAAACACGACCAAAAGCTGAAAATCTTGGGTCTCCCAGATGGTGCTAAGGTGGTCGTTACCGAACTTAATCCGGCTGGGTATGTCCCTGAATGGTCAGTTGGCAAGGGCTCGACGATGTCAGGTAATGAGACAAGTGAATTTGTAACCAATGAAAAGACACCATCAACTGTCAAATTCACCAACACCAAGAAGACGAGTTCCCTGCACCTCAGCAAGACGCTCGTTGGTGATGGTATTACCACTGACGATAAAGCAAAGGAGTTTGAATTCAAGATTACTGCCGAAGATCCTGAAAAAGTGGCTAGCAAATATCAAGCCGCTAAGCGAAACACAGACGGCACGATTACCAAGCTTCCAGTCAGTTTTAATACAGATGGTGAATACAAGATCAATCTTCAAGGCACCGAAGCCCTCACCATCGACGGCCTGCCACTTGACGTCACATTCAACGTTGAGGAAATGGAAGCTGAAATGCTGGAGAATGAAGGTTTCCAAATCAGCCACGCCTTGAATACTGTTCCTCAAAACAGTCACAAAACCGCCAATTTTAAACTTCATGGTGAAATGACTCCGGTTGAGTTTGTTAACGCTAAACACAAACCGGACACCGGCTTCCTCCAAATGAAAAAGGAACTAGCTGGCTCTGGAATTACCGAAGCTGATGAAAACCAGATATTTGAATTCCAGGTTCGATCAGCAATTAGTGGTGAGTTCAAAGCAACCAAGTTTACTCAAAGCGGTGCGGTCCAATCACTTGATGTTCAATTGACAAATGGTATGTCAAATACGATTAGCTTGAAGAGCAAGGAACGGCTGATCATTTCTGGATTACCACTTAACACGGATTTCTCGGTGACGGAATTAGGAGCGGCCAATTTCAAGACAAACTGGATGGTCAACGGTATTACGACCCACGAGGGTAAACAAACTGAACTATTTAGAATTCTGAACCAGCAAACTACCCCGGTTCTACTCACAAACAGTAAGCAGGCACCAGACACTGCTAGTTTGAAGATTAGCAAGACCCTTGCCGGTGAGGGCATCACTGACGCTGATAGTAATCAAGACTTCAATTTCAGAATCTACTCTAGCGCAAGCGGGATCTACAAGGCCGTTAAGGTTCAGCAAAAAGGCAATACCACAAACACAACGGTCACGATCCAAGACGGCGAATCTGGTTTGATAACGTTAAAAAATGGCGAAACACTGACGTTAGCAGGCTTGCCAATTGACCACAACTATGCGGTAGGTGAAGCATACGTCAATGGTTACGTAACTTCGTACAAGGTTAACGGCACACCAGAGGTTAAAGGCATGACGACCGATCCATTCCGACTGGTTGCTAACCAAAACGGCACCGTTGACTTCACCAACACCAAAAACGGCGATGTTGCCATGGGTTCCTTCTCCGTTAACAAATTTGTCAACCAAACAGGTAACAGAACCCGAGCGTTCGAATTTAACCTGGAAGCTGTTGACGGTGCTGGTAATCCATTAAATGGCATCTTCCAGACGGAGACGATTACCAATGGTGGAACTGTAGCTAAGGGGAGAATTGATATTCAAGGTGGCAATGCTAAATTTACATTGACGCACGGCCAAAGCATCAAGTTCATCCTCCCAATGGGTGCGCGCTACGAAGTTTCTGAAAAGGACTACAAGGTGGACGGTTACACGACTCGTGTGACAAAACGGGACGCGGCATACACCGGCACTCACGTCTTCGGTACGGCAACCGCTGATAGCGACAACATCAGCTACCACAACGATTTTGAAGAAGATGAGGGTGAATTACCACTCCCAGCTGACGAAGACAAGCCAGATTCAAGTGCAACAATTGACGAACCAGATGCATTACCAGCAAGCGATGGTACCAGTGGGACTAATGGTACTAGCGGTATCACTAGCCCACAGGGACTCCCATCAGCTGGCTACACTGGTAAGCAGGCCTTACCACAGACCGGCGAAGATGACGGCAGACTTTATACAATCATTGGCGTGATCATTCTGGTAATGGTGGCAGTTGTTGTCACGATTTACTACACGAAACGCAAACAGACCAAATAGAAAGGAATTTAAAGTAACAATTATCATCGGATTAGCAAGAAATGCCATTCACTAGTTGAATGGCATTTCTTACGGCTAAATTCTGATGGCTGGGAAAGCTGTTTAACCAGTGTATTACTCTTTTTGAATGATATCGCTAAGTTTAATTAACAAATATGAAAGTTCATACTTCCTTTCTAAAATAGCCAAATTTTATTGATGAACTTATTGTAAGGATAATATATACGTAATCTTACGACGGCGGAGGAAAAAATCATGAAATTATTCAAGAAGGGGTGCATCATGCAGTTCGTTGGGGTGCTAGCTTTGTTATTCGGTAACTTCTATACGGTTGGGGCCGCCGTGGCCGATGTCGTGGCGACTGATGAAATTGCGACTAAAAACGCTAAATTGATCGATGATAAGCGCCAGTTAGTAACAACTGCCAAAGTGGGTGACAAGGTGAAACTAACCTTTGACGTGACCGTGGGTTCTTTGTCGTCGGCTGGTAAGGTGAAATTTGAGTATGACCGAGACATGTTAACAATCAAAAAGCGGCAGTATCAATTTAAAAATGGTAGTGCCAAAGTTGTGGTTGATATTGATGGCAAGAATTCAACTATTCAGTGGCAGCACGCAATCGACATGACCGATCTTGAGGTGGCCTTACCGGTTAAATTCAATCGGCCTGCCAATCGTTATGAACTGGCGGTGATGGTTGATGAGAAAAAAGTTGAACTGCCGACATTGACGGTGGTGAATAAGAATGCTCAAAAGGCCAAGGGGACCACTGCGGCCACTAACAAAAATATCGATGGCAACTTGCAGGATGACAATTTGGTGAATCAGGTATTGGTCGAAGCTGAAAAAGACGAAATGGCCAGCGACCAGACGGACGCGGCCAAACGAGTTGAGACAGCCAAAGCGCAAGGGGGAGCTGAAGATAAGACTGCTAAAAAAGAAGATGATTCTGAGAAAGACAAGGTTGACCAGCAGCCTGTATCAGAAGAACCAAGCAGTGAAGTAAAAATCGACGAGAACTCTTCTCAAGCTGATGAGATTGAAGAATCCAAACAATCTGATAACGATAAGGCTAAACAATTTGTGAAAGAAAAACGGGAAGTGGATCAGAAGGCAGCCAAGGAGAAAAGTCAAAAGGCGGTTGAGAACTTGAAGAAAGCTGCTGAAAAGGATGCGCAGAATCCCCAAGGTACCAATCAAAATGGTAGTGGCATGCAAAAAAGCTCTGGTAACAATAAAGAAATTCGAACGCCGCGCGATTCTTCGTTAGCAAGTGTGGACGTTGCTAAGAAGGCATTGGCAGAGACAGGTGATGGCGAGTCAGCACATCATATTCAATCTCAACTGTCTACTATGAAGGGGTTTGAAACGGAAAGAGACTTAAAAGGCTTAGTTAACACCAAATTCTTTAATAGCATTACTGTAAAATATGATAATGAAGAAATAAAAATTCCCACAGAAATTAGTAATGAAGTCGACGCATCAATCCCGTCATCGATTAAAGATAGTAGTACCGTCAGCATCGATTGGACATGGGATACCACCACGATTGGAAAATCACAAACTGGTGAGAATTTCGCCATTCAGGATGGTGACTATTACGAATTTACTTTGGAGGGTTTTGAGTTGAACTATGGTGATAACCCCTCACTAGGTGGCGACATCAATGGAACGGGCAATGTTAAAGTTGGAGAATATAGTATTTCACCAGTAACGGCCAGTAATGCGAGTGAACATAAAGTTAAGATTACTTTTTTCCCGAGTAGTGTGTCCGGTGAAACGACAATCAATTATAGCTTGCATCTAGAGACAACATTTTCGAAAGGAAGCACAGAAGTTTCATTTGGAGAAATTGCAAAAGATGGTGCAAAAATTGAGGTAGCGGACGGAGCGGTTACCCTTTCAAAACATGGAGAGTTTGCCGGGATTACCGATGGTTCAATGATTGATTATGACACGATTGTTTGGACAAGCACTTTAAAGGTTAACAGGACCGGGGGTGCCGACCAAGCTAACTTGCGAGATACTTTAGGCAGTCACTATCAAATTGATGATGCAGAAAAAAATCCAGCAATCTATACGTTTGAGGTAACTGATAATAATAACGACAAACATACGTTTAATAAAGGCAGTGATGGTTATTCTAAAATAATGCAAACAGGAAGTTGGTTACAGCAAAAATTATTTAAGTTTATCGCAAGTGATTTGCTTCCGACCGGGAGAACGATTAAAAAGATTGTAGTAACTATGAGGGCACCTGTAACAAGTATCCAATCGGAGTATCATAATAAGATTGTCGCGCAAAACGTTAAATTTGGGACAGAGACGCTAAAAGAAGTAGAAACGCAGCATATACTAAAACGAGAATCGAATGCGTTATACAAATCAGCTACCACGGTAAGAGGAGATGTTCAGTATACGATAAGGTTTAATGTTAAGAACGACCAAGATAACTTAACATTAACTGATGAATTGAAAACGAAAAAGTTTAAATATCAGGAGTTGACAGAGGGAAATTACAGATTAACTAGGGATGGAGACAATACTAATTATTGGGATAATTATGTAGATAGCAGTCAGATTGTAGATTCTCCAGATGGTTCTAAGTTGACGGTAAAATTCAAATCAGGTATTAAGGCCAACCCTGGGGTTTACAAATTAATCTATAAAGTGGTTCCGGTTGGAGAGGTTTCGCCAACTGACTATCATGGACTAACAAACCAGGTAAATTGGAGCGGCAAAGAAAGCTTTACTCACGTATATAAGAATGCTACCAACCAAAAGGGTACTTATTATGTGTCAGAAGATAAGCCGCACGGGAACGACTGGACAAACTATACGACTGATTGGTCGATTAATGTTAATAGAATCGATCAACCAATCGAAGGTGATATTACAATTACAGAACCCGATACGGAGAAGCAAAACGAAACGGATTATGATTATGCCAAATATTATAATTTGCTAATAGATAATTTTGACAATTTGAGTGATTATATAAAATTTTATGCAAAGTTTGTGCACGAAAAACATGAGATAAGGTATGAACGCTATAACGGGCAATTTTACTGGGTTGTAAATGGTGATAGAGAGGAGAAACCAGCATTTTCCATTGGTTCCTCTAAGGATGAAAAAGGTAATGTAATTGGCTTCAAACTCGTTGTTCATAGAATGCCAAAGCAAAATAACAATAACCGAGTTTCACAAGAATTTGGTGTCCAATTGGCTGGCGTTCCAATTGACAAAGCAAAGTTGGCAAAAAATACTTCTGGGTACCTGTATAACCACGCAACTGTTGAATACAACGAAGGCAAGGAACACATCAGTGGAAGTTCAAAGATTCCAACGGATGTCGCTAATAATCTCAGCAAATCAGGAAAACTATGTACCGATTTTCATAGCAATCCTGATAATCGGAAGATCGACTGGACAGTCGCATTTAATCAGCGGGGTTGGCTTGCTGATGAGAAAAGTGTTGATAAGCTTCTAAAAGAAGACGGGATAACATTTACAGATACCGTTGGTGCTGATAAGGCATGGGGAAAGGATGAAAAGGCATCTACCAGTTTACTGCTACAAGATATTAAGCAAGCGTTTAAAAAAGGTCATCTAACCGTATCGTTAGGTAAGATGAGTTCGGATAGTACTAAAATTATAGACTCCCAGATACTGGGTCAAAATGATTTTAACATTGAAGATGCAGTAGAAAGCTCCGGTAATCAGCAGGCTGTGAAAAGTACCATTAAATTTAGTGATAAGGCCGTAAATCTTTATAAAGATGGATATTCAGTGATTGTCCTGAAATTCAGTTCAAATGTTAAGCGATTGGAGACTAGTGCCAGCAAAAAATTCGAGCATCTAAAAGGTTGGGAATTTGCCAGTAAATTGGAAATTGCTCGGCTACCAAATGAGAAGAAAACGGTTAAGAGCTCCGTTACGTATCTTGATACCGGCTTCTTGCTTGATAAAGATGGAATTCTTGAAGAAGACACTATTAATGGTGAAAAGCAGAAAGTACTGAAGTGGAATTTAATCGTCAATGGTGAGGGAAAGACGACCAAAGATTTGGCATTAAAAGCTACTGATGAGATTCAGAACGATCATCACAAGCATCTGGAGACATTGGATGATAATCACAGGCTGAAAGTGTATCAGGCAAAACGGGATTTAGTAACCAAAGGTGGTAAGGAGACGGTTGAATACAGTAAAGGAGCCTTGCTTGATTCTGATAATTATGAATTAAAGTATGCCAACAATCTGAGGAAAATGGAAATTCAGTTTGCTGAAGGGATTGGTGACAAACACCCACTGATGGTAGAATACTATACCGTTGTTTCTAGAAATGTCGCTGGAATAACTTATGAAAATAATGTCACTTTAGAAGTTGGTAGTGAAACATTTACTCAAGGCAAAGCGGTCAAATCTAACACTTCTGCTGGGGCGGAATTTGATCATTTCTCTGTAAGGATCAGCAAAAAGGATTTGCAAACTAGCGATCCAATTACTGGAGTCATATTTGGACTTGAGAAGCGGAAAAAGGGTTCTAATGATAGTTGGGAACCGGTAAAGATCTCTGATTCTGGGGATCGAATAACTGCAGAGACGAATGATGACGGAATTGCAACCTTTTATGGGCTCGGAGATGTAAATAAGTACAAAGTTGTTGAGCTTAAAGGTGCCCACGGATACGATGATGTCTATGAATCAGATGAATTTACGAGTGAAAACGCCGAAGATAGAGTGTATAACATCGAAGCGTTCAATTCTAAAAAACGACAACTGCAAATAAAGAAAACACTCACCACGTCGGATCCTAGCTTAAAGGATCAATTATTTGAGTTCCAAGTTGAAGCTACGGATGGTAAGGGGGAAACTGATGCGGACTTTAGTGGCACTTATCAAGCTACAAGAAATGACACACCGACAGTTGATGTGTCATTCACAAAAGGCGTTTCTAAGGTTATCAAGCTAAAACCCGATGAGAATTATAGGATTTGGGGACTATCTAATGATCAGCATTACCGGGTAACTGAATTAGGTGCGAAGATGTTCGATACAGCTTATGATATTTCTGGCATGAAAAGCGGTGATGCAACTGATATTCAGGGCAAGCAAACTTCTATTTTTCAATTAAAGGAGGACGCTAATTCATCCGGCCTGGTTCACTTTACCAATAGATATGCCCGTAATCAGTTTGAATTTGAAAAGACAGTTGAAGGTGCGGATTCTGACGATTTATTCGAATTTGACGTTACGGCTGGTAATGAAGATACCGCTGATTCTGTTAAGAGCAAAAAATTTGATGTGGCCTTAGTCAATGCCACTACTGGGGCCTCAATTAATGACGATGTGGAGATTCAGATTGAATTTGACGATGATGGTGAGTCAGCTGGATTGTGGTATGGTGATGCCATCAGAGCTAAGCCAATTAAACTTGAGGATAATCAGCGTCTGATTATCAAGGGCCTACCAGAAGAGGTCGTTAAATTCGTTGTTAAAGAGAACGTCGACGAGGCGCAATGGGCGACTTCAAACCAAGTTGATGGCGAAGACGAGGTGGTTGGGCCAAACGCTTCTCTTACTTTAAATCGAAAAGATGCCAAGAATTCAATTGTCTTTAGAAATATGCCAGTCGGCCAGGTACCCTTCAAGCTTCAAAAGACAGTTGGTCGGGGCATCCCGTCAGATAAGGAATTTCTGTTTACTTTGACAATTAAGAATCAAGGATTGAATTGGGGATCAGAAAAGGAATTTAAAGCTGATAAGACCGATCCTAGTGATAAGTTTAATCTTAAGTTTGTAAAGGATGAAAAGACTGGGCATTATGTTGCTAGTGAGAAACTTAAGGCCAACCAGATTTTAACGGTCATGATGCCAAAAGACCTTAATATAGAAATCCTAGAAACAAATGTCGCGGGCTATGAAGTCACTTATAGCTATGGGAATGAAAAGGGCGAAGGTGATAAACATAGCATTATCACCGGTGAGCAGAATAAATTGTCAACGTTGATTTTCAATAATGATACAATCGGATCTGAACTGGCAATTGAAAAGAAGTTAAAGGGAACCAATTTAACCAGTGATGACCATGAAAAGAAATTTGAATTTGATGTGCAGGGGTCGGATAAGGAAGGTCGAAAACTGAAAGGCATCTTCGATATCCAGATGACAACCGCTGGAAACGATAACCTGATTGGAACAGTGACCTTTACAGATGGCAAAATTAGTAGTGTTAGACTTCAAAATAGGCCATCAACTGATAAGATCGTCCTCAAAAGTGACGAACAGGCTAAAATTTTAGAATTACCCGTTGGCGCAGAAATTAAGGCAATTGAGTTGGAAACGAGTCACAGCGGGTATACGCCAAGCTATGTTTTAAATACAAACGATGAGCGGTCAGGAAATGAAACGATTCCGTTTGTTAGTCGCAAAGATATGCCTTCAACCGTGAAATTTGTTAACACCAAAGATGGTGAAGCCGAGATGGGCTCCTTCAACGTTAACAAATTCGTGAACGAAGTAGGTGACCGCAGCCGCGCATTTAACTTCCACCTTGAAGCGGTTGATGGTGCTGGCAACCCACTGGATGGTAGTTTCCACACGGTGACAACGACCAATGGAACGACTACTGACGGCTTTATTCACATTCGAGGTGGTAACGCGAGCTTCACGTTACGACACGGGCAAACGATCAAATTTATTCTGCCAATGGGTGCTCGCTATGAAGTATCCGAAGTAGATTACACTAAAGATGGCTACACAACGACCGTCACAAAACGCAACGCCCCAATTAGTGGCACCACGGTGACGGGCACGGCAACCGCCGACAGTGACACCATCAGCTACCACAACGACCTAGAAGTTGATGAGGGTGAATTACCACTCCCAGCAGATGAAGATAAGCCAGACTCAAGTGCGACAATTGACGAACCAGACGCATTACCAGCAAGCGATGGTACCAGTGGTAAGAACGGTACGAGTGGCATTACTAGCCCACAAGGCTTACCATCAGCTGGCTACACCGGCAAACAGGCACTTCCACAAACCGGTGAAGATGACGGCAAACTATTCATGATTATTGGCGTGATCATTCTGGTAATGGTGGCAGTTGCTGGCACGATTTACTACACGAAACGTAAGCAAGTCAAATAGAAAGGAGTTAGGAAGGTAAAAAATCTAATTAACTAGTTTGAAACGAATAAAGGGTCCAATGTCGCTAACGGAATTGTTAACGGGCATCGGGCCTTTTGATTTGGATTCTAGCTGAGGCGGCCACCATCATTCCACGACCCAATCATCTGATGATCGCGGCAGGCATTGGCAAACTTGGTCATTCTTGAGCGAAACAATTTGGGTTGGTTGGCTTTGATTTGAATGGTATCGATCCGTATCCGCTGGTAAAGTGGTGGACAGGAACGGAAAAATTTCCAGGCTCCCGGTCGTCGTTTCAAGGCCCGTTTGATTCTTGGATCGATTTTGAAATGCGATGGATCCATGTCCGGCAGCAGCCTCCTACCAGCTGGTGTCATTCTACCTAGCGTTTCCATTCGGCGACAGCGGGCCTTGTTTAATTCAGACCAAGCGCTATTCGGCTTTCTGGGGACAAATCGTTGAGAAGTGGGCCTTGCTTTGACGATTCGTTTATATGTACTATCAATCCAACCAAAACACATGGCTTCTTCAACTGCATCGACGTACCAAAAGTGGTCGGTGTCTTTAGGAATGCCACGTTTGACATCGACCCAACATTCGGTTGCTGTTTGGCAGTTTGATTTGAGCCAGTTTCTAAATTCGTCGCGATTAGTGGCTGATAAGTGGTTGACTGGATTTTCACGGGTCATCTTGAATCATCTCCTCAGTCAATTGTACAATTTTTGAGAACTAGGTGAGTTGGAGTTTAAGGATGAATGAAAATAGAGTCCCTAGATGTTAGATAATTTAATAAAACTAAAAAGAATCTTTCCAGTGAAACCCAATGATAACCAGGCAACTAAAGGAATATATGTTAACGACTCACATTATTTTCTAAAATATTCTTGACATTTTCTAATCCATATCTCATAATACGAACTATCAATTTGAAAGAAGTTTTCGTTAACTCGCTTCGACAGAAAATCCATTCGGCGGCTGAGAGATGGTGTAGCAATTAACGATTGTGACTTTCATGCTTTACCTCTAAGTTGGTGAGCGCTGAGTGAGCCAGCTTCGGACTTGTCCGTTAAAGCAGTTAACGAGTGGGCACAATGTGTCTATGAAGGTGGTACCGCGGCCAAATGTCGTCCTTTTATCAGAAATGATGGAGGGCGACTTTTTTTGTAGTATGCGGAGCCGGGCGCTTAGAAACTGGAGCATAAGTCTCCTCCAACGGAAATTCCTGGGTTTGGAATTTTTGTTGGAGGTGCTTATGTGGAAGTTTCTGCCCGGCGGAGCATCATTCGGCACGGTTGCCTAGAACCTTTTGGTCAAGAGGGTTTAGGTGCAGCTTTCTACCCAGCAAAGCACCACTTGCACGGTTGACCAAAACATCTACCCGATCTATCACCTGAGCCCCACCACCTTTAACTTCAACGGATATTCAGCCAGTTTGTACATATAACCAAGCAAGAAAGGAAGTTTTAACATGAAATATACAGTATTAGGTGCAGGTGCCATGGGATTACGTTACGGGGTATTATTGCAAGAAGCAGGATTTGACGTAGATTTTGTCGACACTTGGGATGAGCAGGTTGAGACTATTCGCAAACAAAAGGGTATCTACGTTTCTCGGAATGGTCAAAATAAACATCTCGTGCCGGTTAACGTGTACTACCCGGAAGAATACAAAGGTGATCCAGATGTCTTGATCGTCTTCACCAAACAGTATCAATTAGCTGATTTCTTGAAACGATCTGCTCGCTTTTTTAACGACAAACAGTACGTGGTCACTTGCATGAACGGCATGGGCCATGTTGACAAATTAAATCAATATTTCCCTAAAGAACGGTTGCTTGGTGGCACCGCATTAATCGGGACTGTCTTAAATAAAGCCGGTGATGTTGACTTTATTGGCCCTAAGGGAGCCGGGTCGATGAACATCGCCAACGAAACTGAAAAACCGGATGAAATGACGCATAAGATTGTCGATGAATTCCAACAAGCAGGCCTTAATCCTAACTTGACCACCAATTTCTTAGGCACATTAATGGCCAAAGTCATCTTCAATTCCGTGATCAATACGCTTTGCACGATGTTTAAGATCCGGATGGGTGAGTATATTCAATCCCCAGTTGCCCAAAAATTGGGTGTTCAATTAATCGATGAGGCCTTTGACGTCTGCGAACGGGCAGGGATTACGCTGCTCAATACGCGTCAAGAAGAGTGGGAAACCGTTAAGTACGTCAGCACCGTTTCCAACCCACTGCACTTCCCATCAATGTACCAAGATATTTCTAAGAATCGCCAGACCGAGGTTGATTATATCAATGGCTATATTTACGATCTCGGGTTGAAATACCATTACGAAGCCAAGACCCATGATTTTTTGAGAAACTTAGTCCATCTGGCTGAATTCTCGGGAACATTTGATGTTAACGGCTATATGAAATCGGTGCTGGCTGCAGAGAATGCAAAGAAGACGCAGGCTAAGACAGTAAAAGTTGAGGCCGACGCTTAGGTCACGATTTATATCTAAAGGTAAGTAAAAAATGATATCCAGTTAGGACTGATTAATTTCAGTGGCTAATTGGATCTCATTTTTAGTTGGTTAGCTAATAAGTCGGTTTGATATAAGGAACCCGCTTGATCGTGGCGCCTACGGAACTTTCGGTGATCCAAGATTGATTGCGCAACGTCCTAAAGTTCTCACTCTTACCAGTTAAGATCACGCCAGCAAATTTAGCCTGCTTTAACGTTGGGTGTTGCTTGGCGTATTTGTGGGCATAGTTACTTAGCGAGAAATTATTATATGAATCCAAAGTGGTAGCTGATACTTTTTTGAGTGATTTTTGGAAATATTGATAGTCTAACTTAGTCAACTTGCCTTCTGGCAGTCCTGATTGGATTCCCAAAAAATTATTTTGTTCAAAGGTGGGGTCAGCCTTGCCACTAACGCCGATCCAATACCAGCTGGCTCGGAGATTATGGGTCAGCCGAGCTTGAATCTGCTGGTAAGTGAGGGGGTGCTTGAAGGTGACCGCGACTTCTGCGACGTATCCTTTCATCTTAGACACAGCTGGTAATTCGAAAGCCTTCTTAACATTGGGCTTGTCGACATTGTCATTGTAGAATAACGGGATTTTCTGTTGGGTTAATCGAGTGTAAGCAGTAGTCTGGGTAGTGTCGATCAAGCTCGTATTTGGAATCCAGTTGAAAGACCAATTATACTGCCCAATTGCAGTGGACCACGGAATGCGATAGCCGTCGATTTCCTTGTATTGATGGCTGACGACCTTCCCACCCCAAACAGAAGTGTCATCGAGGGCTTGATCGCTGATCTGAATATTGGGAGCAGCGATTTCTTGGATAGTTTCCATTTTATTATTAAGTAGCTGAGTTTGGTGCCCGGCGAGACTTTGAGTAAACTTGTACCCAATTCCTAACATGACTGGTACAGTGACGATCACAATCAAAATCGTGATGAGCCACCTTTTTAACTTTACTCTAAACGCCATTTTTTCAAATTGTTTATTATTCATTTGATTCATCACCTAACGCCTTTCTTAATTTCTTGCGGATGCGGTACAACCGCATTTTGACTGCTGCCGGGCTTTTATTAGTCTGGGAAGCAATTTGGTCGACCGACTGATTATTTAGGTACTTGAGCTTCAGCAGTTGCCGGTCCTTATCGTTGAGTTTCCGAAGTACCTTTGCCAGCCGGTTATTCTGTGGCCCGTTGATTGTTGAACGGGGTTGTTTGGCTGCCGGAATCAAATAAACTTGCAATAGCTTCTTAAACCGGGCTTGCCGGCGATACTGATCAACGTACTGATTACGGGCCAAGCGGTACATGTATGGCCGAATTTCGTTGGGTGGCAAAATGATGTCCATTTTGAGGATTTTGACAAAGACATCTTGAATGACGTCCTCAGCAATTTCTTGATGAGCACCTTGGCCAATCAGGTAGTGCATCAACTCAAGCGAGATATTTTTAATTAATGATTCATAACCATCGAGCTTCATGACAACCCCCTTTCACTAGGTATAACGAATGGGTGTGGGAAAAGTAACGGGTTTAGTGATGTCTTTTTGATTTTGTTTGTAAAAGTATAAATTTTGATCTGTGACGTAGGGAAAGTGGTTGTTAAGATCCTGTTTAGCCTCTTACAAAGGTCGTAATAATTTACTACAGTTAAAGGAATATAAGAAGAAAAAGTCTAGAAATGTCAGTTTAGCAGTTTCTTAAACGCAACCTAACGGCTGATTTAAGATCTTTATCTATACTAATAAATCCTGCATCCGTTAAGTTAGGACGTACAAAGGTTGCAAAGATCTGATCAATCACAATTCGGTTTAAATTAAGTAGTTGAGGACATAAAGATGCCATATAGATTAGGTAAGTTTGCTCACCCTTTAAAAATGAAATGGTTAAGCAGATATGAAACACTCCGCGGGACCAATTGATTAAGCCGTTGATCGATTGATTGAACGGATTAGCCACTCAAGGTATCAGGACCAGCTCATCTTACGGTCGAGTATTGACCAAGACAATCGCTTGTAATAACTTTGTAATTACGATATACTTAGTTCAAATCTTAAGGAGGGTTTAATGATGAATAACTTAAAAATTGCGGAAACAAAAACGCATAAAACTGGTAATTCGGTCAGTGTGACCTTACCTAAAATAACAGGCTTTTCGAACAATGAGCAAGTAATAATTGAAAAAGTTGATGAAGACACCTTGATTATCCGGCGCGTCCACAGTCATAAAAATCCATGGACATCGGGCGCATATGACAATGTTGATTTTCGTGGTCAGCTTGATAAGATTGGTTTCAATGTTGGAAATGAGCCAAGAAAAGGTCGAGAACTATGACAATGACCTTTCCTGACCAAGGCGATATTATCGTCTTAGACTTTGAGCCCCATAGTGGGCATGAAATGGGTGGACACACAACTAGCCAACCACGACGTCCTGCTGTGGTTGTATCGAACTCTCAATACAATCGGTTAACAGGATTTGTGGTCGTCATGCCCATCACTCACGGTACTAGTCAAATTCAAAAGGGCTTCGAACCGATTCTTGACCCAAACAGTCAGACCAATGGCTATATTGTGACTTGGCAAACCCCCAATTATGATTACGTTGCCCGTAATGGCGAGATAATTGGTCAAGTTCCTGATAAACTTCGCAACCGTTTATGTGCCTTAGCCGGCGACATTGTGGCTGCCAACTAAATTAATCCCAAGAGATTGGGGTAAAAGGCGATTTGATCCTAGAATTTAAGTAAAAGCGGCAGTGCATTCTGATTTTGGAATGCGCCGCCGCTTTTGCTTAAATGGCGGGGATCAGCCGTTTGTCGCAAGTTTTATCAATGTAAAATGGTGAGCTTGAGTTGCATTTATAAATAATTTGCCGACTAATGTCTCAGCTCTTTTTGTGAAAAGCTGGAATACCTGACCGATGTATCTTGCGAAATAAGTTACAAGCTGCCCATTAGTTCTTAACAGACCTTGGTTTTCTGTAAAGATATAAGCGCTTACAGTATAAATGAGTTAGGATATTGATAGGTAGATGATAATGGTTATTCTAAGCTGATTAGTAAAGGGGTGATTTGATGAATCTTAATATTTTTGATCGTAGTCGATACGAGCAGATTCACAACGAAATTTCGGCTGTCATAGATGTCTATCATGGATCCAAAATTAACGCTAAATTCAAATACATATTGAGTTCGAAGCAGATCGGAGGTTAGGCTAGCCATGAATTTGTTGATTGGAATTATCCCCGCTATTTTCTGGGGCGTTTTGCCGATATGGATGCGAAAAGTGACCGGTGGCAGTTTTTTACAGCAGTTGCTTGGAACCAGTATTGGGATTGTGATCACGGCAGCTGTCCTGCAACTGATTTTTCGCTATGACGTTAATGTAAGGGACTTTTTGCTTTACTACATTTCCGGTGCCTGCTGGAGTATTGGTCAAGGTGGCCAGTACCGAGAGTATGACCGCCTGGGGGTGAGTGGGACGATGCCGGTTTCCACGGCGTTTCAAATTATTGGTAACTCGCTGATTGGTGGCTGGCTATTTGGTGAGTGGCAGGGAATTTCGGCTAATCTGCTAGGATTGATTGCATTAGTCATCATCATTGCTGGTGTGGCGATTACTAACGGGATAGCAGCAATTTCATTGAAAAATTTATCGGAGTACGGCTTCTTACTTATCACGACCATTGGTTACTGGGGGTATTCGGGATTTCCACACTATGCCAGCTCAGGTGCTGGGATTAATGGTTTCTTGCCGCAATCGCTGGGGATGCTGACAATGGCGGCAATTATTTACGTGAGTGGTCGGAAGAAATTTCCCGGCAATGATCCAATTGGTCTTCGAAATATTACATCGGGGTTAATCTTTTCGGTCGCCGCGTCAACCTATTTAGTTTCGTTGCAGTTAAATGGGTTGGTCAGTGCCTTTGTTCTGACTCAACTAAACGTGGTCGTCTCAACAATTCTAGGTATTATTGTTTTGAAAGAAGCCAACCGCAAACAGGTAGTGACCGCCTCAATCGGCCTGGCGGTATTGATTGCTGGGGCGGTGATGATGGTGATGATTTGAGAGTGGTAAGCCCAGCCTCATCAGGAATGGTTCACTTAAAATGGCTAAACATTGACAAAGATAATTGGTTTGAAACGTATCATTACACACTCGCATTGACTTTTAATGAAATTTTTCCTCTTTCGATAATTCGAACTTTATATTTCACAATACTATCAAAGTATGAAATAATAATCATGTTAATTAAAGATTACAAAAATAGAGGGGATAGATGCCGCTTTCGTTTATTATTTTCGTTGCGGCATCCGCAGTTAGAGGGGTAAATGATGAGTAAACGTCAAAAAGTATTTACGAAGTATTTATTACTATTAGGACTTTTATTGGTTAGTTTCGTAGCAGGGGAAATGCACTCGCAGACAGTGATTAAGGCCGCGGGAAATCCACTGGTTTACACTGGGACTAAACCTAATACGAATGTACCTACGTATAACAATCTTACACATGAATTGTACTTTTCTGTAACTGGTAAGGATGGAACCACGGCGCATTCTAATTACGCGGCTTTATCTGGATCAGGTGATCAAAATGATTCTGTTATTGAAAGCCAGACTTATCAGAGTGTTGTTGAACATTTTAAAGCAACGAATAAATCGGACAAAGCGGTTTTTGTAAATGAAATTATTTCCTTGCCAAGATACTATGGCAACACAAGTAACGTTGTATATGCTGGAGATGATGTGCCAAAAATAGAGACACACTATAATAGTTCGAATCAGTCTGTCTCTAATGTGGATATTTCGTATATGTATTTGAATGGTAATACAAGCGACTTGCAAGATCTCTATGAATATCGAGTGATGGGCACATTAGAACCAGGAGATTCAGTTGAGGTTAACACACCGTTGAAAGTTCTACCACGAACTAATAATTCAATTGATGGTATGCAAGTGAGTGATTTTAGTAATCAAAGAACTGCAGACGGTCAAGGATGGAATACTCAAGAATTTGGGTTACTTGCCCATTTTGGTAAATATGTTAGTCCTATAGATTATTGGAATCCCGAGTATAAAAATGTCTTCATTGCAACCGTTGATGATAGTGATGGATTACCAATTCTTGCAACAGATGTTCAGGACATGATGCCAATTATTTCTAGGAATCTGGATGCCTTTACGTATTCAAACATTCGTGGTGAGACAATTCCAGCAGGCGGGGCGGCGTACACTGGCTCTAGTGTGACGATTCATTTAGCTAAACTAAAAGGATTAGATGGTCAAACATCGCTTACAGATGAACTTCATAATGAAGGGTATGCCTATAATATTTTGCCCGATGGGACTGAGCAGTCTACTTATACCTTTACGCTAGGAACAACTGGCGGATCGATCTTTACGGATAATGGGACAATCGTCATGAATGAAACTAAGTATAATGGGCGGACATTAGGGGATGCCTATCTATACATGCATAAATTAATCGATGCCAAGAACGAAACTTACCCCGTATCATCAAAAACGACTTGGGATCCGAATGCTTATAAGGACGTACAGTTCTATGACATAAATGGTAAGAAAATCGATAAACCGGCGAATGCATCCTATACGGTTCAAAAGATTGATGCCAACGGGACAGCCATAAAGGTTGCCAATAATGAAGTTGACATGACCAAAGATGGTGTTTACCAGGTCACTTATGTATATCCGGTTACTAACAGCGTTACAGTCAAAAAGACAATTACAATCACAGTTGGTAAGGGTAATCCGACACCCGTTGTGCCCGGTGGCGGTGGTTCATCGTCAACACCAACGACTCCGGCAGCAACAACGTCCAGTCATAACAGCAACTTTTCAAATGGTACCAAGACCACCACAGAACCGGCGGTACCAAACTACGCTGCTAAAGAAGGCGCGGCAGTTTACGCCACTAAGAAGATTTATCTTTATAAGAACGCAACTTTCAAAAAAGGTCAGCGCATTGCAATTTATCCCAAAGCCAAACGTGTTAACCGACCAATGTTCGTCGTAACTGATTACGCTCGTTCAAAGGGTGGTGCATTACGTTACAAAGTTCGCGACGTTAACCATCATAGCAAGACCGCCGGTAAAGTTGGCTACATCACTGCCAACCGAAAATATGTTGTGCCGGTTTACTATGCTTCTATGCCAAAGAATAAGCAGATAACGATCATTTCTAAGAAAGGTGTTAACGCCTATCGCAATGTTAACTTGACGAAGAAGGTTAAACATTACAAGAAGGGCGCTCATCTGAAGGTTAAGAAGATCGTCAAGCACAACTTGACCAGTCGATACATTTTAAGCAACGGTGGCTATATTACTGGTAATAAAAAGTTGGTTATTCAGGGGAACTATTAATTGAATCGAAGATCAAGCAGCTCATCGACTTGAAGTGCCCTACAATTGTTAGACAAGTAAGTCTAATGATTGTGGGGCTTTTCTTGTGACAAAATATAGTAGTCAATTCA
>NZ_JAHPPD010000041.1 GCF_019061365.1 Lentilactobacillus dabitei
ATCACCTCATACTTAATTAATAATTCTATGGTACTCAAAAAGACGTCTACGAAGTAGACGTCCAGTTATTTAGTGCTTACGATCCACCACAATTGAGATTAACACAAACGCTACTGAAGCCATTGATCCGGTCACGGATCCGAGTTGTAGCGCTTTGGCGGAACCCACGGCATGACCGGCTGAACCTAGGCTGAGACCTTGACTAATTGGTTCGGTCAGTCGAAATGCTTTCAGAAGAAAGTTAGCCAAAGCGTAAATAATCACTGCATTGACGATGCAGGCCATCGCGGTGATTGCTGAGTTGCCGCCAATCGCTTCTGCAATTGGCATTGCAATGGCCGTAGTGGCCGCTTGTGGGAGGAGTGACGCAATCCCAGCATCACTTAAACCGAAGAGCTTACAGACCCAATAAATGCCAAAGAGGGCAATGACCAGACCAATTGTGAGTGAAAGGCCAATTTCTAACCAAAATCGTTTAATAATATCATTTCGTTTGTATAAGGGCACCGCAAACGCGATTGTTGCCGGCGTTAAAAACCAAAACAAGATGTCGCCGCCTGGTTTATAGGCATGCCTGTATAACCAGGCAACGTCAATTGAAAATGTTTTGGCCATCAGCCACAGGCTGAAGATACCGAGAACCATTCCAACGAATAACGGCTGGAATAAGAAAAAACCATTGGTAATCTTGAATAGCCATATGCCAATTAGATACACAAAAATGGATAAGCTAATGCCAAAAACTGGGGTTCCAAAAAAATCCATGATGTTAAGTTGAACTGCCGTCATCCTGCTCACCACCCATCAAATTTCTTCCACGGAAACGTCGGTATGAAAAATCACTTGCTTGAGCCAAATGAAGAAAGAGGCGGTGTAGGCAACGACGACCAATAGAAGGATGGTTGAGAGGATAATTACCAGGATTAATTGAAGCCCCTGTTCTTTCATGATATCTAACGATGCCGCTAGCTGAATACCCGATGGGACAAATAAAAAAGAGATAAAGCCAATCATTGAAGTCGCAAATTTTTCTACCCATTCCAATTTGATGATATGCAGCGTGAGTAACGTGTATAAAACAATTAAACCAATCACTGGTGTCGGAACGGGAAATTCAGGTGGAAAAAGTGGCGATATTAAGCTTGAAACAAACAAAATTGCCGCAAAAATGCCCATTTGAACTAAAAAGGGTGCGTCTTTTTGAGGCCCAAGAGATGGTTGTGTGTTTCTGATTCTGCTTTTCATAGAAATGTCTCCTTTACTTGTGAATTTAAGTTCGCGAAAGCGTTAACACCTACAATTTAAATGTAGTTTAACTTGTGAACGGAAACAATGTTCAATATGAACAGATTTTATAATGTGATTGGCTGAACAGGCAATGATGGCTTGTTTTTATCAATTGGCGTTTGTATAATTGATTTAATAATCCATGTTAGGAATTAAGTGAGGTTACAAATTTGAAATTCGAAATCATTGTGTCATTGTTCGCTACCATGATTCTTTCTGCGATATTAACCCCATTTATTCGCAAATTGGCGTTTGCTGTTGGTGCTGAGGATCGACCAAACAAACGCCGAGTCAATAAAATTCCAATGCCAACAATTGGTGGGTTGGCCATTTTTATTTCATACACATTTTGCACGATGTTTCTGTTAAGAAATCAGTTTCCAACTAAAATTTTGTGGGGTGTTTATGGCGGCGAAACGATTATTATTTTAACCGGAATTATCGATGATATCTTTGAATTAAAGCCACGGCAAAAAGTCTTAGGCATTTCCCTTGCTGCACTGTGGGTTTATTTTGCTGCCGGAGTCAAAATGACAACGATTACTTTGCCATTTTTTACGATTCATTTGGGTTGGATGAGCTTGCCAATTACTTGGATCTGGATTTTGGCAATTACCAATGCTGTCAATTTGATTGATGGCTTGGATGGCTTGGCTACGGGGGTTGCAATCATTGCGTTGACAACGATGGGAATTACCGGGATGTTCTTCTTGAACGTTGGTAACATCTTCGTGTCGATCATGATTTTTGCGTTGGTGGCTTCATGTGTTGGCTTTTTGCCATACAACTTTTTCCCGGCTCGAATCTATCTTGGTGATACCGGGGCTTTATTTATTGGTTTTATGATGTCCGTCTTCTCATTATTTGGGTTGAAAAATGCCACCTTTATCACGTTATTAATCCCTGTAATGATTTTAGGCGTTCCCATTACCGACACCGTATTTGCGATTTTTAGACGACTGCTTAATAAGGAACCCATTTCTCATGCTGATAAACGCCATTTGCACCATCGATTGATGCAAATCGGGTTAACGCACCGACAGACAGTTCTGGTTATTTATGGGATTGCGTTGATTTTCTCGTTCATCTCATTACTTTACCCAATTTCACCACTATGGGGATCAATTCTTTTGACGATTGCCGTGTTGATTGGACTGGAGCTTTTCGTCGAAACGATTGGTTTGGTGGGCGAAGACCGGCAGCCGTTGTTGAATGGAATCAAGAAATTAGTGAAGGACACGACGAGTAAGGATAATCGATAAGATCATTACATATTCGGCAAAACGCCACGGGCCCACTAATCAATTAAATGATATTTAGAACACAAAAGGGTCGGAGCAAAACGGTAAGTTTTGTCCCGGCCCTTGCTCCTACGCTCTGGTTCAAATCGGCTAAGGTCTCCGATTATTCTCAATTCATGATTCGTTTTCTTCTTGTTGCCGTTCTTCTCGTGAGAATGGCAATTCGAAGACTTTATTTTGACCACTGGAATAATCAAATTGATTACTTAACAGGTCTTTTAATTTTTGAATAAAGGGTGGAATATTCGCTTGTTCAACCGCAATAGTAACCTTGATCTTGTCTGTGTAGCCCACGTCTTCAATAGGGACGTCATGGGTTGAAAGAAAATACTTTAATTTATCAAATTGATTATAATCGATCGTCAAGAATAGTTCTTTTTTCGTCACTAAATTAACGATGCCCAATTGATCAATTGTGGTTGACGTCGCGTTACTATATGCTCGAATTAAACCGCCGGCACCCAATTTAATCCCACCAAAGTAGCGAGTGACCACAGCAATCACATTGTGGAGCTCATTTTTTTTGAGCACTTCTAAAATTGGCACTCCAGCGGTTCCGGAAGGTTCGCCATTATCGCTTTCCCGCTGAATTTGATCGGTATCACCGAGCATGTAAGCGAAGCAATTGTGGTTGGCCTTTTCATTTGTCTTCGTGATCGTTTGAATAAAATGTTTGGCTTGGCCTTCGGACGTAATCCGTTCCATCGAGCAGATGAATCGAGACTTTTTGATATCAATTTCATGAGATCCCGATGTTTTAATTGTTAAATAAGTTGCTTTCAAAAAAATCCTCCTGAATAATTCGTATTTAAATAGTGAGGTGAAGTTCTATGATTAATCATATATCAGACTTGTACGGACGCCAAATAAGTTCTGCTGAACTGTCGGCAGCGATCTTGGAATTACCGGAAGTCAAACGACGGCCTGCAATTCAATTAAAGCCTAGCTTGATGTGCTCAAGGTGTGGTTCCCGACTCAAACGAAGTCAAGCTAACCTGCCAAACGGTCAATATTATTGCTATGTCTGCATCCAAATGAAGCGAATGGATACGCTGCATGATTTGGCGTTTGTTGATGAGCCCAATCAATTTACCAAAGTTTCCGATGCCTTGTCGTGGGAAGGCCAATTAACGCCTTTGCAGGCAGAATGTGCGGAACAGGTCGTGCGCATTTTTAAAAAGCGTCAGCATCACCTTTTGTGGGCGGTGACCGGAGCAGGGAAAACAGAGATGCTGTTTAAAGGTATTGAGTGGGCGGTTCGTTATGGAAAACGGATTTGTATTGCTTCTCCGCGAGTCGACGTTTGTATTGAATTGTTTCCACGAATTCAGGCGGCCTTTGCCAAAACGTCGATTGTACTGCTTCATGGCAAAAGCGAACAGCCGTACAAATATAGTCAAATTACAATTTGTACCACCCATCAGCTGCTTCGATTTTACCACGCCTTTGATGTCCTCATTATTGATGAAGTGGACGTCTTCCCATTTTCTGGTAACCCGATGCTTCACTTTGGGGTTAATAATGCGATCAAAACAGCTGGTTCGATGCTTTATTTAACGGCTACCCCGGATAAACATTTGCTAACCCAGGCGAGAAAAGGGCGCCCTTCCATTAGTTATTTACCCATTCGCTATCATGGTCATTTATTGCCAGAGCCAACGATTATCAAGATCAAAGGATTATCTCAGGGAATTGATAATAATCGATTAGACAAACGGGTCTTAAAAATGATTCGACAACTAATGAGCCAACAGCAGCGGTTTTTACTTTTTGTTCCCCACATCAAAGATTTGGCGGCCGTTGCAACCGCTATCAAAGATGCTGGCATTATTGCCAAGTATGACACGGTTTTCGCTGCCGATCCAGAACGACTCGAGAAAGTAAGCGCAATGCGTCATCACGAGCTGGATTTTATCATTACAACGACGATATTAGAACGCGGCGTCACTTTTCCTGGGATTGACGTTTTGGTACTGAAAGCAGATAACGATATCTTTTCAGCTGCCGCGCTGATTCAAATTGCGGGCAGGGTGGGGCGTAGCAGTGACCGTCCAACTGGCAGGGTCTTATTTTACGCAGAAGCCCGGGCCGCAAATATCCGTTCATGCCAACGACAAATTAGAAAAATGAATCGAAAGGCGGCTGAAATATGACTAATTGTTTATTGTGTCAGTCGTCATTGCGGCACACAACGTCATTTGATGAAATGATGTCGTTGGCACCCGCCCAAGCCCGCCAACTTTGTGAAGAATGTGCCGCTGACTTTTTCAGATTAGATTCAGTTGCAACTTGTGTTAAGTGTGGTAGGCGTTTGAAAGCGGAGATGAGCAATCCGTGTTATGACTGTGAACGATGGCAGCAACAAATTAGTTTTGACTTTCAAAATAGGGCCCTATATGAATACAATTCGGCAATGAAGGACTATATGAAACGCTATAAATTTTTAGGGGATTACCGACTGCGCTTTATTTTTGCAAAAGAGGTCAAGAAAGCAGTGACATGGCAAAAACGATTATTGGTTCCTATTCCTGTCAATGCCGGTACAATGGCTACAAGAGGTTTCAATCAAGTGACTGGATTACTTAAAGGTTGCTCATTGGTTGAAGCATTGAAAACCTCTCAAACTGTTAAAGATAAACGACAGTCTGAAAAAGGTCGGGCTGATCGATTACGTTTAATTCAACCATTCGAACTTGTCGAACCCCAGATCGAGCGCATTAGCGGAAAAGATGTCACGATTATTGATGATGTATACACAACTGGGACAACAATCCGTCATGCAGCAAGTCTGTTATATCAAGCAGGAGCGACATCAGTAATTGGAATAACTCTCGCAAGGTGAAGAAATCCAGAGTCAATGATTGTTAAAACGCGAACTTTCAATTATACTTAAAGTGTAGCCAGTAATGAAAGTGATTTCATAACTGGACCATTAAGCCTTTAATGGTGAAGGGAGAGATTGTTATGCTAGTGTTTAACATTCGTGGTGAAAATATTGAGGTAACTCAAGCGATTCGGGATTATGTTGAGAAACGAATCAGTAAGCTGGAGAAATACTTCGAAAAGGATTTGAAAAATACAGCTCATGTGAATTTGAAGGTCTATTCAGATAAGCAAGCTAAAGTTGAGGTAACTATTCCTTTGCCATACTTAACCTTGAGAGCCGAAGAAATGTCTAATGACTTGTACGCAAGCATTGATTTGGTAACGGACAAGCTCGAACGTCAAATTCGTAAGTACAAGACTAAGGTTAACCGCAAGTCCCGTGAAAAGGGCTTCAAGAACCTTGAGTTTGCACCTACCCAAGAACAAACTGACACAGATTCAGATAACGAATCGAAGTTCCAAGTTGTTCGTACAAAGCAATTAGCTTTAAAGCCAATGGACAATGAAGAGGCAATTCTCCAAATGGATATGTTGGGCCATGATTTCTTCATCTATGAAGATGCAGAAACATCAGGTATTAACATTGTATATCGTCGAAATGATGGCCGCTACGGCTTGATTGAGACGGGAGAAGAATAATAGAGCGCGGAGAAAAGCGCTTTGACGCGTCTATATAAGGACTCCCACCCGATAATCCTGGTTTTGGATTATTGGGTAGGAGTCTTTATATAGTTGAGCGGCAGCTTTTCGGAGCGCGTTTCAAAGTTACCGCGGACCAATATCTAAGTTCCGATTTTGATCTAAAGGACTTTTTTAAAATCAATAGATTTATTCCTTTTAACCCCAGCCAAAATGTACTATCATGGATTGATGCCATTTGATTTGATTTATTGTTTTCATTGACAGAATGAAATGGTACAATTAAAAAGTATGTAGTCCACGTTTTACTAATAAGTTTAATCATAATGCTTTGTTTTTAGAAGGGAATTTACTAATGGCAACTAACGTTTTAAAGAAATGGGTTGAAAGTGATAAGCGTGAGCAAAAGCGCCTCAGCAAGATTGCTGATAAGGTGGGTGCCTACGCTGAAGAGTATCGTCAGCTCAGTGATGAAGAATTACAAGCTAAAACGCCAGAGTTCAAAGAGCGTTACAAAAAGGGCGAATCACTCGATGATTTGCTTCCTGAAGCCTTTGCGGTTGCTCGAGAGGGTGCTAAGCGGGTCTTAGGACTTTATCCATTCCACGTCCAGATCATGGGTGGGATCGTTTTACATGAAGGTAACATTGCCGAAATGAAGACTGGTGAAGGTAAAACTTTGACAGCCACCATGCCAGTTTATTTAAATGCCCTTGCAGGTGAAGGGGTTCACGTTGTTACGGTTAACGAGTACCTATCACAACGGGATGCCACTGAAATGGGTGAGTTGTATAACTGGTTGGGACTTTCTGTTGGCGTTAACTTGACAGAGATGGGCCCCGATGAAAAGCGAAAAGCTTATGCAGCCGATATTACTTATTCAACCAATGCTGAAATTGGTTTCGATTACTTGCGGGATAACATGGTTGCTTACAAAGAAGAAATGGTTCAACGACCACTTAACTTTGCGATTGTCGATGAAGTTGATTCCATCTTGATTGATGAAGCCAGAACCCCTTTGATCATTTCAGGTCAAGCAACTGGAACTTCAGAGTTATATCAACGAACTGATCGATTTGCCAAGACTTTACATGAAGGTGACGACTTCAAGGTTGACCTTGAAACCAAGACAGTTTCACTGACTGACCAAGGAATTGAAAAGGCTGAAAAGTACTTCAATTTGAAGAACCTCTATGATACTGACAATACGGCTTTGACCCACCATTTGGATCAAGCTTTGCGAGCTAATTTTATCATGCTACGTGATAAGGATTATGTGGTTCAAGACGATGAAGTTATGATCGTTGATTCGTTTACCGGCCGGATTATGCAGGGTCGTCGATTCTCAGATGGCCTGCATCAGGCGATTGAAGCTAAAGAAGGGGTTACAATCCAAGAGGAAAGTAAGACCATGGCAACAATCACCTATCAGAATATGTTTCGGATGTATAAGAAACTTGCCGGAATGACTGGTACGGCTAAGACTGAAGCTGAAGAATTCCGTGAGATTTATAACATGGAGGTTATTTCGGTTCCAACCAACAAGCCGGTTATCCGGGTCGATCATCCAGATATTCTTTACCCAAGTTTGGAAGCCAAATTCGATGCTGTTATCAATAAGATTAAGGAACTTCACAAGAAGGGTCAACCAATGCTGGTTGGTACCGTTGCGGTTGAAACTTCCGAGTATCTGTCACACCGGTTGGATGAAGAAAAAATTCCTCATGTTGTTTTGAACGCCAAGAACCACGCCAAGGAAGCTGAAATTGTCACCAACGCTGGTCAAAAGGGTGCTGTTACGATTGCGACCAACATGGCTGGCCGGGGAACTGATATTAAATTAGGACCCGGAGTGGTTGAGTTAGGCGGGTTAGCCGTTATTGGGACCGAACGACATGAGTCCCGACGAATCGATAACCAGCTTCGTGGCCGTTCTGGTCGTCAAGGTGATCCAGGTTTGTCACAATTTTACCTGTCACTTGAAGATGACTTGATGCGTCGTTTTGGTTCTGAAAAGATCAAGAACTTCTTGGAACACATGAACGTTCAAGGAGAAGATGCGGTTATTCGTTCTCGGATGATCACTAATCAAGTTGAATCGGCTCAAAAGCGAGTTGAAGGTAACAACTATGATTCTCGTAAGAACGTTCTCCAGTACGATGATGTTATGAGACAACAACGTGAAGTGATTTATGGTGAACGCCAACAAGTCATTGAAGAAAACAAATCACTCAAATGGGTGATCATGCCAATGATCGAACGGACTGTCAACCGAATTGTCGATTTGCATACGCAAGGTGACCAATCCGATTGGGATCTCCAAACGATCTTAGACTTTGCCATTAGTGCAATGGTTAGCCCTGATAAGGTTTCTCTTGAAGATTTCCAAAACAAATCCGCTGATGAAATCAAGAAGTTCTTGATGGATATTGCGAATAAAGTTTACAACGAAAAGCAAGAGCAACTGTACGATGCTTCTCAAATGCTTGAATTTGAAAAGGTTGTTATTTTGCGGGTTGTTGATTCTCATTGGACTGATCATATCGATATCATGGATCAATTGCGTCAATCAATTGGCCTACGTGGTTATGGTCAACAAAATCCACTGGTTGAATACCAACGAGAAGGTTACAAGATGTTTGAGGAAATGATTGCCGATATTGATTATGATGCAACTCGTCTCTTCATGAAGGCCGAAATTCGTCAAAATATGCAACGTTAATAAATCATTGAAGAATCCGAACACCTTTGTTTGGGTTCTTTATTTGAATTAGGCAGTCATAATGATTATAAGAAAGAAGACTGAATATGACATTTGAATTAAGTGACGCAAAAAAACAAATCGCTGATATGCAAAAAGCCATCGACGGCTTTAGGGGGTCTCTTTGACTTTGATGCTTTGAGTGAAAGCATTGCCATCAACGAAGCCAAGATGGCCGAACCTGGATTTTGGGATGATCAGGAAAGTGCCCAAAAGCTCATCGATGAGACCAACCAGATGAAAACCAAACGGGACAGCTATAAAGCGTTGTCCGATAAACTTGATGATTTAAAGGTCACCTTGGAATTGATTTCTGAAGATCCTGATTCAGGGATGCAGGATGAGTTTCAAACTGAAGCAAGCGACTTACAAACTAAACTTCAACGTTATCAGTTAGGATTGCTGCTGAATGGTCAATATGACCATAATAATGCCATATTAGAAATTCACCCTGGTGCTGGTGGAACTGAGTCTCAAGATTGGGGATCGATGCTGCTTCGGATGTACACTCGCTGGGCAGAGGGACATGGATTCAATGTTGAAACCCTCGATTACCAAGTGGGGGATGTTGCTGGGATCAATAGCGTATCTCTTCTGATAAGTGGGGCCGATGCCTATGGTTACTTGCGTTCCGAAAAGGGTGTCCATCGGCTGGTTCGAATTTCACCATTTGATTCAGCTGGCCGGCGACACACGTCATTTGCTTCCGTTGATGTGATGCCTGAACTGAATGATGATGTCAATATCAAAATCAATCCTGATGATTTAAGGGTTGATGTCTATCGGTCAAGTGGTGCTGGTGGGCAACATATTAATAAGACATCGTCTGCGGTCCGAATCACCCATCTTCCAACCGGAATTGTGGTAGCCAGCCAAGCTCAACGGTCTCAACTGCAGAACCGGCAAACGGCCATGAATATGTTGAAATCCAAGTTGTATGAACGAGAGCAAGAGAAGAAACAGGAAGAAAAAGCCAAAATTGAAGGTGAACAAAAGGACATCGGTTGGGGCTCCCAAATTCGCTCCTACGTGTTCCATCCGTATTCCATGGTCAAAGATCATCGAACAAGTTATGAAACGGCTAACGTCAACGGTGTGATGGATGGCGATCTGGATCCATTCATCAATGCCTATTTGCAGTGGCAGTTGAGCCAGAAAAATCCAGATTAATCAAATTGAATAGATGGAGATTAGGTCGAAAAACGATTTAAGCTCAGAATTTAAGCAAGAACGGCAGTGCATTTTAATTTTGAAATGCATTGCCGTTTTTGCTTAATAGCTGGAATTAGCCATTGATAGCAAGCCCTTACAATATCAAAACGACTAAGCTCACTTGTATCGATAAATAATTTGTCGACTAATGTTAGTGCCTCTTTTCAAATATCACTAGCTGTCTATTTTGATTACGGCTTTTATTCAAGGATAGATCAATGATATACTAGCTGTATAACATTGATGAGGGCCTAAACATAATGAAAATAATAATTGCAATTGCATTTTACATTTTACAACCGGCACTATGGATTGGGGTGATCCGTGCCTATTTGATACATAACAGGCGGGTTAAGCGGGAACGAAGTCTTTTTAGTTCTGCTATTTATGAAGACTTCTATGAAGGGCGGCATTTTGTGCGAAGCGGTCTTCTGTTTGGGATTCTGGCATCGATTGTGTTAGGCGGTTTTTTAAGCGTTTCGATCACTTGGGCCATGATGTATGAACTGATCAGTCTGGTTTGTCTGTTATTCATTCCTGGACAGATCCTTTCAATCACGATCGTATCCTTAGTTGGGTTACTCGTGACGTACGTCCCAACGATTTCTCAGTTGCAGCCCCTTGAAAACATGATGAGCCGTTTTGGATTCAGTATACGGCCGGTAAACTCCATTAATTTTCTGATTTTAACGGTTGTGGCTTTGTTATTGACAAGTGCCTTTATAGGGATGAACGCTGGTAAATTTGATTCGCCGACTATCGCTCGCAATAAGCGGAATACCAAAGTTGCCATATACAAATTCAACGAATTAACCATCTTTCCTTTCCTATTGTTAGTCCCTGGAGATTGGTTTACCAGTCGATTTTCATTCTTACCATTCTTCCAAATCAACGGTCATTCATATGCATTTTTGATTTTACCAATGTTGATTGGGTTAAAGTTAACCGTTAGAAAGAGCGTGCCGCGCGAATTCTTCGTTAAGTTAAGCAAGCGAATACTCGTTTTAAGTTTGGTGGGGATCCTTCTGACCATTGCTGGGATTTTTTACCAAGTGGTCATCGCACCCGCTGTTGCAATTTTGCTGCTAGGCTATTATCTTATAATTGGGATTGCAAAGCATCAGGATCATCAAGTTGACTTTGAATACAGCGAAGTGATGGATGGCATTCGGGTCATTGGCATCCAGCCAGGCACCCCTGCTGCAAAAATGGATCTTAAACTTGGTGATGTGATCTTGTCGGTTAACAATATCACAGTGAATAATGAGGATGAGTTTTATCGGGCCTTGTCCACGAATTCGACGTACTGCCGATTCAAAGTCCGGGACCGCAATGATCAGCTTAAAATTACAGAATCAGCAATCTTCAAGAATTCACCCCATGAAATTGGGGTCAAAACATATTCCCAGGTCGTAAAGTAGGAGGACTATCGTGAAAAAAGTTTTGGTGGTTGATGATGAGCCAGCAATCGTAACCTTGCTTGAATATAATTTGAAGCAGGCAAATTTTGAGGTTGAGAGCGCTACAAATGGTGTTGATACCCTTTCGATGGCAGAACATGGGACTTTTGACATTGTCTTGCTTGACTTGATGCTGCCAGAAATGAGCGGCGAACAAGTGCTTAAGCAGTTACGAATGGACCGAAATGATACGCCTGTTATCTTATTAACAGCCAAGGATACCGAGTTTGACAAGGTATTTGGCCTTGAAATGGGAGCAGACGATTACATTCCCAAACCATTTAGTCCACGGGAAGTCATTGCCCGAATTAATGCCGTGCTCCGCCGATACGAGAAATCTGCTCCTGCTAATAATCAACCAGCCGGAAAACCAAGTGGGGATGTTGAAACCACTGGTCCATTTACAATTGATCATAAAAAATATCGGGTGAGTGTGAATGATAAGAATCTCAAATTAACGCCCAAAGAATTTGAATTGATGCAATATTTGGTCGGCCACGAGAATCAAGTTCTGAGTCGTGACCAACTGCTTCAAGGTGTCTGGGGCTTTGATTATAGTGGTCAGAGCCGGATGGTGGACATTCAGATTGCTCATTTGCGTGAAAAAATTGAGCCTGATCCCAAGTCCCCTAAATATTTGAAGACTGTTCGCGGTTTTGGATATGAGTTCTCAACTGGGGATGATGACGCTGAATAAGATTTTTCGCCAAATTTTAACGATTTTAATTTTGAGCATTGCCGTTTTGGTCATGCTCTTTTATGCTGCTTCGAAGAATGATCGTGATCTAGTGGTGTTCAGCCTGATTGTGATGGCTGTGATAGTCGGTGTTTTAGCCTCAGTTGCCACTCGGTACCATCAGCATGTTAAAATTTTACAGCAGCTTGAATCCATGACAACTAGCATTGTCAATCATCAACCTGCTGCGCCACTATTTGTTGAACCGAGTAATCCCTATAAAGGCTTGGCCGATCAATTAAATGAACTTCAATCCCGCCAGCAGGATGAGAGTAAAAGTATCGAGAACAGTAACACTGAGTTAATTACCATCCTATCCAGTCTGCCAGTGGGAATCATGGTGATTGATTCTACCCATGACGTGATTTTTTCGAATCATAAGATGGCGACCATGCTTGGAAAAAATGTGCTCACTCAAGTGCATCCATACACGCAGGACATCCGTAATTACGAGTTGTTGTCCTTGATTGACGACGTCTTTGAGAGCCACAAGTCTCGTCAAACTGAAGTTCGGAACGTGAGTGACACGTCCGTTACTTGGGATACCAGCATTTTGTATAACCAACTGGAAAATGACTTCCATGTCTTAGTCATTATTTACGACATTTCCGACCTCATCAACGTTAAACAGATGCAAATTGACTTTCTCCGAAATGCCAGTCACGAACTGAAGACCCCGATTACCGCAATTTCTGGATTTACCAAGACGTTACTCGATGGGGCAATGAATGACAAAAAGAGTCTGGTTGAATTTTTGAAAATTATTGATCAGCAAAGTGAACAACTGGCGTCATTGGTTCAGGATGTGCTGACCATTTCCCATATTCAAAATGGAAACAATTACGATTATAAAGTTCTCAATTTACAGGCATTTATTGATTCGGAATTAACCTCCTACAAATCGATGGCTGCTGGGCAACACGTCACCATTAAGAACAATGTTGACGATGGGGTCCGGGTAACTGCTGATTCAAACATGTTAACCCGGATCCTGCGCAATTTAGTCAGTAATGCGATTAAATACAATCGGCCAGGCGGGGAAATTAATATTGATTATTCGGCTAACGATAGTTTCTGGCAACTTCAAGTGGCTGATACTGGGATTGGAATTGCCCAAAAAGATATTTCCAGGTTGTTTGAACGCTTTTATCGCGCCGATGATTCCAGAACGAAACAGAAAGTGAGTGGAACCGGTCTGGGCCTTTCAATTGTGAAAGAGTTGGTAGATGCCGTCGGTGGGCGGATTGACGTCAAAAGTCAACGTGGGGTTGGCTCGACCTTTACGATTGAGCTTCCGATTGTCACTGAAGATGATGAGGCAACTAAATAATTTTACAAACTATTTACCGAGATTCAGCTTACTGAAGGCTGAATCTTTTTGTCTGCCTCGACAAACAACCGTTACCCCATGTTCCTTTTACACAATCTTTACATTCGACTGGTCAAATATTTACATTGATTTAATACAATGATATTTGGAGATCTTACCAGGAGGTATTGGAATGCGAAGACGAACGTTGGTAAAATGGATCATTGTGATTGTTGTGGTGATTGCGGGATTTGGCGCTTACGAAGCCAGAAGTAAAACGGCCACTAATCAGCAATCAATCACGGCAGTTGGTTCGACTGCTCTTCAACCCTTAGTTGAGGCCGCCAGTGAAGAATATTCTGCAGAACACGCGGGCATTTTTATTAATGTCCAAGGTGGTGGGTCTGGAACCGGCCTCAGTCAAATTGAATCCGGAGCAGTTCAGATGGGAAATTCAGATTTGTTCGCGCAAGAAAAAGAAGGTATCAACCCGAAAGGGCTAGTTGACCATAAGATTGCTGTCGTTGGGGTGACGCCGATTGTCAATGACAATGTGCATATAAAGAATCTAACCACTCATCAGCTTATCGCCATCTTTACTGGCAGGATTACCAACTGGTATCAATTGGGTGGCCCTCACATTCCGATTACCCTTATTAATCGCTCACAGGGAAGTGGCACCCGAGTCACTTTTGAAAAATATGGTCTTAAGGGTCATGAAAGCGCGGTTGCTCAGGAACAGGATTCTTCTGGGACCGTGCGCCAGATTGTTTCGTCAACCCCTGGTGCAATTAGTTATGTTTCATTTGGTTATGTGAACAAATCTGTTCAACCCGTCAGCATTGACGGCATTCGGCCAACCGAAAGTAACGTCATGCATAATCGATGGAAGATTTGGTCATACGAGCACATTTATACCCAGGGAGCACCAACGGGACTCACTAAAAAATTCTTACAGTATCTTAAAAATAATCATATCCAAACGACCTTGTTCAATAAGCTTGGCTACATCTCTGTTAAGGATATGCAGTACCAACGAACTTGGCAGGGTAAAGTTTCCAAGGGATCGGGGGAATGACAATGCAAGATCAAAAATTAGCTAAGCAGTTAATGAAAAAATCAAAAACCGCGCGCTATGAACGGTTCGGCCATTTGCTCAGTCTCTCGGCACTGCTTTTGATCATGGCTATTGTCCTTGGCATTATCATCTTCATTGCAACCAAAGGGCTGTCGACATTCTTTAGAGACAATATCAGCTTCAAAGACTTTTTTACCGGTGTTATCTGGAATCCGGGAACTAAAACGCCTAGTGGTCAACAAGCAGTTGGGGCGTTACCAATGATTGTGGGATCATTTCTCGTAACCATTTTGGCTGCAATTGTTTCAACTCCTTTTGCGATTGGAACCGCGGTTTACATGACTGAAATTTCACCCAAGCGTGGGGCTAAAATTCTTCAACCAGTAACTGAACTATTGGTCGGGATTCCCTCCGTTGTTTATGGATTCATCGGCCTATCCGTCGTTGTGCCGTTTGTCAGAAATACGTTTGGCGGCAGTGGTTTTGGGATTCTGTCCGGGACCTTCGTCCTGTTTGTGATGATCCTGCCAACAATTGTCTCCATGACAGTTGATTCATTAAAAGCAGTGCCCAAGTATTACCGACAGGCATCACTCGCCCTTGGAGCAACCAAGTGGCAAACAATTTGGAAAGTTGTTCTTCGAGCAGCCACCCCTGGCATCCTGACGGCGATTGTTTTTGGGATGGCCCGGGCGTTCGGTGAAGCTTTGGCCGTTCAAATGGTCATTGGAAATGCGGCCTTGATGCCACATAACTTGGTATCACCCGCTTCCACGTTAACTTCCGTGCTAACAGCTGGGATGGGTAATACCGTTATGGGATCCCTTCAAAATGATGCGTTGTGGTCCTTGGCGTTAGTACTGCTGATCATGTCGCTGCTGTTTAACCTGATGGTTCACTTTATCGGCCGGAGAGGAGCGTTTAAGAAATGAATCGAACTCAAAAACAAAGTCAGATTGCAATCTTACTATTGAGGTTAATTGCCGCTTTGGTGGTATTAATCCTCGCGTTCTTGATTGGGTATATCTTCATCACCGGCTTGCCAAATGTCAGTTGGAAATTTTTGACATCACCCGCCAAAGCATTTACAGCTGGTGGGGGAATTGGGGTTCAACTCTTTAACTCTATTTATCTATTAATCTTAGCGATGATCATTTCACTGCCAATTGCTCTGGGTGCTTCGATTTATCTAAGTGAATACGCCAAAGATAATTGGTTTACCTCAATGATTCGGACTGCAATTGAAATTCTCAGTTCGCTCCCATCTGTAGTAGTGGGGCTGTTCGGCTTCTTACTATTTGTCGTTCAATTCAATTATGGTTTCTCGATTATCTCGGGGGCCCTGACACTTACAATTTTCAACCTGCCACTACTTACTCGAAATATTGAGGAATCATTAGCGAGCGTTTCCGATGATCAACGACAAGGTGGCTTGGGGCTGGGATTATCCAAGTACGAAACAATTGTGCATATTGTTGTTCCTGCAGCGCTTCCTGGGATTATTAGTGGCGTGATTCTTTGTTCGGGACGGGTATTTGGTGAAGCGGCTGCTTTGATTTATACTGCCGGTCAAAGTGCTCCAGCTCTTAATTTCGGTGACTGGAATCCATTTAACATCGATAGTCCCTTAAGCCCATTAAGACCAGCCGAAACCTTAGCCGTTCACATTTGGAAGATTAATTCTGAGGGGATCATGCCGGATCTTACTCAGGTGTCATCTGGATCTGCGGCGGTATTGGTACTGGCAATTCTTATATTTAACTTATCAGCCAGATATATCGGCCGAAAGATATTCGAAAAGATGACATCCATGAATTAAGGCGGGAGATGAGCCAATGTTAAATACGAAAAACAAGTCCGACCGATTTATTTATCATTTCAATCCAGAAGAAACTGAGATTACAATGCAGACGAAAAATCTGGAGGTTTATTATGGCAAAAGCCTTGCCATGCACAACGCCGACATTCAGTTTCAGAAAAATACGATCACCGCACTGATTGGCCCGTCTGGTTCTGGGAAATCCACCTATTTGCGGTCGTTGAATCGAATGAACGATGACATTGCGACCGTTAAGGGACAAATCCTTTATCAGGGAGTCGACATTAACCAACCCAAGATTGACGTATACGAAGTCAGACGACGGATTGGGATGGTATTTCAACGGCCGAATCCGTTTGCCAAATCAATTTACGGCAACATTACCTTTGCACTAGAACGCCGTGGCGTTCATGATAAACGGGTTCTTGATGAAGTTGTTGAAAAGACGTTGAAGCAGGCGGCTGTTTGGGATCAGGTAAAAGATAACCTGCATAAAAGTGCGCAATCACTTTCAGGTGGGCAAGCCCAGCGAGTTTGTATTGCAAGGGCTTTGGCAGTTGAACCGGACGTTTTATTGTTGGATGAGCCGGCCAGCGCCCTTGACCCCGTTTCTACTCAACAACTTGAACAGACCTTGCGTGAGTTGAAAAAAGACTACACGATTATTATCGTCACCCATAACATGCAACAGGCTGCCCGGTTGAGCGATTACACGGTATTCTTTAATTTAGGTGAAGCAATTGAGTATAATAAAACTCGGAAAATCTTTACCAGACCTAAGATTGAATTGACCGACGATTATGTATCAGGAAACTTTGGATAGGAGGGGCCAGTAATGACAGAACCAATTCTTTCAGCGACTGATCTTGATTTGTTCTATGGAGACTTCCAAGCCCTCCATGGGATTAGCCTTGGCTTTGATGAACATAAGATTTCAGCGTTAATTGGGCCATCGGGTTGTGGAAAATCGACCTTTCTTCGCTGTCTCAACCGAATGAATGACATGATTGATGGGGTTAAAATTGACGGCAAAGTCACTTTTCACGATCAAGATATTTATTCTTCACAAGTTAATTTGGTAGAATTGAGAAAGTCGATTGGAATGGTGTTTCAACAACCCAACCCGTTTCCATTTTCGGTGTATGATAATATTACTTATGGCCTGCGGATCGCCGGTATTCGTGACAAGCAGAAGTTGGACGCCATTGTTGAACGAAGCCTCAAGCAGGCAGCTGTTTGGGACGAAGTTAAAGATAATTTATACGACAACGCCCTCTCGTTTTCTGGTGGGCAACAGCAGAGAATCTGTATCGCAAGAGTTTTGGCGGTATCACCTTCTGTTATTTTAATGGATGAGCCAACCAGTGCATTGGATCCAATTTCCAGTGCTAAAATTGAAAATACCCTTTTGGAACTAAAAAAGGATTATACTATTATTATTGTGACCCATAACCTGCAGCAGGCTTCCCGAATTTCGGACAAGACTGCGTTCTTCATGGAAGGTCGGGTCGTTGAATATGATGATACAACCAAAATGTTTGTGAATCCCGATGACAAGCAAATAGAAGATTACGTCAGCGGACGATTTGGATAGGAGAGACGCCCATGGGGAAAGTTTTTGACGAAGAGATTATTACTTTAAAAGCAGATTTTATGAAATTGGGGGCATTGGTGAGCCAGGCGGTTGCCAACGCTGGACAGTCATTTATTGATCACGATACCAAAGCTGCTGAAACGGTGGTTACCAATGACCATGAGATTAACCATCTCCAGATCCATATTGAAAAACGTTCCTTTGAAATGATTGCTTTGTATCAACCAGTGACCGGCGATTTAAGAGAAGTTGTCGGGATCTTAAAGGCAGTGACCGATTTGGAGCGGGCAGGTGACCATGCCCGAAATATTGCCAGATCAACGCTCGATATTAAGGGTGAGGAGCGAATTCCTGAGGTTGAATCGATTATTGCGACCATGACCAAAGAAGTCAGTCAGCAATACAACGAGTCGATAGATTCATATGGCGAGGCCGACGAAAAGAAGGCTAAGCAGACCGCTCAATTGTTCGATAAAAGGATTGATCAATTGTATAACGATATCGCTGCTCCCAGCTATCAAGCAATGGCCAAGCACCCTGATATTGTGAATTCGGCGATCATTTACTTAAATGTCGCTAAAGACCTTGGTCGAATCAGCGATTATAGTACAAACATTTGCGAGTGGACGGTTTATCTAGCAACTGGTAAAATTATTGAATTAAATTAAGAATGGTTGTTTTTTGCACTGCAGACTTGATTGCAGTGCCTTTTTTAGATAGTCTTAAGTTAGAATTATTTGACTGGAGGTAACCTTATGAAGACAGGTAAAAAATTAACTCGCTCATCGACAGACCGAGTCATTTCGGGTGTGCTCGGCGGAATTTCGGAATATTTTGGCTGGAACTCAAGCTTGGTTAGAATTTTATTTATTGTATTAGCTTTTACACCAGGCATCAACCTGCTGACAATCTTGTCGTACATTGTCATGATTGCGATTATCCCGAGCGATGGAACCGGCGACTCATTCATGAATCAGTTTCGGTCTGGTGTGTCGACTGATGGGACCTCCCGCAAATCACGAAAAGTAATCCATGATGTTGAAGAGAAAAATGTTGATGATCATCAGAAAAGAGGCTGACAGTGAGATTTTTAACAATGGTTTTGGTAGACACATTAGTGTTTGTCGCCTTGAGTGGTTTTTTCCCGGCTAATTTTTATGTTTCCAGTGTTGGGATAGCAGTCATCGCCGCGCTTGTCCTGGCAGTCTTAAATTGGGTGGTAAGGCCAATTATTACTATTTTGTCACTTCCAATTAACTTTTTAACCCTTGGGCTGTTTTCCATTGTGATCAATGGTTTGATGCTGGAAATGACCTCGGCAATTGTTGGTGCCGGCTTTCGGTTTTCGTCATTTTGGATGGCAATGCTGGTGGCAATCCTGATGTCTGTGATCAGCACCATTATTGCCCAATATTTTCGCCGGCCTTAAAGACTAAATGGCGTCTACGTGCTAAAATTATAGTGATTATTAAGGAGTGATAAATTTGGCCGATAGTGTGAGCGTTGCCGATTTGGTTGAAAATGCCAGGCTGGATGTGTATTATGGCAAGGAATATTTGGATGAGCGAACGATCTCAACAAGTGATATTTCTCGACCAGGCTTGGAATTAACCGGATTTTTTAATTATTATCCTGCAAAACGAATTCAATTACTTGGAATTACTGAAATCTCCTACTCAAAAGGGATGACTCATGAAGCGCTGCTGGATGTCATGCAGCAGATGTGTCAACCGCAGACTCCGGCATTTGTTGTGTCGACTCAATTGGATCCACCTGAAGAATTACTAGAAGCTGCTAAGAAAGAGCATATTCCAGTCTTAGGTTCCAAATTAACGACTTCTCGGGTCTTGAGTAACATGACCAACTATTTGGAAGATAAGTTGGCAGAACGTAAGTCGATCCATGGCGTTCTCGTGGACGTTTACGGATTAGGAATCATGATCACTGGAGACAGCGGGATTGGTAAGAGTGAAACTGCCTTGGAGCTGGTGAAACGAGGACATCGTTTGATCGCAGATGACCGAGTTGAAGTGTACCAGCAAAATGAACAAACCTTGGTTGGAACTGCGCCGGCCATTCTGCGGCATTTGCTTGAAATTCGTGGGATTGGGATTATCGATGTCATGACCCTGTTTGGGACCGGTGCGGTTAGAAGTCAGACCAATGTTTCGTTGATCATTCACTTGGCGAATTACTCTAAGGAAGCAAAGTTTGATCGCTTAGGTAACGGAACCCAAAACGTTCCTATTTTTGACGTTGATGTGCCCAAGATTACAATTCCGGTTCGAACTGGTCGGAACCTTGCAATCATTATTGAAGCGGCCGCAATGAACTTTAGAGCGCAAAGCATGGGGTACGATGCCACTGAAACCTTTGATCGCAATTTGAATAACTTGATCAAAGTCAACAGCAAGGCTGACGCCACGCATAAAAAAGAAGAAAAAAATCTTGCCGAAAAGAATAAAGGCCTGATTGGCGAAGATCCAAAAAAAAGCGACGATAGTGGGAGATAGATGTAGTGTTGAATTTTAAGGCTTTGGCTCTCAACCCAATTGCTTTTAATTTAGGGCCAATTGAAGTTCACTGGTATGGAATCATTATTGCCAGTGGTGTCATTTTAGCGGTTTACCTCGCCGTTACCGAGGGTAGGAAACGTGGTATCAATCCCGATGATATTTATGATATGATTTTATGGGCGCTGCCGGCAGCCTTGATTTGTGCCAGGTTATATTATGTCATCTTTCAGTGGCCGTATTACCAAGCCAATCCCGGTGAAATTATCAAGATTTGGGACGGTGGAATTGCCATTTATGGCTCGCTGATTGGGGCAATGATCGTGGTTATCTGGTTTTGTCGCAACCGCTTTATTCCAGTTTGGTTGATGCTTGATGTTGCCGCTCCAACCGTGATTCTGGCGCAATCAATTGGTCGCTGGGGCAATTTTATGAATCAAGAAGCGTTCGGAAAAGTGACCACCCTGCATTATTTGCAGGCATTACATCTACCAGATTTCATTATTACTCAAATGAATATTGGAGGTGCGTACCGTCAACCAACCTTTTTGTATGAATCAATTTGGAGCCTGCTAGGATTTTGCGTTTTGATGACATTGCGGCACAACCCTCACTTGTTCAAACAAGGAGAGGTATTTCTTACCTACGTGATGTGGTATTCGTTCGGTAGATTCTTCGTCGAAGGAATGCGGACAGATAGCTTGATGCTGTTTAATTTGCGGGTGTCACAAATTTTGTCAATTATTCTTTTCTTCGGGGCAATTGCCTTAATTGTTTATCGCCGGAGGAATCAGGTGAATCCCTGGTATTTAGAGGGGACAAACCTCAGAAGTAAAACAACGCCAATAAAGGAGAAAAATAATGTCTAAAAAAATTGCAGTACTCGGTGCCGGATCATGGGGCAGCGTGTTGGCCAACTTGCTGGATGAAAATGGCTCGGATGTCAAACTATGGTCATACAATCCTGATCAGGTCAAAGAATTCAACACAGATCACACAAATTCCAAGTATATTAAAGACTTCACCTTTTCTGATTCCATTATTTCTTACAACAATTTGGCAGAAGCAATTGACGGGGTTGATTACATACTGTTTGTTGTGCCAACTCAGGTCACCCGATCAGTAGCCAAACAGGTTGCCAAAATCTTGGCCGATCGGGATCAATACGTGAACATCATTCATGCGTCTAAGGGGATTGAAGAGAAAACTTATCTCCGGTTATCACAAGTCCTTTCACAAGAAATTGATCCTAAAAATCGGAAGTCAATTTCTGTCATTTCGGGACCGAGTCAGGCTGAAGATGTTGTGAGAAAAGACATCACCTTAGTGACCGTTGCCAGTGATAATCAAAAGGCGGCCAAAGATATTCAGGGATTGTTCATGAATAATTACTTCCGAATTTATACAAGTGATGACGTGATCGGGGTTGAAACCGGTGCTGCATTGAAGAACATTATTGCGCTGGGCGCTGGTGCCTTGTATGGCCTCGGTTATAAAGATAACGCCAAAGCGGCTCTGATGACCCGAGGCTTGGCAGAAATTTCTCGTCTTGGGACTTCATTTGGAGCCAACCCATTGACCTTCATTGGGCTATCCGGAGTTGGTGATATTATTGTGACGGCTACCAGTCGTAATTCACGAAATTGGCGGGCTGGTAATGAACTGGGTCAAGGTAAGTCCCTTGATGAAGTGGTTAAGAACATGGGCATGGTGATTGAAGGAATTGCCACAACCCGGGCTGCTTATGAACTATCTAAGCAACGGGGTGTTGACATGCCAATCACAAGTGCGATTTACCATGTGCTATACGATGGTGCTGACATCAAAGAAACCATTAATCAATTGATGACCCGTGAAGGGCGTTCAGAAATCGAATAATTTTTGATTGGTAAGAAAGGGAGACAGATAAAATGCAGAGAAAAGTAACCAAAGCAGTCATTCCGGCAGCAGGACTTGGAACCCGTTTTTTACCCGAAACCAAGGCACTACCAAAAGAAATGTTACCAATTGTGGACACCCCAACCATTCAATTTATCGTTGAGGAAGCCAAAAAATCAGGCATTAAAGATATTGTCATCGTGATTGGCAAAGGGAAACGGTCAATTGAAGACCATTTTGATTCCAACCCCGAATTGGAAATGAATTTGGAAGAACGCCATAAGAACCAAATTTTGGAGACTATTCGCAAGACTAACGATATGAATATTTACTTCATCCGCCAGTCTCATCCAAGAGGATTAGGGGATGCCATTTACACCGCCCGCAGCTTCATCAGCAATGAGCCGTTTGTGGTCATGCTGGGTGATGATGTGATGGAAGACAAAGTCCCATTGACAAAGCAACTCATGAACAGTTTCCAGGAGACTGGCGCTTCTACTTTGGCGGTTAAGCGGGTTGCCCATAAAGATATTTCAAAATATGGCGTGATTGATCCGTCTGAAGAAGTTCGCCCAGGATTATTTAACGTTAAGAAATTCGTTGAAAAACCCTCTCCAGAAAAGGCTCCAAGTGACTTGGCCATTATTGGCCGGTACTTGTTGACTCCTGAAATTTTTGGGATTTTGGAACACGCTAAACCAGATGACTCTGGTGAAATCCAACTGACCTCAGCAATTGATGAATTGAACCAGACACAGCGGGTTTTTGCTCATGAATTTATGGGTAGCCGCTTTGATACGGGTAACAAATTAAGTTGGCTCAAAACCAACATTATCTTTGGCCTTAGGCATCCGGAAATTGCGGATGGCTTGCGAGCTTATCTCAAAGATCTTGGTAAACAACTTGCTGACGAAGATAAGCCAAGTAAGAGCTAATTGCTGGACAGACTTACTAATTCATAGTAACTTTAACTTCGTGAGTATCAATGTTTCAACAAAGGAGGATTTAAATGGCAAAACAATATGATGTCGTTATTATCGGCGCCGGCCCCGGTGGGATGACGGCTGCCCTCTACGCATCCCGGGCCAATCTATCCGTTGCGATGATTGATCGTGGAATTTACGGTGGCCAAATGAACAATACTGCTTCAATCGAAAACTATCCCGGCTTTAAATCAATCATGGGACCTGACCTTGCTCAAAATATGTATGACAGTTCGATCAATTTTGGAGCTGAATATGTTTATGGTGCTGTGCAGTCAATTGAAGACCATGGTGACACCAAGGTCATTAAAACTGAGAGCGATGAATTGGAAGCTAAAGTTGTGATTATTGCAACTGGCTCTGAGTACAAGAAACTCGGTATTCCTGGCGAAAAAGAATATGGCGGCAAGGGTGTTTCGTACTGTGCTGTATGTGATGGTGCCTTCTTTAAGAATAAGCACGTTGTGGTTGTAGGTGGTGGCGATTCTGCAATCGAAGAAGCTTCCTATCTTGCAGGGATTGTTGATCATGTCACTGTGATCCATCGCCGTGATCAATTGCGCGCTCAGCAAGTGATTCAAGATCGGGCATTTGCCAACGACAAAATTGATTTTGTTTGGAATACTAACGTGACTGAGGTCGTTGGTGATGATACAAAAGTCACTGCTGTCAAGGTTCATAACAATCAGACTGATGAAGATTCTACCATTGAAACGTCAGGAGTGTTTATCTACGTTGGCTTACTGCCAATGACTGAACCCTTCAAGAGTTTGAAGATTACCGACGCCGATGGCTGGATTAAAACTGATGACCAAATGGAGACTTCAATCCCTGGTGTCTATGCGATTGGAGATGTTCGTGAAAAAGAACTTCGCCAAATTGCAACTGCTGTCGGTGAGGGCGGGATTGCCGGCCAACAAGCCTTTAAGTATATTGAGGCTCATCGTTCAAGCAATAAAGCTCAAGTTTAATTTTATCAAACCAAATCATTCGCTTTTAATAGCGGTTGATGTAATATGAATAGTGAGAATAAAGAGGTTGGATTGAGGTGTACCCCAAAAGTTAAAGTAAATATTTGCTTGTCTTTCCTAGGCGGCACGGAGTCGATAGCTTATCGGCGCTG
>NZ_JAHPPD010000042.1 GCF_019061365.1 Lentilactobacillus dabitei
AAAAAGGCATTCGATTGTGTTATCTGAAGAATAACATGCTCGAATGCCTTTTTGAATACGTCCAATTATTTAGTGCTTACTATGAAATCATCATAGTCAGCCTTAGCTGATTGTCATTTGAAATACATGGTTACAATAAAAGAACACGAGATCCGAAACGAAGCGTTGCCGCTGTCTTTGACCTCGTGTTTTTTAGCCACAGAATTATTTGACTGGCTCTTTAATCCAATCAAACTCCAACCCCGGATCTGCATTCAGCGTTGCGTCTGCTCGGACACCATGCTGATACAGCATTTCTCCGGCAGCACCAATCATTGCGGCATTATCACCACACAATGAGAGTGGTACCAGCTCCAACTTTGTATTTGGAAACTGTTTCATGTCAGCTGTCAGCCGATCACGAAGGCCGCGATTGGCCGCAACCCCACCTGCAAGAATCAACTGTTTGACGGGATACTCATGCAGCACGCGGACAGTCTTATCAGATAACACATCGACAACAGCTTGTTGGAAACTAGCTGCCAGATCCTCTTTATTCAATTCTTTGTGGATTTGATCTGCATGATGAACGGTGTTAATAAACGCGCTTTTCAGCCCGCTAAAGCTAAAATCAAAGTTGTCGTCGGTATCCATTGCTCTTGGAAAGTCAAACGTATCGTGACCACGATGCGCCATCTCATCAACCGGCTTTCCGGCTGGATAATTAATGCCAAGGACCCGACCAATTTTATCGTAAGCTTCGCCCGCTGCATCATCCCGAGTTTCACCTATAATTTCAAATCTATTTTCTTCAGGCATGTAAACTAGCTCTGTATGACCACCTGAAACAACCAATGCCATCGCTGGAAATTCAATGGGTTCAACTAAATGAGCAGCATAAATATGACCTGCCAAATGGTTAACGGGAATAAGTGGTAAATGATGCGCCCAAGCAACCGCTTTAGCAGCAGTTACCCCGATCAAAAGAGCGCCGACTAAACCTGGCCCATATGTAACAGCAACCGCGGTCAGATCATCATAGCTCACTTTAGCCTGCTTTAGGGCATCTTTAATACAACCGGTAATTTGCTCAATGTGATGACGACTGGCAACTTCCGGCACCACTCCACCGAACCGCTGATGACTTTTTATTTGAGTGGCCACAATATTGGAAAGAATGGTGTCACCATTTTCAATTACCGCAACGGAGGTCTCATCGCAGCTGCTTTCAAAGGAGAGAATTAAATCTCTAGTCAATAAGTTCATCTCATTTCTTTATTCATTAACCAATTTTTGTAATGTCCAAAATCATATTAAGGGCATCTTCTCGATCGTTATAATAATAATCTTTCTTAAGCCCGTTATCCACAAAACCGATGTCTCGGTACAGCTTCTGGGCACGAGTATTACTAACCCGTACTTCAAGAGTAACCTTATCATATTCCATCTGGCGGGCTTTTTTAATAATGGTTGTGACCAAAAAGTACCCCAATCCATGATTCTGAAAATTGGGGGCAACCGCCACGTTCGTGATATGACAATCCTTTGTATGGTCATTTAAAGAACAACCGATAAATGCAACTAACCAGTCATTTCTGCGCAAAACCAGGTAAAGGCGATCGTTTTTTCGCATCAGTTCACTTCGAAAAGCGCGGTCGTCCCAGGGAGTTTGACCACCATATACAGATCGCTCAATCCCCAAAATTTCCGGAATATCGGGAATCATTGCTTTGGCCAAAAAATACTTAATTCCGTTGATTTCAACATCGTGATTTTTAATGTCAAGATATCGTTCGCGGAGTTGAGCATCTTTATTATAAAAATTTTTGTTAAACCAATTTTTAAATTTTTTCAACATAATTGTGCGTATCCCCGTTGGGATGAAGCTTTTTCCAATCCGCTTCAGCTTTGGTTAATCGTAAATAGCTTGGTACGACGGCATCGACGTTCGTAACCGGATCAACCTGTTTGCCATAAAGTCCTAAACGAGCAGCATTAGGAAGATCGGCCAACTTGTCTGCAACAATGAGTCGATCTCCTAATGCGTGACGCATCCCCTCCTCGAAAGCATCGGTATCCCCAACAATCATAATCCTCTGATTATAAGGTTCAAGTAATTCTAACCACTGGTCCAAATTGATATGTTGATCCTCGATCAATTCGATTGGGTTACCGTCATCACCAATTTGATATAAGCCAGTGAACATATTCTGATTCCGCCCATCAAAGATTGGATTGACCAGAACACCTGGTTGAGACACATTAAGACAAAGGGTTAACAAACTAGAAACCATCGTTAACTGAATTTCCAAAGTCGCGGCGATCGTCTTAGCTGCAGTCACGGCCATTCGAATGCCTGTATAAGATCCAGGCCCGGCAGCAACGACGACTCGATCTAAGTCGTTCGGTTTGAGGTCAGATTTGCTGACTAAATCCTCAATAATTGGCATCAAAAATTCGGCATGTTTTCGATGAGTTGTAATGTTTGTTTGTGCTAATAAATGGTCATCATCCAAAACCGCCACCGAAAGTGGTCGATTGGAAGTATCAATTGCTAAAATTTTCATTGTTTTTATTTACCCTTGCCTTATTATCTATCATTCCAAACAAACGTTGCACTTGCAGAAATGGCGTCGTTTGAAGTCACCTCATGGATTGTTTTAATTTTATCATTATCTTCAGAATCGACAACTACTGAACTCGTGACAATATTGCCGTATTTGACTTCATTATCAAAACGAATATCAATTTGGGCTGGTGTGTGACTGTCTAAAAATGCCATTGGTAAAGAGTCCAACATCCACTCCAAATAATGAGCGTTATTCACATGACCATTAAAATCAATATCACTGCAGCGAACTTGGTATTTTTTAGAATCCGCCTTAGTTAAATCCTTAATAATTTTTGGCCGAGGTAGCCGAGGCACTCGTTTAACTTTTTCAGATTGGTATGGAGCAATGATTTCGGGGGTCATGGGGGTAATCTTCCGCTTTTCTTCGTCCATTAATACCCAAATGCTTTCAACCTTAACCAGTTCATTGCCTTGCTCATCCTGTAGCCAGAATTCTCGGTAGGCAAAGTAACGATTATAAGAAGTTCCTCTGGTTGTCATTTTGACCGTATCCCTATTTTTAGGTAACTGATTAATTTTAATCGAGTATGAAATCACGACCCAACCAATGCCGTACTTAGAGATAAGTGCGGCTTGATCGACTTCCAACGACTCATTTTGATGCTCAGAAGCTAAAATTAGCACATTGATGAGCATGGGAATGGTAATGTTATTATTAACATCACATTCATAGAATGGAATGGTATGGAACTCGCTAAATTGTTTGGCAGCCATGGACACTTCTTCTTTCCGTTTACTTGATGTCGTGATATTCGTTATAAATTACTTGCTTTTTTAAGTTATGATCTTTGGCAACCCGTTTGATCGCCTCGTTAACCGATAAGCCATTCTTGATGTGGAAATCAACTTGCTGATTAACGCTCATCCCTTCAAGTGGGTCATCATGTTCAATCTCAGGATTTGCATTACCCGCTACTATAATAACAAATTCCCCACGAATTTCAGTAGAATCTGCCCATTCATACAAGACAGCTAAATTACCACGAATAAATTCTTCGTGTTTCTTAGTCAATTCACGGCAAAGCGCAGCCTTCCGTTGTGCACCAAGTTGTGTTAATAGCGACTTTAACGTCTTTTTTAGCCGATGAGGCGCTTCATAGAAAATCAGGGTTTCCGGTCGATTTTGTAATTCCATGAGTTCTTCTCGTTGTTCCTTTGGCTTACGGGACAAAAAGCCATAAAAGTAGAAGGGTTGCGGAGAAACGCCAGAGGCAATTAAAGCCGTAATCCCCGCATTAGCACCAGGTAATGGAACCACATTGATTGATTGCTTGATACATTCAACCACCAATTCATGACCAGGATCGCTGATCGAAGGCATCCCTGCGTCACTCACCTGGGCAATCGTTATCCCCTGTTTTAACTTAGCGATCAATTCAGGAATCCTCTGAGCAGTATTGTGTTCATGAAAACTGATTTGCTTAGTTTCAATGTCAAAATGATTGAGTAACTTTTGGGTATTCCGAGTGTCTTCAGAAGCAATCAAATCCGCCTCTTTGAGGATTTGAACTGCTCGGAACGTCATATCAGACAAATTGCCAATTGGCGTTGGCACTAAATATAAACTGCCATATTGAGTTGACGAATCAAAACTTTTTTGTGTTTCCACGATTATCCCCTAATCTCTGCGACCATAGATAATGTCAGTACAAAAAATACAGTCTTCATCATTTTCGCGGCGTTTACCATAATACTCGTTGCAGACATGGAATCCTTCATTATACAACTTCTCAAGATTTTTACGTGATTTCGATAATTGTGGAGAATTTTGCCCTACTTTTTCGGTAATCTCGGTTACTCGTTCCCTTAAATGTTGGTTTTCAATTTCCAATTCGGCATTTTTCTCCATCAATTCAATTAACGATTCATGCAAATGTGAGAAATTAACCGCTGTGGCGTTAAGTCGGGTATCCATCTCTTTTAATGCATCATATAAACTTTGAGATTCCACGATTTTATCACCTTTCAATAAACGACGACTTGGCAATTTTTAGGATATTCAAGGTAGTCGATTCAATAATATTCTGGAAATTCACGTTCACCTTCATTTGGTCATTCATGGCCAACAACTCATCAAACATCTTCATGAGCTGCCCGGAAGTCCATTCTGTTACAGCTTGATGCATCTGATCGTTGACCGAAGGAAATTTTGATTGATCATCACTAAGCGTCCCGTACTTCATCTCCAAAACATCATCAAAAATGTTGATCATCATGGTTAGAACCACTCGCTGCCGATCCTTATTACCAACGATTGGCATGATCGACATTTGAATGAACGGCATTGCCATCAAGTTTCCCTTCACCAAATAACCAAACCACTTTGAAATCAGCTGTTGCATCTCACCAAACCAATTATCTTTGAGTAAGTCATCAATTTCACGACGACTATTTGTAATCGCCATTAATAGATTAACCTGGCTAGGCAAAACGCCACTTTGTTGTAATTCGGCAACCATTTGCGGCTTGCTTAAGCTCGGAAACTCAACCACTTGAGTTCGAGAAATGATCGTTGGTAAGACAAGATTGCGATTTTGACTGATCAAAAAGCTGACAACATTGCCTGTCGGCTCTTCAATGAATTTTAACAAACTGTTTGCTGCTCCAGTTGTCATCTTTTCGGCATCCGAAATAATGAAGACCTTTTTGGAGCCCTCCATCGCACTTTTAGTGAATTCACTTTTAACGTGACGAATTTGGTCGACCTTAATACTCTGACCATCAGGCTTGGTCACGACAACATCCGGATGATCGTAATGCATAATTCGGATACATTCAGGACATTTTCCACACGGGACACCATTCGTGACATTTGTGCAGAATAACCGCATAGCGACTCCCATCGCGACGGCAAACTGCCCCGCCCCCTCTTCGCCTGTGAAGAGGTATGCATGAGACAGTTCATCTTGATTAACTAAATTCATAAATTGCTTAAATAGTTGTGGCTGTTTTTCCTTGGCAACCTGGACAATATTTTCTGCCATGAATTTCCCTTCTAAAACTGGTGGAATTGATCAATCGGCAACACCATCACGGTCGCCCCACCAACTTGAACCTCAATCGGAAATGTGTGCTCTGCGGTATCGCCATTCAGGCTCACTGGCGGTGTCATAAATTGCTGACGGGCTGAGCAAGTTTCCTTGATGAGCTCAAGAGTTAGGTCGACTTTGTCATCATCGATTGCAATCAAGTAGGTCGTGTTCCCTGAGCGCAAGAAGCTTCCAGTGGTGGAGAAACGGGTAGCAATAATATCATGGGCAACAAAGACTGACCGTAGCTTGTTAGCATCTTTATCTTGAACGATCGCGATTACTAATTTCATAAATCAACTCTCCTTAAAATACTCGGCTGCAATTTGATGAATTGTCTCAATGGTGTCTGTCACAACTTGTTGAAATGGCCGGGTAGCGTCAATTGTTACAAATCGATCGGGATTAGCCGCCCTAATTGCCGTATAACCCTTATGAACCCGTTGATGAAAAGCAGTGGTTTCGACATCTAAGCGATCAATTTTACTACTGTCCCGGTGCTTCTCAATTCGTTTTAGCCCAACCTCTACAGGAATATCAAAATAAATTGTCTTATAAGGAAGTAATTGTTCAGTGGCAAATTCATTCATTTTGGCAACTTGTGCCATTCCAATTTGGCGACCGGATCCTTGATAAGCGACCGAGCTGTCCACGTAACGATCACAAAGGACTAGCTTACCGACAGCTAACGCCGGCAAAATTGTTTCAATTAAATGTTGCCTTCGAGCAGCAGCGTACAGTAATGCTTCGGTTCGATAATCCATTTCGGTGTTATCCCGATCTAGGATCACTCGTCGAATTTCCTCGGAGATCTTGTTGCCGCCAGGCTCTCTGGTCACTAACAATTGATCGCCAATCTCTTGATCAAATTGTTCAACCACCTTGTTCATAACGGAAGTTTTGCCAGCGCCATCGGGTCCTTCAAATGTTATAAACTTACCCTTCAAAACAATTCCCTCACTTCTTAATTTAACTCAATTGTACGATATGTTGTTTTACCTGTCTATTTCAAAAGAAAAGAGTGATCTTTCATTTAACTGTGCATTTCATTCTTGATCGCTCAATCCACGATTAAATATCAGTCACTCTTTGATATTGAAGCCCCAGACTCACCGAGTTCTCCAACTACACCCAGCCAGCCTACTCTCTAGGATTCAAAATCGTTCCGATCGTAGCTAATAACGGATGGTTGAATTTGGTTGTTCTTAATTTTTCTGATTCGAGCTTCTTTATATATGAAGAAATATTTCTGTCTTGCTAAAGCAGTTTCCTGCTCCATCTCAATGTCACTGTCAGCAACAGCATTTTGAGTCTGGGCGGCATGATCCCACTCTTCTTTTAAGTTATTAATTAGCTCGAGAAGCCGTTGGTCGTATTCAGTTTTAACATCACGCCGCTTTAACCGGTTAAAAAACATCGTTTCGACCTCCTACTAAATTTCCGTTCGTCCTTCAACTGCCTTAAATAGTGTTACCTCGTCGGCATACTCAATGTCAGATCCAACCGACAATCCATGGGCGAGACGGGTCACTTTGATGCCGGCAGGTTTAATTAGCTTACTCAAATACATGGCGGTTGCTTCGCCTTCAGGAGTCGCATTAGTGGCAACAATCACTTCTTTAACGGCTTTATTTTTTTGCAGCCGTTTAATGAGCGAACTGATGTTAAGATCTTCTGGGCCTTTACCTTCAATCGGTGATAAAACGCCATGTAGCACGTGGTACAAGCCGTGATATTCTTGAACTCGTTCCATCACCATCACATCTTTAGGTTCCTCAACTACTAAAATGGTCGATTGATCGCGATTCTTATCACGACAAATTTCACATGGATCTTCATCGGTCAAATTCCCACAGATTGAACAGTAATAGAGATCTTTTTTGGTTGCCATGAGTGCTTTAGAAAAATCGGCAACATCGTCCTCATTCATATCAACGGTATAAAAGGCCAGTCGGGTAGCGGTTTTGCTTCCGATTCCCGGCAGTTTCATGTAACTCTCAATTAATTTTGCGATTGGTTCAGGATATTGCATAGTTTTCCCTTCTAAATCAGGATTACATTCCAGGAAGTCCCTTTGTGTATTTACCTAAAGTTTGTTGCGTCGTTTTCTCAACGGCAGCCAAGCCGTCATTCACAGCGGCCAATACTAAATCAGCAAGCATTTCTGGGTCATCTGGGTCAATTGCTTCTGGCTTGATTTGAATGTCAGTCATTTTTCGTTCGCCATTAAAGGTGACCTTAACCATATCATCTGGCGCAACCCCAGTGAATTCTTGTTCTTTTAAGTTTTCTTGTTCCTCTGCTAATTGTTTTTGCATTTTTTTCATTTGCTTCATCATTTTGTTTCTGTTCATACCATTCATCATAAGTCATTTTCCTCCACTTTAATCGTTTTTAATATCTAAAATTTCTTTACCAAACAACTCTTCAGCTTTCTTAACGACGGGGTTCTTGTTCCCATCATCGCTAGGATGGGCTTTTGGGTCTGGATCATCTGCTTCCTGCTTTCCGCCACCGGCAATTTGATCCTTGTGATTCTTCAAATACTCACTTCGAATATCCGGCCATTGATTTTCAGGCACAAACACAATCTGAGGGGCTTTGCCGACAATCCGATCCAGGTTATTCCCAAGGGCATCCTTTAGTTCTGTATCCCCTTGAGCCTTCTGATACAAGAACGAATAATCGAATGCTACAATCACCCCATCGGCACTCGCCGCAACCGGTTTGGAAACGTGCATGACGGCTCGTTGCGTAACTGATAGTGAATTCATTAAATCCGGCCAAACTTCTTTGAATTGGTTTAATTGCTGACGGGTAGCCGATCCTAAAATGGGATAAATTTTGGCGATCTCAACGTGTGCGTTAACCGGCTTAGCCTCAACCGACTTGGAAGCTGCCACAGCCGGAGCTGAAGGACTCTCTGATCCAGTTGCCGGTGTCTTTCGTAATTGCTCAATTTCCTGTTGCAATTGGGCAACCTGGGTGGTCAATTTTTCAATTCTACTGTCAATTTCTGGTGCATTCTGGACCGGCTGTGGTGCAGGTCGAGAAGCAACAGCTGTCTGCTCGTCTAAATGTGTAATCTTAACTGTCAACACTTCCAAATAAACGTCCGGATGAGCTGTGTATCTGAGTGAATTGGAGATGTCATTGAGTTCATTAATCATTTGATAAATATCTTGATCACTGATTTCAGTACTCAGCGTCTTGAATTTCTCATCGACGACTCCCAGTTCCATCTGTTCGACCATTTGTGGATCCTGCTGATAAAGAAGAATGTCTTGGCAGTAACTGGTCAAATCTTCAACAAACCGACTGGCATCCTTGCCGCCATCCAGGATCTTTTGAACGGTTATCAACGCGCTTTTGGTATCTTTTTGATGAACCTGATCCATGTAAGTTGTTAGCAAATCATTAGTGACACTGCCAGTAACTAACAGGGCATTTTCGTAGGTAATTTGATTATCCCCGTAAGACATTGCCTGATCCAAAATACTAAGGGCGTCGCGCATCCCACCTTCAGCCGCTTTGGCAATCAACTTCAGTGCCTTGTCATCATAGTCAACTTTCTTCTGTTGCAGGATGTATTCCATTCGTTCCAGAATATCTTTGGGTTTGATTCGCTTAAAATCAAACTTCTGGGTTCGTGAAATAATAGTTGCGGGAATCTTGTGAGGCTCCGTCGTCGCCAAAATAAAAATCACATTAGCAGGCGGCTCCTCCAGCGTTTTTAGCAGCGCATTAAACGCGCCTGTTGAAAGCATATGAACTTCATCAATAATGTAAACCTTGTAATCAGCCTGAGTGGGCGCATATTTTGCTTTATCTCTAATATCACGGATTTCTTCAACCCCATTGTTAGATGCCGCATCAATCTCAATAACATCGTTGAGACTTCCATCATTAATTGCCTTACAAGTTTCACACTCATTACAAGGTTCGCCGTCCTTTAAATAATGGCAGTTCACAGCTTTGGAAAAAATTTTAGCTGCTGAAGTCTTCCCGGTTCCTCGCGGGCCGGTAAATAGATATGCATGACTAATTTGTTTAGTAATCAAGGCGTTTTTTAACGTACGTGTAATGATTGCCTGACCGACGATTTCATCGAATCGCTGTGGTCGCCATACCCGGTATAAAGCTTGATAGCTCATTACTAAACCCTCCAAAAAAGATAGCCAACTTTTAAAAACATCTAATAAAAACGTCTAAATAATTATATGATGAAATGAAGAATAATGCCAATACAAATGTGGCTGAAGAAGTTGATCATTCTCAACTTGGTTGCCTTCTCAGCTGATTGTTGAAATTATAAAGGATTGATTTGCTTGGCGATTGCCCCTCCAATTACTCCCACTTTGATCTGGGCACTTCACAAAAAAATCTCCCAGCATCTCTGCTGGGAGTCTAAAGTTCATAATCAAGAGACACAAGGTCGATGATACTTAGTGCTGCTTCCTTCCGGATCTGACACAGTTCGTAACCCGACCCTTGTCTCAGGGCCTTGCGGCAATATCTATCATAACTTACTATGAGAAAAATTTCCAGTCAGTTTTTCTTTTTTCTTTTTCGAGCTGCTTTAAAGAAGTCTTTCATGATCTGTGAACACTGCTTGCTGAGGATTCCTTCGGTCACGTTTACCTGATGATTCAGCCGATTGTCTTCTAACACCTGATACAAACTTCGTACTGCACCGGCCTTAGGATCCCTTGAGCCAAAATAAACTGAACGGATACGTGAATTGACAACTGCCCCCGAACACATGAGACACGGCTCAATCGTTACATATAAATCACAATCGATTAATCGCCAGCTCTGGAGCATCCCGCAAGCTTCCTGGATGGCCATAATTTCTGCATGGGCAACCCCATCGTTTAAATGCTCCCTCAAGTTGTGGCCACGGCCGATAATCACACCGTCGTGCACCACAACCGCCCCAATTGGAACCTCACCAATCACAAATGCCTTTTGTGCTTCAACAAGTGCAGCTCGCATGTATTGTTCATTAATCGAAGTTGTCATCAATCAACCTCACTGTTTGACGCTTTGCAAAATGTAGTAACCCTTATCCCGCTTCACAATCGTGCAGTTACCAAAGATTTGAGTCATCAATTTTTTGGCGGATGGGGCACCCTGTTTCTTTTGCAGCACAACGGTCAACGTCCCGTTTGGAACCAAGTGGTCACTGGCGCCTGTGATCATTGCATCAACAACTTTTTTACCAGCTCGGACAGGCGGGTTGGTAACAACCGCGGCATACTGATCGGTCACTTGGTCATAAACATCACTGGTAAAAATGTGAACGTTGTCGACTCGATTATCCCTGGCGTTTTTCTGAGCCAACGATAAGGCCAGCTCGTTGACGTCAACCATATCAACTTCTCGTTTAGGGAAGGCCTTGGCAATTGCGATGCCGATTGGCCCGTAGCCGGTTCCCAGATCAAGAATTTTACCAGCGGGAATCAGATCATAGTTCACATTTTTAACAAGCACCCGACTTCCATAATCAACCGTGTGCTTGGAGAACACTCCGTTGTCTGAAGTGAACGTTAAGTTGTTTCCTAGCAACGAAAAGTTCCATGTCAACGGATTTGAGGCAACATCCGGATTCTTGGAATAATAAAATTGGTTATCACTCATAAAATAGCTCCTGTTCTCTTTTTTGGGAGAGATCCCATATTTGGTGGATACAAGTTTTAAAATCACAATATATTGTGTTCTTATCGTTGATTTTTCTGCCAGTTAGTGTAAACTGTAAGCATAAATCAAAAACGAGTTGAAGGGGAAGATGATTCAAATGTCAAAAATTACTTTATATTCAAAAAACAACTGTATGCAGTGTAAAATGACTAAGCGTTACCTGACTGAACACAATGTTGACTTCGAAGAACACAATATCAACGAACAACCACAATATGTCGATTACCTTAAAAAACGCGGTTTCATGGCAGTTCCCGTTGTCGATGTTGACGGCAAGCAAGCATTCAGTGGTTTCCGACCAGATCAACTTCAGTCAATCGCCGGATAAGAAATCATTATTCATTCTACCATATTCACTTAAGTACTTACGGGCGAAACCACATTTGGTCTCGCTTATTTTATTCGCAAATTTAAGAAAGCGTGGTTCAAACTATGTCACTTCACAACTTAACGGACACATCCTATTTTGACTTAAATAACGAGATCAATATCCCGGTTAACGGCCAAATTCCATTGCAAAAAGATCAAGAGGCCCTGCAAGCCTTTTTAGACAAAAACGTTGGCCCAAACTTGGTTAAATTTGACAGCCTCAAAGATCGTTTTGATTACTTGATTAATCACAATTATTATGAAAAAGACTTTATCAACCAATACGACTTCAGTTTTATTGAAAAGTTGTACACCTATCTTAAGGAACAGGACTTTCATTTTAAATCATTCATGGCGGCTTACAAGTTTTATGCCCAATATGCTTTGAAGACAAATGATAATGATTCATATCTGGAAACATTCCTGGATCGGGTTGCCGTGAATGCCCTCTATTTCGCTGACGGCGATGAAAATCTGGCAATGAATTTAGCTGATGAAATTATTCACCAACGATACCAGCCGGCAACTCCATCTTTCTTAAATGCGGGTCGGGAAAATCGAGGCGAATTTGTTTCGTGTTTCTTGATTCAAACAACCGACGATATGAACACAATCGGTCGAACGATTAATTCTGCCTTACAATTGTCCAGAATTGGCGGCGGAGTTGGCATCAACCTTTCAAATTTGCGAGCTGCTGGCGATCCCATCAAGCACATTGAAGGCGCCGCATCAGGCGTTGTTCCGGTTATGAAATTATTGGAAGACAGTTTCTCCTATTCTAACCAATTAGGTCAGCGCCAAGGTGCCGGAGTCGTTTATTTATCAGTCTTTCACCCAGATATTATTTCATTTTTGGGTGCCAAGAAAGAAAACGCGGACGAAAAGATTCGTTTGAAGACCCTATCACTTGGAGTGACGGTTCCAGATAAATTCTACGAGCTCATCAAGGCGGACGCCGACATGTACTTATTTAGCCCATACGACGTGGAACGTGAATATGGTCAACCATTCTCATACATTGACATCACAAAAGAGTATGACAACATGGTGGCTAATGACAGTATCAAGAAAACAAAGATTAAAGCACGGGACCTTGAAACTGAAATTAGCAAGCTTCAACAAGAATCCGGGTATCCATATATCATCAATATTGATACAGCCAACCGGGTTAACCCGATTGATGGGACAATCGTCATGAGCAATCTCTGTTCTGAAATTTTACAAGTTCAAACACCTTCAACCGTTGATAATGAGCAGCACTACATCAGACTGGGTAAAGACATTTCTTGTAATTTAGGCTCAACTAATATCAACAACATGATGAACGCCAGTGACTTCGGGCATTCAATCGAGACCATGGTTCGAGCGCTAACCTATGTCACTGACCACTCTAATATCGACGTTGTCCCTTCTATTCAAAAGGGCAACCATGAATCTCATTCAATCGGTTTAGGCGCAATGGGGCTTCACAGTTTCTTTGCCAAGCATCATATGCACTACGGTTCTCCGGAATCAATCGAATTCACCAGCACTTACTTTATGCTACTGAATTATTGGAGCTTGGTTGCCTCCAACAAGATTGCCAAAGAACGTGGCAAAACTTTTGATAACTTTGACAAGAGCAAATATGCTGACGGTAGCTATTTTGATAAATATTTTACAAAATCTTTCGCCCCAACCTCTGATAAAGTAAAAGTATTGTTTGCCGATGATATGATCCCAACAAAAGAAGACTGGGAAGCCTTGAAGGAATCCGTCATGAAGTACGGCCTATATCATCAAAACCGTTTAGCAGTTGCCCCCAACGGTTCAATTTCATATATTAATGACACCACCGCGAGCCTACATCCCATTATTAACCGAATTGAAGAGCGGCAGGAATCTAAGATTGGCAAGATTTATTATCCAGCACCCTATCTCTCTAATGACACGATGCCTTACTACACCTCAGCTTATGATATGGATATGCGAAAAGTGATCGATATTTATGCCGCTGCTCAAGAACATATTGATCAGGGAATGGCGTTGACGTTATTTATGCGTTCAACCATCCCAGCCGGTTTATATGAATGGAAGGATGGCCGGACAGACAAGATGACGACTCGTGATCTTAACATTCTTCGTAACTACGCCCACAAAAAAGGTGTAAAATCAATTTATTACATCCGAACGTTCACAGATGACCAGCAAGAAGTTGGTTCCAATCAATGTGAAAGTTGTGTTATCTAGGGGGAAATTATGACTGAAAATTATAAAGCAATTAACTGGAACGCCATCGATGATCAAATCGACAAAGCAACTTGGGAAAAGCTGACTGAACAATTTTGGCTGGATACCCGAATTCCGCTATCCAATGATTTGTCTGACTGGCGAACATTAGATGAAGATCACCAATGGGTCGTTGGTCACGTCTTTGGCGGCCTGACCCTGCTTGATACGCTTCAATCTCAAGAAGGCATGGCATCTTTGCGAAAAGACGTCCAAACTCAGCATGAAACGGCCGTATTGAATAACATTCAATTCATGGAATCAGTTCATGCCAAGAGTTATTCATCAATTTTTTCAACATTGAACACGCCTGAACAAATTGATGAAATCTTCGACTGGAGTGATACTGAAGAATTTCTCCAGAATAAGGCACTCAAGATCCATGGCATTTACGTCAGCGAACCGGATCCACTTAAGAAGAAGGTTGCCAGCGTCTTCCTAGAAACTTTCCTCTTCTATTCTGGTTTCTACACCCCACTCTGGTATCTTGGTCATAACAAGATTCCTAACGTTGCCGAAATCATCAAATTGATTTTACGGGACGAGTCCGTTCATGGAACCTACATTGGTTACAAATTCCAAATCGGCTACAACCAATTGCCAAAGGACAAGCAGGAAGATTTGAAGAATTGGTTATATGATTTACTTTACAAGCTCTATGCCAACGAAGAGAAATACACGCACTTATTGTACGACCAGATTGGTTGGACTGAGGACGTCCTAACCTTTATCCGTTACAACGCTAACAAAGCCTTAATGAACTTGGGCCAAGATCCACTCTTCCCCGATACTGCTGAGGATGTGAATCCAATCGTGATGAACGGCATTTCAACTTCGACAGCGAACCACGACTTCTTCTCGCAAGTTGGGAATGGTTACCTGCTTGGAAACGTTGAATCGATGAATGATAGCGACTACGATATTTAGCAAGGGTCATTAAACCATCGTTAGAAATAGGAGGCTCCAAGATCAAACAGCATGCTGCTTGATCTTGGAGCCTCCTATTTTTTGCTTGATTGTTCTTAAAGCTTCCTATCGTGTCCGCCGGTTACTTCACAATATCGGCAACCGTCTTACCCGTGTAAAGATCTTTTAAATTATTCATTGAAATATTCACCATATTCATGACAGAGCGAGTCGTATGGAATGCAGAATGTGGTGTGATGAGAACATTGGGCATCATCGATAATTTGATAACGTCAGCGTTATTCACCTGCTTAGTGGAACGAGAATCTTGCAGATCAGCCGATTCATTTTCAATGGTATCAATCCCTGCACCGGCTATTTCACCACTTTGCAGTGCATAAATCAAATCATTGGTATCAACAATTGATCCACGGGCCGTATTAATCAGCAAGGCCGTATCTTTCATTGCTTCAAAAGTTTCATGATTAAATTCATGGTAATTATCATTGGTTGCCGGCATGTGAATGCTAATAATATCACTTTGGACAATCAGGTCCTGCAAACTATTTGTATAACGAAATTTGTTTTTCACTGGATACTTGTCATAGGCAACAACTTTTGCACCAAGGCCTTCAAACAGTTGAATGGCCTGCCGACCAATTCGACCAGTGCCGACAATTCCGACGGTTTGTTCACTCATAAGCCGACCCATGAAGTCGGGTGAAAAATGAAATTGCTGTTTCTGGCGTAACTGCTGTTGCATATAACCCACTTTTCGTGATAAGTAAAGGGCCATAGTCACCGCAAACTCAGCGATACTTTCCGGGCTATATGCCGGTGCGTTGGTGACAGTCACCCCATTGTCGGCTGCAGCTTGTAAGTCAACATTATCAGTTCCAACGTTTCGCAATGACAGATATCTGATCCCCAACTTTTTAAAATCCTCGAATAAGGATCGGGAATAGTCAATTGTTTGCAAGCCTGAGATACCATCGAATCCACGGGCTTCTTCAATGGTTTCCTGCGTTAAAGTCATCGTGGTATAACTCACTTCAGTTTGATTATCTTTCCCCCATTTCTCGATAAACGGGATTTCGTCGTCCCTGACGTTATACGCAATAAATTTCATGATGCTCCTCCTAAACGAACAGAAATATGAAACGATTACATTAATTTTACCACAAAAAAGAAGGGTTCCCCAGCCACCCATTTGGGTGTAGCTGGCTGGAGCCCTTCCATTGTTATTTATTTAATCGCCTTTACAAATCGATCAAAGGCGGCTTGACCTTTATCGTTCCACTTGTACACACCAGCATCTTCGAGAACTCTTGCGAATACCAGACCAACCTCTCTATTTACTAACTCCTCAGTATTTTTCTGAGTGAAGTGATCCTTTTGCTTCAATTGGTCCGCCCAAGGTTTATGATAATCTGCAATCTGATTATCTTCACCCAAAACATACTTTTCGACTTCCCTCATCTCTGTTTTCAGCCGGGCAGGCAAGATTGCCCTCCCCATCACTTCGATGAGACCAATATTTTCCTTTTTGATGTGTTGAACATCCTTGTGGGGATGAAAAATGCCATCTGGATACTCATCAGAGGTTTGGTTATCTCGAAGAACGATATTCATTTCAAATTGATCACCGTTCATTCGGGCGATTGGGGTAACCGTGTGATGACGGGTGCCGTTGGTGTAGGCGCGAATATCCACAGATTCGTCGGAATAATTCTTCCAAGTTTCTGCAATTCGAGTAGCAGCATCAACAACCTTATCAGCGTCTTTACTCATCAAGCGGATGGTTGCCATTGGCCATTTAACAATACCCGCTTCCAAACCATCAATTCCCAAATCAATTGGGCGATCGATGGTGGCTTTCATCATTGGGAAGGTATGTCGCCCTCCTTGATAATGATCTTGAGCCAGTAATGAGCCGCCGACAATCGGCAAATCGGCATTACTACCAACAAAGTAATGTGGCAGCTGCTTGAGAATATCGGTTAAATTAACAAACGTGCGTTGATTAATCGACATTGGCACATGTTTCTGATTTAAGAAGATGGCATGCTCGCCAAAATAAGCATATGGCGAATACTGAAATCCCCATGGCTCCCCATTGATCATCATTCGGATCACTCGGTGATTGCTGCGAGCCGGATAACCCAGACGTCCAAGATAACCCTCGTTTTCGATGGCTAACGGGCCAACCGGATAACTGGTCGATTTTTTACGGCCAGCTGCGGCGATTGCCTTGGGATCCTTTTCAGGTTTAGAAAGATTGATGGTGATTTCCAAGTCACCATATTCAGTTTCAGTCGTGTACGAAATATTTTTGGCAATTGCCCGTGTCCTAATATAATCGTTACTCTGGCTTAGATGGTAAAAGTAATCTGTAGCTTCTTCAGGAGATTCCTGATATTTTGTCCAAAAAATGGCATTTAATTTTGATGGAATCGGGGTTAATAAATCCATTAATTGGTCTTCCAGTATCTCCCGATTCGTAATCGAATCCTCGATTTTCCCGCGAGTCACAGCTAGGTCAACCAACTCATTAGCCAAATCAACGGCAGAGTCTTCATCGGTGGGGGAACCAAAGCCATCTCCGATCAACCGAAAAACCAAATTGGTGACATAGATTCGGTCAACATTGGTATAAGGCGAAGCCGATTTGATGATTAAATCAACGAATTTTTCAACAACTGTTCGGCTCATACTAATTTCCTTTCCGGTCATCATAACCCTTTGGGTGGGTCTGCTTCCAATTCCAAGCAGTCTTGATAATCTCATGAACATCATCAAACTGTGGCTTCCAACCAAGAACCTTGCGGGCTTTATCACTAGCGGCAATCAATGTGCTTGGATCACCGGCACGCCGAGGGCCCATTTTAGCTGGAATTGGCTTACCAGTCACTTCTCTGGCGGCATCCAACATCTGCTTGTTGGAGAACCCAGTTGAAGATCCCAAATTAAAGGCATCGGAATCATGACCAGCTTGCAGGTACTTGAGGGCAAGAATGTGGGCATCTGCCAAATCGACAACGTGGACATAATCTCGGACATTGGTACCATCTGGGGTGTCATAGTCATCCCCAAAAATCGTTAATTCGTCACGTTCGCCTGAAGCAACTTGCAGAATAATTGGAACCAAATGCGTTTCTGGATGGTGATCCTCACCAATTGACCCATCAGCCTTGGCACCAGCAACGTTGAAGTAACGAAGAGCAACAAACTTAATCCCGTAAGCAACGTCGCTCCAGTGCATAATCTTCTCCATGGCGAGTTTACTTTCCCCATAGGGGTTAGTTGGCACTTGGGGATCAGTTTCTTTAATTGGAATTTGTTTTGGTTCGCCATAAGTGGCTGCAGTTGATGAGAAAACAATCTTCTTCACATCGTGTTCATGCATCACTTCAAGCAAACTGATCATGCCACCGGTATTGTTGTCAAAATATTTCAAAGGTTTAGCCATTGACTCTGGAACAACCGAAAAGGCTGCAAAATGAATGACCCCTTCGATATTTTCTTTATCAAAGACGCCGCTCAAAAATTGCTTGTCACGAACGTCACCTTCATAAAACCGGGCTTTCGGATTAACCGCTGCTCTATGGCCAGTAACCAAATTGTCGACAACAGCAACGTCATACCCGTTTGCGATCAATCGATCAACGGTATGGGAACCAATGTAACCTGCGCCACCTAATACTAAAATTGCCATCTTAATATCCTCCTTCAACTTAAAAACTATTTAATTTCTCTTGGACCATCGGAAATCTCTGCAATATAGAATTCTGCTGGATGACCAACTTCTTGCTCGTAGACTTTACCAACGTTTTCCTGGAAAGCAGCCACCTTGTCCCGGTCAACAATGGCGATTGCACAACCACCGAAGCCGGCACCGGTCATCCGGGCACCAATCACCCCAGGCTGTTTCCAGGCGGTCTCAGCCAACGTGTCCAATTCCTTACCAGTTACCTCAAAGTCGTAATGTAACGAAATATGAGAAGCATTAATCAACTTACCAAATTGTTGGAGATCATTGTCTACCAACGCGTTTTTGGCCTGCAACGTACGTTGATTTTCAAATACCGCGTGACGAGCGCGTCGAATGAGAACGTCATCATTAATCAGATAACTATTTTCATCGAATTCAGTTTCGGTAAGGTCACCTAAACTATGAATATCAAGCTTAGTTTGTAATCGTTTCAAGGCTTCCTCACATTGGGCTCGGCGCTCATTATACTTGGAATCCTGTAATTGACGGTGCTTCTTAGTGTTCATAATGACGATCACGTTATGCCCCAACTTAACTGGAACATATTCATAATCTAAAGTGTTGGTATCGAGGAGGACCGCTTGATCCTTTTTCCCCATCCCAATCGCAAATTGATCCATAATTCCAGAATTAACGCCAATGAAATTGTTTTCAACTAATTTACCATATTTAACAAGGTCCAGCTCTTTGACATTAAGCGAAAAAACATCATTGATAATCTCGCCCGTCAATAATTCAATAGCCGCTGAAGAAGACAAACCAGCTGCGTCAGGCAGATTACCGTTAATTGCCAAATCAAACCCATGGGCAATTTGGTGGCCCTGGTTAATAACTTCTGCCATCATGCCTTTCGGGTAATTAGCCCAGCCATTGGCCTTATTATAAGTTAAATCTGCCAGTGAAAATTCAACAATCCCTTGGTCAGGGACGTTGGCTGAGTACATCCGAACCTGATCATCGTCACGTTCCCCATAAGCTGCGTATATACCCATGCTAATTGCACAAGGAAAAACGTGGCCGCCATTGAAATCCGTATACTCACCAATTAAATTAATCCGTCCAGGTGAAAAGAATACCCGACTAGCGTCATAACCAAATTTTTGCTTAAATTCAGTTTGTACATCTTCAGAAATCATAGTTTCATCCCTCTACTTAATTTTAGTAAACTTTACTTAAATAGAATTTACCTCATTTTTGAAGCGTTGTCAACCATCATTAATTGATTCAAAAGTCCCAACCCATCAATTCTTCATCTTTATTAACAGTGATCCACCACGATTTCTTGAAAATTCTAAACGATTCATCGCCTCCTAATGAAAGCGTTTGACCAAATCAACGCTGATTTGTATACTAATGTAGTAAAGTTCAGTAAATTTTACAATGAAAAAAATTATTAATTAGGGGATGTTTTTAGTTGGCTAAAGAAAATAATAACCAAACCCACTGGGGCTTTGTCACATTAATTGCCCTGGCTGCTGGAATGGCTGGACTTTTATATGGATACGATACCTCCTGTATTTCAGGAGCAATTGGATTTTTGAAGGATTTGTACCACCTGTCACCGGCAATGGAAGGCTTAATTACTTCCAGTATCATGATTGGTGGGGTTGTCGGGGTTGGTTTCTCCGGGTTCCTAAGTGATCGCTTCGGGCGCCGAAAGATCCTAATGATCGGTGCAATTCTTTTTTTCTTCGCGGCATTGCTTTCAGCATTTACCCGCACACCTGGAGAATTAATCACCGCTCGAATTGTTGGTGGTTTAGGAATTGGCTTGTCTTCCGCGCTTGCCGTTACTTATATTTCAGAGGTCGCTCCGGCAAATATTCGGGGGACATTATCATCACTTTATCAATTACTAACGACCATTGGAATTTGTGTCACTTACTTTGTAAACCTGACAATTGTTAATTTGCACTCTTATAATTGGACATTATTCCATGGTTGGCGGTGGATGCTTGGAATCGGCTCACTACCTGCCCTCCTATTTTTCATCGCATTATTATTTGCACCTGAGAGTCCCCGTTGGCTGATTTCAAAGGAGAAAGTTGAACAAGGCTTTAATATTTTGGTCAAAATTAACGGCGTCAAAGGGGCTCAAGACGAGATGACCACGATCGCGACTGCAATCCGACGTGATCGAAATTCCACGTTGGCCAAATTATTTCAACCAGGCTTACGACGAGCTTTGTTCATCGGCATCTTTTTAGCCTTTTGTAACCAATCAGCTGGGATGAACGTGATTATGTACTATGGGCCGACAATCTTCAAGATGGCTGGCTTTGGTGGTAACTCCGAATTCATGGCCACTGCTGGCGTGGGTGTCGTGAACATGCTGGCAACAATCATTGCCACTACATTAATCGACAAAGCTGGCCGAAAGCCATTAATGATGACTGGATCAGTTTTAATGACTCTTTTTAGTTTAGCTATTGCCCTTATGTTTGGTGGTAACAGTGGCCTCATTCTTTTATTCTGTGTCTTTGGTTTTGTCATTTCATTTGCTTTTTCAATGGGTCCAATTCCTTGGATCATGATTCCAGAGCTCTTCCCAACCTACTTACGAGCAAGAGCTTCGGGAATTTGTACCGTGATTCTTTGGGGCGCTAACTTTGCGGTTGGCCAATTCACGCCAATGATGTTAAGTGCCTGGGGTGGTAAAATAACCTTTATTTTCTTCATGATAATGAATATTATCGGCTTCTTAGGCGTTTGGAAATTTGTTCCAGAAACCAAAGATAAGCCACTGGAGGAAATTGAATCTTACTTTATGCCAAAAACAAAATAAAAACAGAATTTTGAAATCGCCATTATTCAAAAAATCGTAAGCCTGAGTTCCGTTCTGGCTTACGATTTTTAAATTTCATTATTTAATTAGATGTTTGATTTATTTTCAGCCCCAGAGATAAAATCAAGTAGCTTGGGAATGCGAGTTGGCGTTTGATTCCGTGGCCGATTAACGATTAGTAGCACTTGAAGGACAGAAAATACGAGTGAACTGCCCCGATAGTAAGCAATATATTTCGATTCCCATTTATCAACATACTTTTCTTTGTATGAACGCAGGCCCTCAAAGCTATAAAATCTATATCCGTATTGATAGATCAGATGAACGATTCGTTCCTGAGTAAAACTAAATCGAGACGTGCCAACATTTGAAAGTGGTGACATGCCAAGATCAAAATACTTAAACCCCTTTTTGGCGGATTCCTCGTACAAATTGATTAAAATGCCATCCATAATTCCGGATGGTGCTTTCGACGATGAGCGCATCAAATCAATCGATGTCGTCACCTGATTGCCATCTGGCATGATATTGGCAAATGCGACAATTTCATCATCGGCATTTTTCATGACGGCGATCGGCGCTTGGTTTAAATAATAGTTGTCAAAGAACCCTAACGAAAAGCCCTTTTCTACTTTACCACCAAGCCATTCATTGGAGATGTTCTTGATCGCCTTCATAAATGTTTGACTGAATGGCGGCTCTACGACTTCGAATTTAAATCCTTCGCGATCAAATTTGTGCATAAGTGCCCGTTCGCCACGATGCCGTTTCCCGCTCAGGGTGAATTGTTTTAAGTCCACCAAACCATCTTCACCTGTCTTGATAAAGTCAAAGCCACTCTCATGAAGCTGCATGGTTAGATCTTGATCAATCTCATAAAATAATGGCTTTAGTCCTTGTTTATCAGCAGTCTTCATAAAATCTTCAATCGCCGCACCAATTTTTTCCGAGTTGCCGACCGGTTCGCCCATAATAATGAGCTTGTCAGCAATTGGTTTGTACATGAAGAAGACTTGGTCAACCCCTTCTTCTTGGTAGAAGTAGATCTGTTTATCCCGTAAGAATGCAAGATGGCTATCTTCATTGCCACCAAATTGATCGATGACTGCCTTCACCCGCTCTGCATCAAATGGTTGCGTCAACCACGCCGGTCGGTTAGCTGTCAAATAAATGTTGGTCACAAATAAGACCAACATTGCGATCAGCAACCCAATGAAGCCAACCAGCCAAATTGCCTCAGATGGAAATAGGTAGGCTGCATCAAAATGAAGCGGTGAATGGCGATTAGCGGCGATTCCGACCAATGTATATACTGTGAACGTAATGATGAAAATCGATCCATTTATGATCAGCGCGCCCCATGAATTTGCCATCCGATCCCGATAGAGAACCCCTCTTGAAAGCCACAAAGTGATGAGAATGATGACAAACAGCATAATCATTCGCCACGTGAACGCTTCGTTAAACCAGGTGTTCACAATCGATAAGATCACCACAGCAACCGTCGGCCCAAATGCGCGCTTGGTTCGTGCCCAAATGCCACTCCCAAGGCCGATCAACAGAAACGCCACAATAATATTCATCAGATGACTCACAAAAAAGATTGAATAAGGTACCAATCGGATGTAGAGGCGGTTCATGATAACGACATTGGGAACTGTCGCAAATAAGAGCATCATCACCCCAGAGAAGTACATGAACCCGGTTAAGAAGACCTGAGCGATCCGTTGGATGATGATCCGGGGTAATTCATCCAGGAATTCGTTGAGCTTGTGGCCGGTATCATGAGCGAATAGACCGGTTCCCACAATAAATGGCAGTAAATAATAAAATAGTCGATATAATAAAATCCAAACCAGTGCGTCACTTCTGGCAACGCCGATAAATCCTAAACCGATAATGACGAAAATATCAAACGACCCTAACCCACCAGGAATCATTGAAACAACTCCAGCGACGTTAGCGACAACAAAGATCGGAATAACTAACGCAAAATCAATTGGTAGATGCATCAAATACCCAATTAAAATGAAAAATCCCAGGGCACTTCCCCACTCCATAAATGAGCCAAGAGTCATCGTCAACTCCTGTTTGAGGGTTAAATCTTTAAAAAAGCTCGAATTGTTAATCCTTGTAAAAATAAACATACTCGGAAAATAGGCGGCCCCACCGACAAGCCAAATCCAGTAGTGGGCAAAGACGGTGCCAATCCTGAAACCGAAGATCATAATTAAGGACACAAAACAGAGCAACGACAGCCCAGAAATGAGAAAGAGGGCAACTTTTGAAATGGCGTACAATATTTGCTTTTTGGTCGCCCCTTTACCATAAAAATGGGCTCTTAAACTGGCACCAAGCAAGCCCCCGAACCCTAATAAATTGGTAAAAGTATTCACCACCCAGCCACTGCGGATAACGTACCCCGGAGCGAATTTAGTAGGTAAAAACTTCACGATCGAAAAATCATATATGAGCATCGGCGTGATTGAAACAAAGCCCAATACCAGCATTATCAATAATGATCCCTTTGACTGACTGGCAAGCACATTTTGGAACTGTTGACCATTTACTTCACGAATAATTTTTGCAAGTTGACGAACCACGAAGATCAAGACTGAAAAAACAAATATCAGCTTGATCACCGTCATTCGTTTATCTATGAATTTCTTAAATCGATTGAATGCGTTTGCCACTCTTCTCACCTCTCAAATGTAATCCTGTTCCATTATGCCAATTAAATGGATCCGGAACAACAATTATGTACAAAAAAACTGCGCATCGACAATGTAGATTGCCAACACACAGTATGTTGAAGAGATAAATTACTTAAGGGTAGTAACGACAAATACCACTATGGCAGTGATAGAATAACGCATTTGCCATAAATCTGCCACATAATTCT
>NZ_JAHPPD010000043.1:0-15385 GCF_019061365.1 Lentilactobacillus dabitei
AGAAACACCGCAGGATTAATGCAATTTCAGGGGTTATATTGGTATTGTGGAATTTGTAAGAAAGTTCCATTCCCTCAATATGAAATGTGTGGCTGAATACGTAACAATGCGGAAAGGGACGGTATGAAACGGCCGTTGCAGGGTTCGATTCCCTGCCAGCCACGTTGCTTATGATAATAAAATTTAAATCCGTGTTTGTGTCTTTGTGAGCCTGATCAACACGTCATAAGCGAGCGGTCCATGTGTGGAAAGCATGGACTTTTATTTTGGAAAGAAGGTGCAGCATGAAAAAAGAAGATTTTGTTGTATTCGCAATCATGCTGGCACTCTTAATAATTTTATATTACTTACAGTCGAGGTGGGAACCATGAAGATGATACATACCAAATTTGGCTATGAGTCGCCCACAGAGGCCAAGTGTGATGGTGAGCTGAACAAATACTTTAATCAGTGCAACAAGCGCTTAAAGCAGCGTTATTTAAACGACAAGCGAAGGAGCAAATGCCATGAAACAAAAAGAATTATTAAAGCAAATTGATCCCAAATATCTTAACAGGCGAGGTCGTAAGAAGTTGGCTCAGGATCAAGCAAAAGAATGGGTCAAGCGGATGAATAAATATGAGCAAGCTCATCCAGAAAATCAATTTGTTCCGTGTATTGCATTGACGGTTGATGGTGATGTTAAGATGTTTCAAAACCACGAAAAAGATTTAACTGATAAATTGACCAAAGCGGTTGAAAAATCTTTTGATGATGGCGAATTGTTTTATTGATGAGGTATATTGGTATTGTGGAATTTGTCAAAAGAGTTTCACCCTTCAGAAATTAGATGTGTGACTGTAACGTATACGTACGAAGAGGGCGGATAGATTACCGTGCAGGGTTCGATTCCCTGCCAGCCACGTTGCTTATGATAAATAAAATTTAAATCCGTGTTTGTGTCTTTGTGAGCCTGATCAACACGTCATAAGAGAGCGGTCCATGTGTGGAAAGCATGGACTTTTATTTTGCAATAAAGCAGCTGGTAAAGTTAGCTAGGCGATGTAACTTCGGGATAAGTCGTTTCTGCCTCATAAGCAGTGAAAAAAGTGGCTACGAATGGGACTGGCACCGGCCTCGCCCATTTAGATACATAGGGGTGACATTATGAAATTAAAGTTGACAGATATATTGATGGGCGGCATGTTGCTACTCGCTTTGATAATTCTGTATTTCCTGCAGATGTGATTATATGACTGATCGTAAGCATCCATATACGCCCATGAAGCAAACCAGCTATGGCTATACTTCCAAGGAAGAAATGAAGATAGACAAGCAACTGGACAAAGACTTAAAGAAGCGTCTTCGCAAAGAGGGCGCTTTTAGTTTGCACAAAAAAACAGGCGAGCCTGGTTAGAAGACTCGCCTGAAATTGATAAATTACTTGTCCTTATCTGCTTTTTTCTTAATGTCATCAACTGTGTCCTTAACGGTTTCCTTGGCATCGGATAATTTATCCTTGGCTTTGCCGAGAATGCCTTGGCCCTTACCTTCAGCTTCTCTAGCTTTGTCACCGGTAACTTTACCTTCAACTTCTTTAGCTTTACCGCTTACCTTATCTTTAGTACTGTCTGCTTTATCTTTTAAACTCATAAATAACATCTCCTTAGTTATTTTATGATACACATACATTATCCTAAAGCAATTAAATAATTGCAAACAATTTGATGCTTTGAATGGAGGATTTTAACTGTTGAGTAAACACAATAAGCACACGAAGAGTCATAAGAAGTTAAAAGTTAAAGATCGTAAGCGTAAAAGTTTAGCAGCTCGACGACTGAATGAATTAAAAATAAAGGAGGAAGCCAATGACAACCCAAACTGAAGAATACTACGTAGACACGCTTATAACACATGTAGACGATAAAGAGATCATGTGGATAGAATTTAAGGATGATGATTCCACAGAGGAGACGATTGCTCATTTGTTTCATTTGAAGGAAACAGTAATTAGTTATAAAGATCCAGATAATCCAGTTTTGAAATTGCCCGGTGATGTTAATGCACAAATCGGCCAATATGTTACGAAATATCAGGGCAAATTTCATAAGCTCGGGTACCATGAGGAAGTTAAAAAATACGCTTTCACTTATGATGACTAGCATCGCTTAATCGCGGTGCCTTTTTGATACATAGAATAACTAAATGGAGGTGTGGTGGTATGTAATGACACGAAAGTTAACGCCCAAACAGCGTAAATTTGCTAATGAATTCATTAAAACAAACAACGCTTATCAGTCGGCCTTAAAAGCTGGCTACGCAAAGGGTACGGCTCGAAATGCAACTAAGCAATTACTGGAAAATACTGGAATTCATGAATATATCATTAAAAAGACTGCTAATGTTGAAAAACACGAGTCTGATAAAGCTGATGAAGTGCTCAAAAACGTCTATCGAATTGCTGCTGGCAAGCCTATCAAACACGATTTTGTTCAAACCGACAACTTAAAAAAAGAAATTGTTTTGAGAGGTGTGAAAAAGGGATCTAAGCCAACAGCTACTATGAGATCTGGATATGAAACGAATGAGACCACTATAACACCAGCGGCCACTAAAGAGCAGGTAGCCGCAGCTGAACTGTGGTTCAAGCTAAATGGCAAGCTCAAAAACGATAGTAAAGAGGTCGAAAAACAAAAAATTCGTAAGCTGGAAGCTGAAGCTGATGTGGCAGAACAAAAGGCTCATGACGCTCGAAACAGTGGTCAAGATATTGGTCAACAGTTTGATAAGATGTTTGAGCGGTTGAAGGAGGACAGCGACAAATGACAACTTATGCTGATTTGAAGTATACAAAGAAGCAAGTCGAAGTCTTCAAGCAGTTTGACCGTGACGACTGGTCACTAATGATAAATAGTGGGGCCGTTGGTTCTGGCAAGACAGTCATTGACAATGATATGTTTTTGCGTGAGCTATTACGTATTGGCAAGTTAGCCCAATCAATGGATAAGAGAGCGCAATACATTTTAGCCGGATTTTCTAGTAAGACGATCGCTAACAACGTGCTGCAAGAAATCATGCAGGCTTACCCTATGCTTAATATTAAATTTGATGTTCACGGTGCTTTTGAGTTGTTCGGCGTACGTGTTGTACAAGCCTATACGGGTTCAATCGCTGGTATGGCGTCTATTCGTGGTATGAATGCCTGGGGAGCTTATATCAATGAAATGTCACTAGCTAATGAACAAGCATTCACAGAAATTCGTAATCGTGTGCGTGGATTTGAAGGGGCTAGAATCATTGGCGACACTAACCCAGATACGCCAACCCATTGGCTGAAACGAAAGTACATTGATCAGGCTAAGGACAAATCAAAAGGTATCATCTACAATCACTTCACGATGGACGATAATACATTTTTGCCTAAGAAGTATGTGCATGATATGAAGGCTCAAATGAGTGGCATGTTCTATGATCGCAGCATCTTAGGATTATGGGTTGCTGGTGAAGGACTGGTCTATCAAGACTTTGACAAATCAAAGAATCTAATTACTCGCGCCGAGTTTGACAAACGAACTGCTGATCAACAGTTAACGTACTATTGTGGTGTTGACTGGGGATACGAGCACGATACGTCAATTGTTGTATTGGCTAATGATAATGATGGTAATACTTACTTAGTTGAAGAGCATACTGGGAATTTGGAGCAGATTATGTATTGGGTCAAGATTGCCAAACAGGTTCAACAAGATTATGGCTACAATATACCGTTTTATTGTGATACGGCCCGAGTTGAACACATTGACAAGTTCAAGGAAAATAACATCAACGCTCAGTATGCGTATAAATCCGTTTTAAAGGGCATTGAACAAGTTGCGGGGCTTATTAAGCAGCATAAGTTTATGGCCGTTCAAGAAGGAATACAGCAGTTCTTAGATGAGGTTTATCAGTATGTTTGGAATGACAAAACGGGTGAACCAGTCAAAGAACATGACCACGTGATGGATGCTATTCGTTACGCGATTGCAACACGTCAATGGAATCATGAATATAATCAGCCACACAATAATTATGATCAGCAAGATCAACTGCTCGCTGACAAAGGATTGATCGATTATCCCGATGATTTATTTTAGGAGTGATGAAAATGTCAAAGTTAATGACAATGGAAGAATGGAAAAAACAAGCAACTACCAAGGACACAGCACCACTTGATATGAATGTGTTTGAACCGATGCTCAATGGGGAACCGCTTGAATTTAAAGATCGTGGCATAACTTATTCCATTCCAATTGGGTTGGATGTCAAAACGATATTTGAAAGTTTGGCAAAATTAGTGAATGACAACATTAATGAAACAGATAAATCGGTCAATGACTCCAAAAAGTTGTTGGCCGTTAAATTTGCTCATGAATATTGTGAATTACACAAAAATGATGAAAGTAAGGTAAATGAAAGTGGCGGAAACAAATGATTTATCAGCACATTATCGCTCAATCAATCCACAGCCAAATTCCATTAACTTATTAAATGGTCAACGTTATGGTAATCGATATGCTTTCCAAACCAATCAGTCGTACAACATTCCGGCGTCTTCATGGAAGCCAATTAAAGACGATCAAAGTAAATTTCAAAAGTTAGTGCAATGGTACGTCAGCGATCACTTTAATAATCAACTGCCCCGAATCTTGGAGCTGGAACGTTATTACTTAGCCGATAATAATATTCATTACTGGCTGTCTAATAAGCGCTCTAATCGGGCTGACAATCGTATATCAAGTGCTTTAGCACGATACATTACCAATATTCAAGTTGGCTATGAGTTTGGAACGCCGTTGACTTTTGGCTATCAAAATAAAGATGATGAAAATGATACTGGCGAAAATGTTATTCAGGCTGTTGATGATTTTAATCAAACTAACGATGAACCATATCATGAAAAGGTTATGGGGAAAAATCTGGCAAATGTTGGGCGAGCCTATGAATTACTTTATGTACCTGAAGGAACTAAGCAACCTAAGATTACGGCAATTGACCCCAACAGTGCATTTGTTGTTTGGTCAACAGATGTTGAACCAATTGAGTTGTTTGCTGTTCGTTATTATGCCGTGAACGTTGCTGATAAAACTTATTATCAAATTGAGGTTTATACCGATAACCATATCTATCAATTTACTGCTGGTGCCAATCCTGATTCTGATTGGACATTAACTAGTGATGAGGAACACTATTTCCAACAAGTTCCATTAACTGAATATCGATTGAATGAGGAACGAGTTGGTGCATGGGAAACTAAACTAGATGAAATTGATGCTTATGACCAGGCTCTATCTGAAATGGCGAACTCACAAGCAGATTTTAGCAACGCAATGTTGATGATTAATGGGAAAGTTGCTAATCAGTCTGGTAAGACTGAACAAATGCTAGATCCCAAAGGCCAGCCAGTATATCTCGATAACGTGAGTGGCGGCTATACAAGTCAGTCAACGACAAACAGCAAACCTAACGTGCCAGTTATGGTTCAGAAAGTCCTTGATACCAAGGCCAATGTGCTTTATCTAAAGCCATACGTGCATGATAATCCTAATGGTTCGCCAACTATTAGTAGTACTTCAGCAGCCTATTTAACCAAGTCATTGAATGCTAGTGAATGGCAAATTTACATTAACCAATTGTTATCCGACATTCATAAAGACACTAACACACCAGATACAACAGATCAGAACTTTGCAGCCAACGCCTCTGGTGTTGCTATGGCTTATAAACTGTGGGGATCCGATCAAGAAATGGCTATGTCTGAAACACTTTATCAGCGTGGTCTGAGAAGACGGCTACGACTGTTGGCGATTTATTGGAACTATGTTTCAAGCACAGGTATCAAAGTGACAGATGACGTTAATCCAGCTGACAATGTAACCATTACGTTTACGCCTAATTTGCCTAAGAACAACCAGGAAACCATGACATTAATCCAAGGCTTGAATCAAACAGGCAAGTTCTCTGCACAAACATTACGTGAATTAGCCGAACCGATTACCGGGATTCCTGCTGATCAGGAACAAGAGCGATCTGCTGATGACGACTCTCAGCAAGATGATCGGACCGCCACAATAATGGCGAATGCACAAGCTAAGTTACAAAAGATGAACAACGGATCGGGTGATGATGATGACAACGATCAAGCAAGAGCGCAAGAAGATCAACAAACTGATCAAACGGGACAATCGCAACAATCAGATAATTGATGGCTTCTATCAGCAGGCTTTAAGTATCGTTGGCAATCATCTTCAAGAGTTTTATAACGAATATGCCGATGATAATGGTTTAACTCTTAATCAAGTGTCTCAACAGGTTAATTCCTGGGATATTCAGAGCTTTTACCAAGCAATTAATGAAATGTTAGCTGATGCTAGTCCTGACGATGAGTTATCTAAACGCTTGCAAGCAATCTTTGCCCAAGCATCTATTTCTCGACGCGATATGTTGGGTGCAATGATTGGCGCCGGTATGAGCATTGCTACAGCAAAAAGTGAATCATTTGCAGTTAATGAACTCAAACAGCAGTATATCGATGGCTATAATAATTCAAGCCCTAATAAAATATCAACGGTTCCGGCTAAAGTAGCCAACCAAGCTGAGTATTCTCAACGAATTTGGGTGCATGGCGACGTCATGACGACACGAATGAAAGAAACCCTGAACAAGGGTTTGAGTCGCGGCATGAAAAAATCAGACATCAATAAAATGACCCGCGGTATTCCTCAAAGCGGTGATCGTATTGATGGCAATTTAGCAACGCCAATGAATCAGATGCTATCCAGAATTCATACGTTAACAACTTCCCAAGGAATTGAAAATACAAACTCTGGCAAAAATAAGGCTTATGATGAACAAAATGTTAAGTATGTTATTTGGTTGACAAAAGAGGATTATAAAGTTTGTGACCAATGTAAAGACCTGGATAAACAAATCTTTACCCGTGGGCTGGCACCAATTCCTCAGGATGACACACATCTCAATTGTCGTTGCCAGTTAGTTAAGTGCGATGAAGATGGAAACGTGTTGCCCGATGAACTTGATAGGGTGCTTGATGAACCTGAAGCTTAAAAACTAATTCTTTGATTTGCCTTTTTCTCAATTACAGGCGTTAAAGAATAATTGATTTAGTTATTGCACTTACAAACAATTTAGTCTACGGACTTAAAAAAGGAGTTTTGATGATGAAAACAAATTTGCAATTCTTTGCTGATCCTGACCAAAAGCCTAAGCCAAACGATCCCGACCAAAATCCTGATGGTAAAAATCCTGATGGTAAAAATTCAGAGCCGGCTGGCAAGACCTACACACAGGATGATATCGGGAAGATGATGGCCGCCAAAGCTAAGGAAGTTGAAAGTAATCTGCAGGATGATTTTGAAAAGAAGCTGAAGCAAAAGGAACAAGAATGGCTTGAAAAGGGTGAAAAACGAGCCGGCATGAATGCTAGTGAGAAGGCCCAAGCCGATTTAGAAGAGCAACGACAAGCCCTAAAAGAACAGCAAGACCGTCTTCAAGAAAAATTAGATGAAGCGAACCGTAAGGATGCCTTAGCTGCAACTAAAACGGTTCTAACTGACAAGCACATTCCAGCTGAATTTGCCGAGTTTATTAGTGATGTTAAAGAAGATGTTCGTAACAATAACTTAGATAAGTTTACAAACTTATTTAAAAAAGCAGTTCAGGAAGCTGTTGAAAAGAAAGTTACGGGTAATCAATCACCACAGAATGGTGGTCAACAATTTAACGCTTCTATGACACGCAAAGATTTTGCACAGATGAGCCTTGAAGAGCAGACTAACCTTTATCGTCAGAACCCAGATTTGTACAACAAACTTAAATAGGAGGTGTAGGTAATGGCCGTAATTAACGGAAAACCTACCAATTTTAGTAATTTAATTGAACCAAAAGTCTTTCTAGACTGGATCTATCGTCAAAATACTCAAACTAATCGCTTTGTTCAATCTGGTGTCTTGAAAAATGACCCAGTATTAGGTGGACGATTGCTTGGACCGGGACGAACGATTGAGATTCCTGCAATGAATGATTTAAATGGTGACGCTGACGAATGGAATGACACTAACGATATTCAAACTAATGGTGTTGATTCTTCTATGGAATATGACATTAAAGCCTTTCAAAGCAAGTCATTCGGTAATACTGACTGGGGAGACTTGGTTTCTGGCGCAAGTACCCAACAGCAAATTGCTAATCGATTTGGCAACTGGTGGACTCGCCAAGATACAAAGCTTTTGTTGGATACTGTTAAAGCTACTTTTAACAACGCAGATATTGCAACTGCAAAGTCTTTCGGTGTTGGTGCTGAAAAGGAATTATCTGCCGCAGACTTTGTTAAGGCACTCGCCCGCATGGGTGATGTTATGGATAACACGCTGTCAACTTTAGTAGTTAATTCAGCTGCGTACTCAGAAATGCGTGAACAACAATTGATTGAATACCTGCAACCTGCTGGCGCAGCTACTCCAATTGCCACTTATCAAGGTATGAGCATCATTCAAGATGATAGCATTCCGGTTGCTTCTGATGGAACTACTTATGCGCTCATCTTCGGCCCTGGAGCCATTGATTATGCAGCGGCTACTCCGACTAATGGCCTAGTTGTTCAACGTGATGAATTCCAAAAGGGCGGCATGGTTGCCATCATTCAAAAACGGGTAGTTACTTGCCATGTGGCCGGTACTAACGTTGATTTAAAACAGACCAATCCTGATACCTACCAAGCTGATTTGAAGGCCGGCACTAAGCCACTGTTTGCTGTTTCTTATGATCCACGACAGATTCAATTGGTTAAATATGGCTTTAAAGTTGGAAAAGATTATGTTGTTCCAACTATTAATTCACCTAAAGCTTCGGGTGCATCAGTCAAAGGACCTGGCCTTGGTAAATAGGAGGTAATCAGCGATGGCTGAAACACCTACAATTTCTGATGTGAAAAGTGATTATAAAATTTTTCAAAGCTTCAGTGATAAACATATTACTGAAAGAATTAATGATGCAATCGCAAAAGCTCAGCATAATCAAATTAGTGATGACGCGTTAGCAAGGGGAATTATCTCTTGGGCACGTCATTTATTATATACAGACTGGTTTATGAACTATGGTGGTGTTCAGTCTGCTGGTACTTTTGGTAATACCCAAACTATGGTTAACTTCAATGGTGCTGATCCCTATTTACAAGAATATAACCAAACAGTCGATGACTATGGCGTTTCAGATGAAATGGGAGCCGTGTGGACTGAATGACAAAGGACTTTAATCATTTAACCAGTGGTATTGAACAGCTGGAAAAGTTGCAGAGCGTCAGATTATCCATTGGGGTGCCCTGGACTAACGGTCGTTTGAATATGATCGCTTTGGTTAACGAATATGGTGCCGATATAAAGCCTAAAAATAAAGCATGTCTAATCATTCCAACTAAAGAAGCCAAAGGGCGTAAGCCCGGACAGATTGCTAATCTTTTTCGGCCCAAGCCACCACATAATCATGTTCTGGCGGTCCCAGATAAATCGCAGCCATATGGTATGCGAGTGATGTTCATATTAAAGGATGAGGTGCATATTCCACCACGTCCTTTTTTACGCTACACATTTGACCACTATCTTGATAATTGGACTGAATTAGCTGCTGATTTGGCATTTAAAGTATTTGTTGGAGAGATAAATTATCAGGACACGTTTCCTATTTTGGGTGATGCTATTGTCAAAGATATTAAGCTAACCATAACAGAATTTAGCAAACCCCAAAATGCACCACTAACAATTGCAAACAAAGGATTTGATGATCCATTGATTGAAAAGGGCGAGTTACGTGACTCCATTCATTGGATTACAGAAAGGATTTGATTTTATGAGTAAAGAATTAGTTGTTGTAGAAGCTGCTAAAGATACTAAAGGAGCTTATGTAAAACCTGACCGCAGCACTGAAACACCAAAAAATATTGCATTTTTGCCTGATGCTTCTGATCCCTATGTAGTTCATATTATTGGCTATGATGCTGGCGATAGTATTCCCGATGGAAAATATTATGCTGCTTTTTATGATCCAGATACTCAGAAATTCTTAGGACAATTTATTGCCGTACCAGGCTTTACCGTTGCCGGTGAATCAACCCCTGGCGTTGTCCAAGTGGCACCAACAAAAGTTGGCGGTGACGTAAGCTTGGGTGATCAGAACACCACACATGTCTTAGATGCTCCTTCCACTACCAATAGTCAAGCATAATCATGGCATTTCAGAACTTTAACAACTTTGCTTTTATGAACGATCAGTTAGCTGAAGACTTAACTATTACCGTTATTGGGAAAGATACTGGTGAAACGGATGATCTCGGGAAACCGATTTTGGGACCGAATGTGGTTTATCACGTTTCCGAAGTTATCACTAATACCACTAATCCTAACATGACGTACAGCCAGGAAGATGGTGGCCAATTACCGGTTGGCACCTTATATTGGTTATCTCATATGGTAGCTTGTCCTAAAGGGACGATAGTCCAACGATCTAATGGGGCGAAGTATGAAGTAGTCAATCATGCAGACGATTTACACGCTGGAATGACTTACTACCAGATAAAAGAGGTTGGTACTGATGAGTAACGATTTTTATCATACTTTCTCAGCGGTCTTAGTTGCCGAGATTGAGAAATATTTCCCTAAGGTTCCTGTACGTCCACAAAGCATTAATAATAAAGCACCAGCACCTCCATACATTGTCTACAAAATTTACGATGACTATGATCGGGTATTGTTTAACGATGTGGAAAACGAAACGTTTGATTTGCATGTTCAATTTAAGGCTATTTCAAATGATGAAATGGAAGCTAAATCATTAGGACATCAGTTACGAAAGTTGTTTTTTCTACAGCAGCCTGAATATGATTTGTTTCAAAAAGGCATTGTGGCTAAAAGTTGCGATGCTATTCCACCAGTTGATCAATATTTAGATGTTGACTGGCAGTTTACGGCAGGTGCCGATTATACGTTTGAAGTTCAAGACAACTTCACTGATCAAACACAAACGGGAAATATTGCTAGTGTTAATCCAGAATTTAATATAAATAAAGGAGCTGAATCATAGTGTCAGATATTGTTAAACAAACTACAGATGTACATTTCATTGTTGCTATCCACGCTTTAACCAATCCGGATCGTACTCCATCGGTAGCAATTGGTACCAAAAATACCGATGCTACTACTAAGAGCAACATTTATGATGACTTAGATAGTTTATCGGCAGATTATAAAGAAAACACAGGTGTCTACAATCAAGCAGCGGCGATGTTTGAGGTTAATGGCTTTCGTGGGCCTATTGAAGTTATTGCATATCCTAATGTTGATTCCATTACACCTTCAGGGGTTCAATCTCAAGGAACGGGTCACGGTGGTAAAGTTACGGCTACCCCAACACCTGGAATTGTTGTTGGAATTACCCAGCATTTATTTGATGGTTTCAAATATTTAGTGCTTGATGGAGCAACCGAGACTGAGATCGAAGCGCTTTCTGATTTCCTATATGATAACCAAAGAATTATGTTGGTAACTCAGCCAAACTCGATTACCGCACTACAAACGTTAGCAACTCATGTTGCTGGCTATCAAAATGTAAAGAACCGGTTAGGCAACACTGCTGCAATCGTTGAAACGGCTAAGGATCGTTATCCTGCTGCTCAGGCGGTAGCGTACGCCGCTGCTAACCTACCAGTTGATTTTCAGCATATTGGCAACCTTTCACAGTTTGAACCAGATACTGATTTAACAACCGATGATTATGATACAATTGCTGGTTTAAATGCCACTTTGGTCGTGAATAAGGCTGGCGATTATATGTTGTTAAACGGTAAAGCACTCGCTGGTAATTATATTGATCAATTTGTTCATACTCAGTTAGTGATTGATACATTACAAACTAATTTGCAGAAATATCTTAACCGTAAGAATTTCCCAATTTACAATGATGCAACAATCAAAGAGATGACACAGACTATCAACGCTGTCAGCACAAGCCTATTACAAAAGGGTGTGTTGTACACGGCGATTGTCGTTAACAGTGTTCCTCGAGCCAACGTGTTAAACAGTGACGTTGCTGCCCGTAAATATAATGGGTTTAGTTTAAGCGCTCAAATTGCTGACGACATTGATCAAATTAATGCCAAACTTGATTTGACTTTGTAAAGGGAGGGAAATACTAATGGCAATTACATTATCCAATGGCAAAGAAGTCAATCTTTACTCTGCTCGTTTCCTCCATATTTATTTACTATGGAAGAACCAATCTAAAGAACTTGGCGGTTTTCAAAATGGTGAAGCGTTCAGTTCACAGAGAACGAATGCTGATACCACTATGCAAGGCGATTTTCATTCGAATGTTATGTTTTTTGATACAGAAGATGAAACTGGAACGATTACCTTAAACACCTACCCAGGAACATCTACGACAGATATTCTGTTCTCTATGTATCATGCTCAACACGATAAAATGGAAGAAGGTCCATTAACTGCTGATGATTTGTTTGGATTAAATATTGTTAATTCATCAACTGGTGAAAAGATTACCGCAGAAGGCTGCCGAATCGCCGGTTTGCCAGCTAACCAAGGTAACGAATCAGCATATTCATTGGCTTGGTCGGTATTAGTTGGTTACTATCAAAACACTGGTAACCAGCCAGACGATTCAATGTTTTCTTAAATTAAAATGGAACAGAAGGCTGTCATTTAGGCAGCCCTCTACATAAGGAGTAAATTAAAATGGAAAATAGTGAAAAAAAGCTTGAAGCCTTAATGGGCAATGAGATTCATAAAACAGTTGAATGGAAAGACGACAAGGATAAAAAACACACAACAAAGATCACTTTACAAGACCCAGGTATTGGAGTGGCTACCCAAATCATGGATTTAATGAATGTCGGTGACGATACGTCTGATTACGGTAAGGCATTTGAGATGTTGATGCAAAACGTCTTGGTTAGTCCGCATTTGGATTATGGTAGTTTGAATCATGAACTGCCAGAAAAATTAACTAAGAAAACCGTTATTAAGCAAAACAGTGCTGGTGATGAAGTAAAGATTAATATGGTCTTTCCGGGTTACCGAACGGCATTGCAAATCTTTATGATGACTAACCGTCCTTCTGGGGCACTTAATATGCACGATACTTTGGATTCTCTTGATAAGGAAGTTTTGCGTACTGATGAAAGCACTCCGCAAATCATCAAGATGAAGTATTGGAATGTTGGTGAACATGGTTCTGGTTTGGGCGCTACGGCTTTGAGTGAGGCACAAGCATATCTTGGTTCGCTATTAGCACGGAACGGTCTGTTAAATATTTTGATGGAAGCGTTTCGCTTTCTTGCAACAACGTTACGACCAAAGTAATTCCAAATATGCTAATGAATTTGGCAAAATCGATGATCGGTTGGCAGAAAAAGAAATCAATAAAGATTTTCTGGTTATGTCAGTCGAATTGGGAGTTAGCGAAGATCAGATTAATTTGATGACTCAAGATGAATATATTTTTAATCGAGCCAAAGCTAAATTAGTTCGACAAGAAAAGGAATCGGTTATTGCCCAAGGTGTGTATTACGGCATGGCTAAAATTGTAAATGAAATGTTTGGGAAAAAGAAGGGAACATAAATGGTTAAAGCCAAAAACTGTGATGATTTCCAAAATCATAAAGATAAGTCTATTTTTACTGGGTTAACATTCAAAGGCAGTCCCGTTTCCAAGCAAGAGTATGAACGTCATTACCAAGAATATGTTGCACGATGCTCTGGTTAGAGCCCGAAGTCAGTCAACAAGGATTTTGAACGAGCTTCGTGGGAGTATGCATTAGAGAATTCGACGATAGACATTGTAGCTGAAAGAAGGTGAGCAAATGAGTGCCAAGGATGATGTAATTATGGAGCTTAAACGGACTAATCGACTGCTTAGGTTATTGATTCTAATAAACGTATACGGAAACGAAAACAGTGTTCTAGATAGAAATATCATGAATAGTATCAAGCTCCTAGACAATAACTACAGTGCCAAAACTCTTTTTGAGAGCAAAAAGGAGCAGGATTAGGTCCCACTCCTTTCCACAATGACTAATCGATAATTCCCTTATCGCGCAATAGCTGATCTTGCTCTTCAAATGATAAGTCAGCATCCTCAGAATTGCCCTTTGGTTCTTTTGCGTTATGCACTTGAGCAATTTTGACAGCTTGCTCGTAGAATTCTAAAGCATCTTCCAGAGAAACTTTATCCTTTCTTGAAGCAAGAACTGCGTTAGCAAACGAATCCGGATTTACAAAAGCCATTTTTATCACCACCCTTCGTTGGAATAACCCAATTATCCCACTAAGGAGTTCAACATAAAAAGATTAATTAGAAAGGAGGTAAATAGTAATGGCTAAAGCAAAAGAAGTTCGTCATGCTGGCATTGGACTTGATTTCAGTATGAATGGACTAGACGATTTCAAACGGGCTAACAGCATGATGGATGACTTCCTGGAGACAATGAAAGAAGCCTCTCGAATTACTGATAAATTCAAAAGCAATTTTAGTGACTTTGGTGGTGATACGAGCCGTGAAGTGAATAAAGCTCGTGATTCCATTAAGGAAACTATCGAAGGAATGGGATATTTTAACAAAGCTACTATTCGAACAACAGACGCGATTCATCAACAAAATGCTGAAATGCAACGGATGAAAGATTCAGTTAAATCAACCTCAGCTGAAATGCAACGGATGCCTAAACATGTTTTGTCTGAAATCAATCAATCCACTGATAAAGTTACCAAGTCAACCAACAAAGGATCAGATGCTATTAAAAAATATTCTGATCATGTTGATAAAGCGCATGATCGTGTTAAACGACTACACGATATTATTTTCGGTAGCTTTGTTGGCACAGCAGTTTCTAATGGTATTCAAAATTTAGCTTCAGGTATTTGGAACTCTGCTAAGAATGGTTTTGAACTAGCCGAAGCAGGTGAACGTATTGCAAGTCAGTGGAAAACGATTGGCATAACCAGCAAACAAACAGAGGAATTAGGCGATCAAATAGGTGATATTCGTTCTAAAGCCGATATGTCTGGTGGTGCTATCAATGATATGCAGAAAAAGATTTATGCTCTAACGAATAGTGTCCCGGTCACCAAAACTTTAACTAATGAAATGGCTGCTTATGGTTCTGAAGCTGGTAAAACTGGTGAACAAATTCAGCAAATGACAGGTATGGTTGTCAAGTCGTTGGGCTCCAAAACAGTAAGTGCTGGATTCTTTAACCGAGTATTTGGCCAAATGCCGGCTTTGCGGAAGCAAATTCAAGAAGCCAGTGGCATGACTAATTCAGCTTTCAATAAAGCGTTACAAA
>NZ_JAHPPD010000043.1:15446-16181 GCF_019061365.1 Lentilactobacillus dabitei
GCAAAATTTGGAAGTAGCTTTTGCCAAACCTTTATCTGCTGGGTTTGCTAAGGGCATGGATTCAATGACTGGTAGAAATGGTGGTTTAAAGTCCGCCCGTAAAGAACTAGAAAATATTGTTAAACTATTAGGGGCAAAAGTTGGTGATTATGCTGGTAAAGCGGTTGCTTTTATTGGCAAACATCATGGTGACCTGAATAAGATTGTTACTTCTCTTTTCTCAATTGTTAAAAACCTGGCTGTTGGAATATGGAAACCGATAGCTGCCGTTATTAAATCAATGAGCGGAAATAGCGGCAAAGCTTCCAAAGGGTTAAAAGGTATTGCTAATGGATTAAAGAATATTTCTAAACAGAAATCTCTCATTAAAGGGGTTGGGACAGCGTTACTAGGATTATTTGTGGCAAAAAAATTCTAAATACGGTATTGGCCTTAAAAAAATTTAGAAATTGGATTTTAAAAGTAACTGGTGCTGAAAAGCTCATGGATATAGCTGCTGATGCCAACCCCTATGTTATGCTTGGCCTAGCAGTGGTTGGCATTGGTGTAGCTTTGTATGAGTTATATAAGCACAGCAAGAAGTTTCGTAAATTCGTCAACGGTTTAATTTCATGGGCTAAGAAAGCTTGGGAAGACATTACTAAATGGTTTGGAAAATTAGCCAATGGCGTTCGTGAATATATTAATAAATTGGTCAAAAATGTTGATAAGAATTGGGGTTTTCTATTCAAGGAT
>NZ_JAHPPD010000043.1:16271-23937 GCF_019061365.1 Lentilactobacillus dabitei
TGATTGGGTTAATAAACTAACCGGCGGCAGACTAGGAAAAATGGCTGATTTCTTTAGTAATGCTTGGAAAGGTATCGGCAAAGGATGGAAAGACTTCTGGAATGGGATTGATGATTGGTTTGGCAATCTATGGAAATCAATTACGAAACATGTTTCAAACGGAATCAACGATGTGATTAAGGTCTTAAATGATGGCATTGGTTTAATTGATGGAGTTATCCACATGTTTGGCGGTTCAAGTAAAGCAATCGGTAAGATTGGTTATGTTCACTTTGCTTCTGGTACAGGTATGCTTGGCAATCAACGTCATGAGATTACGAAACCAACTTTAGCAATGCTAAACGATGGTCATGATTCACCTGAAACTGGCAATCGTGAAATGCTGATTCATCCTAATGGCATGAGTGAGTTGATTAAAGGAACTAATGTTAAACGATTACTTGAACCAGGCGCTGAAATTTTGAATGCTTCTGAAACAAAGTTTGCATTATCGCTGAATGGGATGGGTCACTTTGCTAAAGGAACTGGTTTGCTAAGCAATTTATGGAATGGTGCTAAGAGCATTGGCTCATCTGTTGTTGGCGGTGTTGAAAAAGGATTCGGAGCAATTGGCAACTTCGCTGGTGGCGTTGTTAAGGCCACTAAGAAAGTATTTGATACCGTTAAGTCAATCGTTAAAGATCCAAGTAAATATTTAACTGGGCTGCTTAAAAAGCCATCTGGCAAGGGAACTGTTTTATCAGACTTTGCCAATGGCTTTTTTGATAAGATGAAATCCTCGGCTGCTAATTGGTGGAAGTCCCTTTGGGGGATGGTTAATCTGGATGGCGGTTCTGGTGCCGGTGGCAATTGGGCACATACTCCTGGTTTACCAGAGTCAAATGGATTTAACGCACGACGAGGGAGCGGACTTCATGATGGCGTTGATTTTTCCGGGCCGATTGGATCGGCTTTCCGAGCCGTTCATGGTGGCACAGTTACTCGAACTGGTGGAAGTAATCCGTGGAACGACTTTAAAGACTTGGGCAATATTATCACTGTCAAATCATCAGATGGGTTCCAAGAAATTTATCAAGAATTTGGTAATGCTGGAAACATTAAAGTCCATATAGGTGATCAAATTAAGACTGGTCAAGTGCTTGGAACTCTTGGGCATTTAGCTGGGCACGATGTACATGTTCACGTCGGGGTTTCTAAAGGATCGCTCTGGAATCACGGCGGATATTCACATAATGGGTGGTATGACGTCACTAAAATGCACGGTGAATCTGATGGTGCTCCTAAGTCTATTAAAAAATCAGCTTCTAGTGGTATTCAATCACTCATTAAGAAACAAGTTGGCAGCGGATTCTTTAAATTTATGTCTAAGTTAGCTAATAAATTCGGAGACAATGGCGGTGCTATGGGATCTGTTGGTATTGCTGGAGATGAAAGTCAACGAGCTAGAGAAATAGCGAAAGCCCTTAAACAAGCTTATCCCTCTGCTACTGATGCTGGAATTGCCGGTATCCTAGGTAACTGGATGCAAGAATCACTCTTAAGCCCCTCGGCAATTAATAGCAAAGATCATGGCACTGGGTTAGGCCAATGGACATTTGGACGTGAAACTGGATTGCGTAACTGGGAGAAAAAGCATGGTTATGCTTGGAACTCTGCCAAAGGTCAACTGGAATACGCACTTCATGAACCTGGCGAATCTGGAGCCTTTAAAGCAGTATTAAGGATGGCTAATCCAGCAGAAGCTGCTAGAAAGTTCTTCGCTGGTTGGGAATCAGGTGGTAATGAAGACACAACCGGAGGAACTCGTATTAGCAACGCCGAAGCAGCATATAAAGCAATTAAGGGACACGCTAACGGCGGTCGTATTAACAAAGATGAGCTTTCGATTGTACACGAAAAAGGATGGGAACTATTTAAACCTGATACAGGCGGCCTAATGATTCCGCATGAAGCTTCTGAAAAGATTATTAACGGTCAAAATAAAAAAGTGTCAATTGATGCTCGAACCAATTTGACTATTCAAGGTCATGCTGATAGTTCAACAATCAATAAAATTGATGAACGGATTGAAAAACGTAATAACGATCTCGTTGAGAAAATGCGTCAGTTACTGGGCTCAAATGATGAAGGAGGCCTTACGGTATGACCAAAAAATCAGCAACGCATTCTGTTAAAGGCAAGACTTTAACTTATTTGCAGAAGAAATCAACCGAATGGAAATCAACTGTCAGCAAAGATGCTGACCAAATTGATACTGCTAAAAGTACCATTGATAAGGATAAGGATAAGTTAGACACTTACGATGAATATTTGCAAAAGCAAAATGGGTACAACAGTCTTAAAGACGCCTATGATGCTAAACAGGATGAAATTGATAAGCAGAAGAAATTATTGAGCAAAACCAAGAAATCTTCTAAGAAAAAATCAATTGAGTCAACCATTAAAGACCTAACTAAACAAAAAAAAGAAGTCTATCAATCAATTACTAAGCTTACCAATACTGCTGAGTATCAAAAGCAGTTAAAAGCTCGCACAAAGGCCAATCATGCAATTAGTGTTGAAAAGAAAAAGATTGATGATATTAATGCAAAAAAGACAAAAGATAAGAAGGTTTATCAAACTTATCACAATGCTTATGTTGCTAAGAAAAGGGTGGAAACTAAGAAGAAACAAACTCAAAATCGATCTAAAATTAGCGATAAAATTGCAGATGCCAAGAAAAAATATAAGATACATAAGAAGGTGTATCTTAATGGGTTAACAACGATTCAGCGGACAGATGCAATGACCAGTCGAGTTTTTATCTTAGGTGAATCAGATCCATCTGAAACTAACGATCAGGATGTTCCGACTAACGAAGTAGATAACTCAGATCCTCGAACTAATTACAGCGTTCGAAGTTCCAAACAGTTATCAGGAATGTACTACTTATTTGGCAAAACGAGTGATTTAGATACACAATTTGAAATCTTACAAGGCTGGGCTCGAAAGGGAGTTGAGGTTACCGTTCGTGGCTTTTCAAAATGGGCACACGCCTATCTATCCTCTGTCGGTAAAACGGCCAACACAGCAGGAAACAAGAACTCACTGGCACTATCATTAACTTTTACGTATGCTTTGAAGTCCAAAATTGGTTATGCCAAAAAGAAATCAAAGACCAAATCTAAGTCAGCAACCACAAGAAAAGGTGGAACCAAGAAAACCACTCATAAAACGACAACCGTTAAAACAGGGATGACCTATTGGTCGATTTCGCAAAAAACGGGAGTAAAAGTTTCTGAGTTAGAAAAGTTAAATAAGTGGCCAGCTAAGTCGATCCCAGTTGGAGCGAAAGTGAGGTATGAATAATGCCAGTACATGACTATATTCCAATATCACCTGCTGACATTCCTTATCAGCAAGAGATTGATTTAGACTCAGGAAGCTATTTATTTGGATTCCAGTGGAATGAAATTGATCAGTCACTTACGGTAGATATTTATCAACTCGACGGTACACCAATCTGGCTTGGAGAAGTGGTAACTTTAAACCAACCGTTATGGCACGGAATAAATGCTCCAGGTCTTCCAATTGAAACAATTATTCCAATGGATGAGTCAGGAAATGAAGATGAAATTGATCTCGGAAACTTAGGCGATACCGTGCAGTTATGTATTGATGATATTCCGGATGGTGAGAATTAATGGCAGAAAAAACTACAAGCAAGGGTTACTATTGGGGATATTCGACTACTTTGGTTATTACTCATAATGGTAACAAGCTAACACTCTCAGAAAAAAATAATGTGCCGATTAATTATGATATTCCTTCTGATGATGGTGGTAGTCCTGCTACCTGCACGGTAACCCTGTTTAATTTATCCAAAACTCATTTGGCCAAAATTAATCAAAATGATCACATCATTGTTTACAGCGGGCCTACTGATCTATACGGTAAATTAACCGAAGGCACGATCACTCAAATTGCTCCCGAAACCCTAAGTGGCATGGATAAAGAAACCCAGATAACCTTCGAAGAAGGACGCGATTATTCAAAGGATAAGCGCCTTTACAGCAATTTTAACGGATCAAAATTGGTAACCCACACGGTTAAAGCCAGTGGCGGGAAGTCAATTTCATACAAGAAACGAAAGATCAGCAAAGTTAACATCACGTTCAAAAAGGGAACTAAAGCCAGCCAAATTATTGATCGGATTAAACGTGAGGCAAAAATTGAAATTTCAGCAATTAATTTAAAGAAAAATCATGTTTTCAAAAAAGGATATACGCTATCAGCCAAGCCCTTGGCAGCTATTCAAGCAATTGTAAAGGATTGTGGGAGCACGGTTTATTATCGTAAGGGCGCCTTATATATCGATGATGGTGTTAAGCCTAATCCTTACAATGAACATCTATATCTCACGATGTACCATGGATTAACTCAAGAGCCAACCTATAACAGTGATGATGATGGTAAGCCAACATGGACCTTAGAGTGTTTTGATGACCCACGTGTTTGCGCAGGATCGGCAGTTTATGTGAAGTCGACCAATCTTACTGGTCTTCAAAGAGTAAAAAGTGTGGATCATACTCATGACCAGGACTCGTATAAAATGGAAGTGGTAGTTTATGCTTAAGAAAAGAAAAGTTGCAATTGATGCTAAAAATAAGCAAGTAAATTTCTTTAAGAATGATTTTTTGGAATTCTTTAAATCAGAAGTTAATTGTCACACAATCGGACGAGTGATTTCATATGATAAAGCTCATCGTCGTTGTGATGTTCAACCACTACCACTTCAATCAGATGGTGATAAACGAGCGGCATTAACTGAAGTGGTTGTTCCTGATTCGATATCAATGATCAATGATATTGTTGATTTCATGAAATGGGCTGATAAGTTTGTCAAAACTTATAATGGGCACACGCACACAGCACCGCATGGTGAGACGTCTGGACCGCATGGACCCTATCACGTGTTTGATAAAGCTAAAGAGAAACACGCTTTTAAAGTCGGCTCAGTGGTCTGGGTCGGCTTTTGTGATCGTGAGATGGACAATTGGTCTGGCAAAAACAACTATAAAATCGATACCAAAAGAATGCACTCGATACAAGATGCAGTGATTGAGGCGGTGATTAAACCATGATTGCATTTGGATTAGATAGCACCGGTGACTTGGATCTTAATCCAAACACTGGTGCTTTTAATATGGTCGAAGATGATGATGAAATTACCCAGAAACTCAGTTTGCTATTGAACATTAATATTGCTGAATTGCTTTGGAATGAAGATATTGGTCTCGATCATAACGAATTACTTGCTAATGCAGATGACCAAGGGATTATTCAGTCAATTTTATCTGACTATCTGCAAGAACAATGGCCCGATACTTTTGATTCAATTGAAATTACTAATTTCGAAGCTAATCAACAACAGCGGATTACTTCGCTGGAAGCAACGGTCACCCTTACAACTGGTGAAACTGTTACGAGCAGTGTTAGCGTCGATGATCTAGGAGATGAAGATGATGCCGCTAACGGCTAATGGATATGATCGTCCTGAATTGGATGATTTACGAAACGATATCAATGCTTTGTTTGTCAAATATTTTGGCGATGGCATTGATTTAGATGATGAGCAGACTCCGGGAATGATTGCTGGCATTTTGTCAGAAGTTGATGACACGTTGGAAAGTTTGGCCCAGGGGGTTTATAACTCCTTTTTTGTTTTGAAAAGTTCCGGAGCAAATCTGGATGATTTGGCAGCTGAAATTAGTGTTTACCGTAAACCGGCAACTAATGCTTATGTGTATTTACAAATTGATGGTTATGTAGATCCAGATTCGCCAACCGTTATTCCAGAAGGGACACAGTTTTCTACCCCAGATGGTCAACTATTTTCAACCTTGGCAGATATTATGATTACTAAGCAAGCAACATATGTTGATAGTGGTAGAAACACTCAGCCACTGATTGATGATGACGGCAATCCTTTGGGCCGGAAAACGGTTCAAGCGGTAGCTATAGATACTGGGACAGATTCAAATGTTATGCCGGCCACTATTGTTAATCCAGTTAATTCAATTGACGGTTTTTATGCAGTTACTAACCAGCAAGCAGCTACAGGTGGCACGGATGCAGAAACTGATGATGCGCTACGGCAACGAATTTTAGATAACCGTAAAAGTGCTGAGAATAGTACGCCTAATGGTATTCAAACGGCCATTAAAAATCTAACTGGGGTAACTGATGTTCGTTTGGTCAATAACAATACAATGAGTAAAGACAGCTATGGGAATCCTCCCAAATCAGTTCACCTTTACGTAATTGGCGGTAATGATAGTCAAATTTCTCAAAAATTCTTTGATGTTTTACCGCCGCAAACTAAAACTATTGGCTCCGTGATTGGTATGGCAACAGACGTAGGTGGTCGTCAATATGCCGTTTCGTTTGATCGGGCTGAGACGGTACCAATTTATGTTGAATTGGATTTGAATGTTAACAATACGGTTTTTGATACTGATAATGGGCCAAAAATCATTAAGACTAACATTTTAAATTATTTTGACACTCTCAATATGGGTGATAAAGTTCTCTATTCAAAACTATTTGGACCCGGATATTCACCTGCTGGTGTGACTGATGTTGCTGTCAAATTAGGTACAAATCCTAAAACATTGGCAGAAACGGATATTAGTGTCAGTGATTTTCAATTGGCGGTTATCAGTTCTGACAATATTACGATTAACGTGACTGAAAAATAAAGAGGGGTGCTAAATGTATCAAACCGAAACGGATTTATCTGATAGCACTTTACGGAACTGGTTAGTTTCAATGTTTCCGGCGATTATGAATCAGGAAGATGAATCAAATAATCAAAACTTATTAAACTTGATTGCTGATCTTCTTAATGAACACAAAAATGACTTGCTCAGTATATCAGATCAGGTTTTGTTAAATAATGCCAGTGGGCAAACATTAACAGATATTGCACTGGACTATGGCATCAATCGGCTAGATGATGACGATGATTTTTTACGATTTCAAGTTCGTTTACAATTATTGAAAAACCATATGGGCATTACAACTAATGATTTAAAAATGTTGATTGCAACGGTTTTAAATATTGGCACAGATGTGTTCGACATTAACGGTACCGATAATCCAGAAGAAGTCGAAGTGACCAATATTCCCTTTGATTTTAATTCAGGTGACAAGGCAGAAGTTAAACGTAAAATTTTAACCAATGCTATTCAGTCGATGCTGCCACCAGAATATTTATTAAAGGATTTACAGTATGCAACGACAGTTAACAACCAGCTTTATGTAGGAGTTCATGCCCAGTCTTATCCACAAATTACTGTTGAGGAGATGGTTTAATTGGCAACGCCAAACGTAGGGATCTTAACGAATGCAGGTAAAAAATTAATTGATCGAGTTAATGCCGGTCAAACTAAAATTACTTTTAGCAAAATTGTTTTTTCCAGCATGAATAATAATCAACTAACTGATGACCAGATAAAAGCATTAACTGCAGTTGCACCACAAGAAATTGTAGTTAATAATCCAAAAGTTACTCTAGATAGTAACACTGGTGAAACTCGAATTCGGGTAGCGTCAAGAATCTTGTGTAAATGAAATGCCTTCGTACATATAATATGTATCTAACTTAAATAAATGATGCTTCCAA
>NZ_JAHPPD010000044.1 GCF_019061365.1 Lentilactobacillus dabitei
TTTTGTTTCTTTTGAAATCTTAGTCATAAAAAATACCTCCAAAGCTAAAGTTTTTACTTTAACTTTGGGGGTATAGGTCACTCTTAGTTATTCAATTATATCTTTTTTAACCAATTTTCGGCTCAACAAAGTTTTTTTTAATTGATACCACTTTCAAATATTAATTTGTTAAAAAACCAAAGTAATCATGCGCATTATTGTAGGCAATGTTTTGGACAATCTTGCCCAGTTTTTCAGTATTATTAGGCACCCGCCCTTGTTCTGCCAACTTGCCATAGAAATTACAGAGGACTCTTCTAAAGTATTCATGACGTGGATAAGAGAGAAAGCTTCTTGAGTCGGTCAACATCCCGACAAAGTGTGGCAACAGACTTTCTTGAGCAAAGATTCGAAGTTGATCGTCCATTCCCTCAGCAGTGTCGTTAAACCACCAGCCAGCCCCTAATTGCAGTTTCTGGGTCGTGCCGCCTTGGAAGCAGCCCATCATGGTTGCCAATTCCATCCAATCATTATTATTCAATGAGTAGAAGATTGTCTTTGGGACGTCCCCGGTGTCCTGCATCTTGGTATATAACTTGGTAATATGCTCAACAATGTCTGGTTGGGTTCCAACAGCATCGTATCCGGTATCCGGACCAATTTTATCAAACATTGGTCGATTCAGGTCACGATTAGAATTGATATGGAACTGCATCGTCCAATTGAACTCGGTATTTAATTTCATCAAATTTTCCAGCAACATTGTCAAATATTGATCAATTTCTGTTTGACTTAGTGGCTTGTTTTGAACACCCTTTTTGACAATTTCATCCAATTGGTCCTCACTGGCCTCGTTAAAATGATAGGTCAATAGTGAATGATCAGAGAGACGGCCACCCATTTCGTTAAAGAATTCAAAGCGTTGGTGCAGAGCCTTAATGATGTCGGCAAATTTATTGATAGGCGTTTGCGAGACGGCACTCAATGTCTTCAAGTACTCGCCAAAACCATCCCGATCAATTTGGATCAGTTTATCCGGGCGCATTGCCGGCAATGTTTTGAAGCCGCTGTTGGCCTCTTCTTTCTTCAATAATTTATGGTAGCGCAAGTTAGATGCCGGGTCGTCAGTCGTGCAAACCACTTGAACGTTAGAGTTCTTAATCAAATTACGAGGCTTAAAGGCATCGGTTTGTAACAACTCATTGGCCTTGTCCCAAATTCGTGGGGCTGATTCTTGTGTCAATTCTTCATCAATGTGGAAGAACCGTCGCAATTCCAAATGGGTCCATTCATACAGCGGGTTACCATATGAATTCTCAATTGTTTTGGCCCACTCGATAAACTTCTTATATTCATCGCCATCGCCAGTAATGTACTTTTCATCAACGCCATTGGCCCGCATCAATCGCCGCTTATAATGGTCGCCATAGGTTCCTTCATTTAACCAAATTCGGGTAATGTTGGGATAATTCTTGTTTTCGTAAATTTCTTGTGGGTTTAAGTGGCAGTGAAAATCAATGATCGGCATTTTGGCTGCATAATCATGAAATAAGGTTTTCGCCGTCTGATTGCCCAAAAGAAAATCATCATTTAATAACGTCATGCCGGTTAATTCCTCCTTTAACTAAAGGTTCATGCTAGCTTCAAGTTCTTTTTCGCTTTCCTTGGAAATGTCAGTCTTTGGTTCATGCTTCTCTTGAGCTTCTTGCTTTGTCTTGACCACACCTTGCAGTAAGTCTAGATGCTCGGCAATATGAATGTTCAAGTACTTATCATAAAGTGCCTGGTTCTTCAAAAGAATGTTCCAAAGCTTGTCACGGTATACATAGTGGTAGTTGTGCTTGAGATTCATGATTGAGCCATACATGGTATGCAAAACTTGGCGGGCATCATCATTGTTCAACAAGTCCATGACATTTTCTTCGGTCATCGTATCTGGCTTTGGTGCAGTGCCATCGGTTTGGGCATTAAAGACATAGAAGGCCTTGACATCATCCAAGTTCTCATAAGCAAACTTGTAGAGTTCCAACATAAACTTCGGATCTTTATGGGCAATCACCCGCAAAGCTTCCAGCCAGTTAGTTCCGGCCGTTTTAACATGCCAACCATGTTCCTTAGAGATTCGACCAATAATTTCGTAAACTGATAGCTTATCTGAGCCTGAGTGAATACTGAGTTTGTAACCAAAGTGTTCAGCGATTGCTTCATGAATGACGTATTCACGTTCAAAGCGCTTGGTGTCGCCAATGTAATCAATGGCTTTCTGGAATTCGCCGTAGAAGCGTGGAGCCATGGTTGTTGGGGTAATGCCACGACGATGCAACTCGTTAGCGAAGAAGTAATGGTTTGGATTAGTCGTTTGATAAGGGGTTTCATCCATCGAAATTTCAAAGTCCAAGTTATACGGCACAACGAACTTCTTGTAAATGCCAGCCGCAAATAGGATGGCATCATAGAAGGTTAAAACAGATTCTTCGACGTCATGCTTAGTAAATTTAACTGAACGGCCGTCGCCTAAATCAAACGTTTGATTCAAATAAGTATCATTGAAGTACTTGATTTGGTCGGGATCCAATTGGTTAAAACGTTTATCAAGTTCAGTATCATCCAAGGTGACAATGTCGTTATTGATTTCTTCAGTACAATCCAAAGTGATCATTGAGCAACCAATTTTAACGGCATAATCAACTTCATAAGGTGTCTTGACGTGATCACCATCAGCTCCCCAACCATAGGTGAAGCCTTCTTCAAAGACAGCCCAGGAAGCTGATTGAAAGACGTCAGTGTTGGTTCGATGCATTAAGACCAGTTCTCGAATTGACTGTTGAGCTAAGACTGGCATAATCCCACGGCCCTTTAATAATCGCAAATGCGCATTTGAGGCATTGCCCAGCCGATCGCCTAAGCCGAAGGTGTACTTGTAGTTTCGACGAGAAGTTGGCCGCATCCACTGGAACCGTTTTGCTAAAGCATCGTTGTTATGCTCGTTGAGTGCGCCCACTAATAAGGTTGAGTCAACGTCTTCCATTGATTCAGTTGCTTCAAAGTCGCCAGCTGTTAATCGGTTTTCATAAACGACTAATGATTTTTCAACGATGCCATCGCTATTCTTTTGATGAAGAATAAAATAAATATTCCGCCGTTCTACTTGAATTGAAGGCGTATAAATTTCTTTATTGCTTAAACCTTCATAATTGCCGTTTGAGACCAAAATTTCTTTAACGCCTGATAATAGTGATTGTAAATCCATGATAAATTCCTCCTAATACAATTTGTTAATGAATGTATGGATGCTAATATGGATCTTAGTTACACATCATTTGTTACTGTTATCGTGTTCACCCAATAAATCTTCTGATAATATTGAATTCAACATTTTGATTAATTAAAGTATATCGCATTTAAATGAACACGTTAACATTAATTCAAAAATAATTTCATTTTAATAAGCTAGCCTTACCAATTCCCCGGCAATACGATGGCTCAGCCGTTCGTATCCAGCATCACTGTAGTGCATTCCATCAGGCATATATTTAGGAACATATTCTGGTAAAAATGGAGAAATACCGCTTTCAGTATATAAATCAATTACAGCTACACTGTATAAGTCACAAGATCGCACAATCGCCTGAACATAGTCTCTTTGGAAGAGCCCTAACTTATTTGCTTGCAGAGTTGTCGGATATCTTTTAGTTGGGTGTTTAAAGTTATTTTTTGTTGGTGTCATAAAAATTATCGGTTGCGTTGGATACATCGAAACGACTCCTTTAATCAAAGTATTCAAAGCACCATAAAAGCTATGTGGATCTTGATCTTCAACAGTTCCTAACGGGACATTATGTTGAAAATCATTTATACCTCCAAATACCGTAATAATGTCCGCATCCTTGTCCATTTCATTATATCGTTCAATAAAACTATCAGTACGGTCAGGGGTAATGGCAACTCTTGAAGCCCGTACCCCATAATTTCTAACAGTTTTGAAGGGGCAGGATGTCCTGCAAATGGGTGGTCCATGAAATATTATTACCTCCCGACTCAATTCCATTATCTCCCCACGTTGTGGAATCACCGAGACAATTGAGAACCTTATCCTTGAAATACAAGTTCATAGTACTCATTTCGTCACACCCTCTTTAGTGACAGTAACTTGTTTTGCATTCTTATGGGTAAAATCAGATTGAATCTGTTCCAATGTTTTCCCATTCGTTTCTGGAAGAACTCTCGCAGCAAACCACATCATTATCAAACAAAAGCCAGCAAAAATAACAAATGTCCAAGTAGCTCCAATGCCGTTAAGCATCATTGGAAATCCTTGACTTACAAAATATGAGGCAAGAAACATTGTTAGTGAACTTAGTGATTGTGCTCGACCACGAATACTAGTTGGGAACACTTCTGAAATGATAACCCAGGCACCACCACCCCATGATAGTTCATAAAATGCAGTGTGGGCAAGAACGCCTACCATGATCAAAATATTCATGAGCATATTGAACTTTCCTACCGAAAATATTAATGTAAGTGCCAGCAATGCTGCAGCCATTAAAAATGCTCCCCAAGTTAACAGTTTCTTTCTTCCCAGCTTATCAATATAAACCATGAAAATCGCAACAAAGATTATTTTCACGACACCGATTCCAATAGTTTCAATTAAAGAAGCATTAGTCCCAATTCCAGTTTTTTGGAAAATAATTGGTGCGTAATACCCAACCGCAATGGTCCCTGTTAGCTGTTGAAATGCTGCGGCTAATAGTGCAATCAATAAAGCAAATCGAACTCCAGGTTTGAACAATTCTCGGATTAAGCCTTGATTTTCACGATGAAGCTGGTCCTGAATCGCTTTACTTTCTTCCTCGGCAGCGGCTTCGCCATTCATTCGAGTAAGAATTTTCAATGCTTTAGCAGATTTCCCTCTTTTAAATAAGAAACGAGGACTTTCAGGAATAAAAGGTGTTAAAACAAAGAATATGATAGCTGGCACAATACCCGATCCAAACATAAATCTCCATCCAAATTGGATATTCCAACTAGAAACATTTAAATTAGCAATAAGAGCATTAACAATATAAACAGTCGTCATTCTAATTGCAAACGCAAGTTGATTTGCACTAACTAGAGTTCCACGTATTCTTGCTGGAGCTACCTCAGAAATATAAAGTGGAACAATCGTTGAGGCCATTCCAATGGCAATTCCAGATAAGATTCTTCCGGCAACAAGGTATGAAACCGAAGGAGATAGTGCTAAAAGCAAACTTGACAATGTAAAAAGTGCTCCAGCAGTAATCATAACTGGCTTTCGACCAGCGTGGTCACTCATCCATCCAGCAATTAGGCACCCTAACATAGCTCCTAATGCGAGGACCCCAGAAACGAATCCAATCTCTGCCTGTGTCATTTTAAAATGAACACTGAAGAAACTTAAAGCACCAGAAACCACGCCCTGATCATACCCAAAAAGTGAACCACCAATTGCGGCAATGAGTACAACAGCAATAATATATTTCATACTGCCATTTTTTCCGCTTGGTTTTACAGTAGTATTCATGAATATCCTTCCCTTCAATCATCGGGTAATGCACACGTTAACATTTATTTGTTAACGCTTACAAGCAAAATGATAGATCAGTCTAACCATGCTGTCAAGCTTTATTTTACATGCTGATATGTAAAGTATATCAAACGAATCAGTAGTGATCCGTCTGATTGATATGCTTGTATGCACACGATAACATTTATACTTAAAGCCATAAAGGTGGCTTTAAGTATAAATGTTATCCATAGTCAATTATTTACTCTTCAGTATAATTCCAAAAATTTAGTTTTAGATCATCAAGTTCTAAAATATAATGTGTCATCAACGCCGCCCCACCAAGTAAAGTTGCCAGAGGAACATTTGGGATAGATTGGATGAGGGGGGAATAGCCTGAAATCCGTTCAAAATATTTCTTTATTTGAGTAAGAATGCTAGGTATTTGGTGAATTAGTGGCGAGTTAATATAAAAAATGTCTGGAGCAATTGTTCCAGCAATATTATGCAGGATTTCTGATATTCCATTAGCAAACTGTGATAACCCAGCAACTACATCGTCATTATGATCCTCATAAAGCTTTGATAAATCAAACAATGTCAAATGAATTTGCCCCACTAGCTCACCAATCGAATTCACAACGGTGTCTTGGGCATATAAATCTTGGTAGGTTAATAACTTTTTCCCATTACTTATCGGAAAAGATGACATGATAATATTATTACCAATATCGCCAACTTGGCCATGGGAGCCTCTGTATAAGCGATTATTTAATATGAAGCCCGCATATATTCCTTGATGAATGCTAAGCGTAACGGCGTTTTCTTCTCGGTTTCCACGAATAAAATCGCGTGAATATATTGCCGATAAATTCGCTTCATTTTCAAGAATGACCGGGACGTTATATTTCTTACAACGATTTACTAAATCGATTTTATTTAGGTTGAGATAAGATGACAAAACTTGATTATTGTGGACTTTCCCATGAATTGCAAAACAAATCCCAAGCAATCCATTTAGAGTTCCCTGAATATTTCCAAACATGCCTATAAGCTTATCCAAACACACAATTAAATCAGAGTCTCGAGATATTTGTAACTGGTGAAATTGTATTGTTGCACCATTTAGATAACAAGCCAATCCCTTTATTTCATGTTCAGTTAATTCAACACATAGCGTATATCCAAACGTCTTATTGATTTCAATCAGACGTGGTTTCCTCCCCCCTGTTGGAGAAGAAGTTCCAGCACCAACCTCATTGACAAACTGTTTTTGTTTTAATTCACTATATATTTTAGAAACAGTTGCTTTATTTATCTCAAGTACAGAAGAGATCTCTGATTGGGATGTGAATCGATGATTAAAAATAAATGCTAATATTTTTTGGAAATTATAAATGTGTCCCCTCGTTCGCTCCTCTTTGTTAACCATCATTACACACCATCCTATTATTTGTTTTAGTTGGTTTCTTTTCATAAACAATCATATCACCAAACTATTTCAAAAAGAAAAAGGTTTGGTTAAAGTAATGATACTGTCATCACTCTTCCAAGCCTTCGCTTAGCTCAAGGCACTATATTTAGACACTATATTTAAAATCAGTAAAGACTGCCTGGGTACTATTTCGACGATACATATCAATCACATCTAGTCCAATGAAGTTTCCTGTATAGCCTCCAGATAAGAAGCTAACGTCAACTGCGCCCAGAGAATATTGTTTGTCAATATCACTTAATAAAAATTCTGCTTGTGATTCATTGATCTGAATGCTTAATTGATATTTTCCACCGCTTGTGATCGAGACCTCGTTAAGTTGTTTAAATTCACCTGCTATCGATTGTTGCAAGACAACACAAGGATTCCCCAATTTATTTACCGTAACCATCAGCAGTACATAATTAGATAAATCTAAGTAAAGTGTCATGCCAGCCAATTCCAAATAACTCTTTGGATGATACTCTAGTTTAACTGATGCATGACAATTGAAGTCGGTTTGCCTAGTTGCCACAATATGCTGATCAAATGCTGATTGTGGTGACTGCCCGCCCTTTATTATCAGCCCATTGCTCGTTGGTATAAGCCATTTATGGGAACTAAATTGACGCAGGGTATTCCAGTGTTTATACTTCAATGTTTGACCATCAAACGCATCAACAAAACTATGGCTTATCGGTTTTCCATTTGATACCCCTTTAGGCGCTGGAGTTTCTAAGCTTGGTCGGTTTGTTCCATTGGCTAATCGTAACCAATCATTGTCAGTCCAAATAACTTTTTGAACTGCCGTTTCTCGTCCTAATATTGGATCGTCGCCTTTAAGGGGCCGTGTACAGAGATGTGCCATATACCATTCATGATCTCTAGTTTCCATCAAGCTTGCATGTCCTGCACACTGTAGTGGAAGAATCGGGTCATCTTTTGATGTAAGCATCGGATTATCAGGATCAACTTCGTACGGACCCCAAACATTTTTACTGCGAGCAATCGTTTCTTGGTGATTAGCCTCAGTGCCGCCTTCAGCACATAGCATGTAGTAATAGCCATTATGTTTATATATTTGGGGTGCTTCTGTCTTTTTTGCAGACGTTCCTTTAAATACTAGTTTAGGCTTACCTTCAAGTTCTAACGTATCAGAATTAATCTTTTGCATCACAATTCCAGCTGACTTATTATGAGTTGCTAGGCGATAATCCCAAATTTCGTTTAGGAAATACGCTTGCCCATCATCATCAAAGAAAATAGATGGATCAAATCCAGAACTATTGACGTAGACAGGATCACTCCATGGCCCATGAATATCATCAGCGGTGATAATATAATTATCGCAATCTTTGAAAGGAACTTTAGTCGCATTTACATTCGTATAAACAATGTAAAATTTACCATTATGATAACTTGCAAACGGCCCCCAAATTGAGCAACCTGTTGGGTTTCCTTGTAAGTTTACAAGTCTTGGCTCGTTTAAAATTGATGTTTCGTAAGACCAATTCACCAAATTATCTGATGAATACACACGAATTCCCGGCAGCCATTCAAAGGTTGATACAACAATATAATATAGTTCATCATCTTTAAATAAAACCGGATCCGGATTAAAGCCAGTTAATACTGGATTTTGAATTGTCTCCATAATTAATCTTCACACCTTTATTTATTATTTTCCTCTTCAGCCAATTCCCTCTTGTTTCGAGCTTGCAACTCGGCTGAGATTTTATTATATGTTTCTTTATCCAAATTATAGAATTTCATTGAGAATATAGCGATGAAGTAAATAATGATCGGAACTATTGTGGTGGCGATTACAATTCCGTGTAAAGCACCATCGGTTTGATGAGATGTAGTTGCCACATATCCAGTAGCCGAAAGAACCAGTCCTGGAATCATGCCTCCCAATGCATTTCCGCACTTAAACACAAAACCAATAATTGCGTAAATTACGCCGCTCATTCGCTTATTTGTTTTATATTCGCCATACTCAACAGTTTCCGGAATAAGGGCCCACATGTATGCTGAGATCATTCCGTTACCAACCGATGCAATCCCTCGTGAAATAAAGATCCATGTAATCCACTCTGGCTTGGCGAAAAACAATCCAGCCATTCCGATAATATCAGCAGCAATTGAAACAATGATCAGTTGAAATTTCGATAGATGCTTTGCTAACCAGGGAATCGCTGGAATAAACGCCAATGCGGGAAGGGTACCGGCTAAAGAATACCATTTAACCAAATCAGCACGGCCTACGTAATACGTTACATAATATATACCAGTTGCACTAACAATCGACTTTACGCCATAAATGACGAAGAAGAAAATACATAATATAACCAAAGGACGGTTATGCATTAATTGTTCAAACACATCTTTTACCTTAATCTTATTGTGAGATGCAGGAACTCGAACTCGCTCATGGGTAGAGAAAAAGCACCCCCAAAGTAGGAGTCCACCCATGATTCCCATAATTGCCATGGTTAGTTGCCAACCAGTTGCAGCCCCTAGATTTTTAGTGAACATATCTGCTAAAAATGGTACAAAAAACGCAACGATTACTTGGCCAACATTGGCAAGGAAGGTCCGGTACGTTGTTAAACTCACTGATTCTTGTTGATCATTTGTCATTGCAGCAGTTAAGCTACCATATGGAACATTAACGAATGTGTAACAAACTGACAGCATAATATAAGTAATATAGGCATAAACAAGTTTCCCAGTTCCACCAAATCCTGGAACGGTGAAACAAAGTACCGCAAGCGCAGCAAACGGGACTGCCCCATAAAGCAGGAATGGACGGTACTTTCCATATTTAGTATTGGACTTATCAACAAAGAAACCAATAATCGGATCAGAAAAAGCATCTATAAACCTAACTACCAAAAATAGCAATGACGCAGCACCAGCAGAAATTCCAAAAACATTAGTATAAAAGAACAGTAAGTATGTTGACAAACTTGCATAAATTAAATTACAAGCAAAGTCTCCAAGGCCAAATCCTATTTTCTCACCAGCTCCTATATGACCAATAGGTCGTAAACGCTTGCTTTGCTGCAGTGTTTCCTGAGCTTTCATTTATAAACACTCCCCATAATTTATTTAGTTAATTTAAATAAACTAACTAACAACGATTAGTATATCAGAAAGCGTTTTCTTTTCAAGCGTTTTTTTAATATTTAGCCATTATTTCTTGCTTATTTCGCTCGTTTGTTTATATTTATAATTTAACTCACACTCTCAGATTTATTTGTAATTCCATTATCTTGTACTTACTAAGAAATCTGCTCCGAGGTATGAATACTCATTATTGGTGCTCTCATTGCATCGTTGTATAATGAAATGACTAGGTAATTTCCAATAATGATTAGAAATACAAATTCATTATTCTAAGCTAAAAGCTTAAAATTTTTCCCACATTAAACTAATTGAATGGAGCTTCACAAATGATCTCACGCGAACAACAAATTTTAGAATGGATTAAGCAAAACCCAATGATTAGTCAGAATGAGCTTGCAAAGCTCGCTGGCATCACTCGTTCAGGTGTTGCAGCACACATTTCGAATCTAGTTAAAAAAGGATATTTACAGGGTAAGGGCTATATTGTCGCTCCTGAAAATTATGTCGTTGTCATTGGTGGAATCACATTGGATACTTTTGGCATTCCAAGTAGGGAAGCTTTTGAAAACAAGTCCAATCCTGGAGTAATTTATTCAGATTTGGGTGGCCTTGGGCGCAACATTGCTGTCAATCTCACCAATTTGGAAATACCAAACTACTTCGTATCCGTTTATGGAAATGACTCTGCGGGGGAAGAATTCAAGCGAGATGCACAAAAAAGAAAGCTTGACATTACCTATTCCAAACAGATATCAAGTAAACCCACCTCTCGTTACTTATACATTAATCAGCCAGATGCCAAACGGATTTTTGGTGTAGATGATAGTCGGATCCATGATGAAATCACACCCGACTTTTTGAAAGAACGAATTTCTATATTGAAAAATGCAAAGATGATTATCATAGACCCAAATTTACCACAAATGACAATTAAGTGGCTCTATAAGCAATTTAATCAGCCTTTACTTGCTGATTCTATTAACAAGGTAATTCGATTGAAGCAGGGTATTGCTGCATTAGATACATTAGTTTTAAATTCTGCTGAGTCCCAAGCCATTACAAATATCACTATTAATAATCGTCAAACTGAGAAACAAAGTGCCGATCAACTCATTTCAATGGGAATTTCCAATGTGTTCATTTATGATTCAAGAATTGGTTTTTTGTATCAAACACAAAGCGATTCATTCTATTTCCCAATTACACTTGACAAAGTACTAAATACTAATGGTGTGGGTGCGGCTGCCTTAGCTACAATCGTTTATGCTCGTCGGAGTAAGTTGAATGCAGCCCAAACCGCAAGAATCACACAAGCGGCTGCTCAGTCTACCATGAGCACTTATTTAAATGTTGTGAACAATCTAACTCCAAATTATCTTGAAAGGTATTTACAATAAATAAAAGACTCATATTCATAATGTACAGATTTGGCTGATAATCATCAGCCTTTTTATTTTGGGTCAAATTGTTGAAATATCACCGTTTTTTGTAAACAAATGTTTATATCTATAAACATTTGTTTACAAACTGAAAAAATCGTGCTATTCTTCCATTGTGATCATTAAGCGCTTACAAGATCTACATCTCAATCTCCAAAACTGACTAAGTCACGCAGAAAGAAGGAGTGTCATGTTAGTCATTGAAGTAAATCCGGGTAAAGATATTCAAACAGCCATAAATAAACTCTCTGAGGCTAATGGTGGACAAGTCATCATCAACCCAGGAGAACATATTACTGGTCCGATTGAATTAACCTCGAACCTAACACTTACATTACAAGAAGGATCTATTATCAAATTTAAAGACGACCCAATGCTTTATCCGCCAGTTTGGACGCGTTGGGAAGGTGTTGAATGTTTCGCTATGCATCCACTCGTTTATTCAAACAATGATAAGAATGTGAAGATTAACGGAACTGGAACAATTGACGGGTCAGGATCAAACTGGTGGAAAACTTTTAAAAAAATCGAAGATGAGGATCGAACCCTTCCACGAGAAGATTATGAGCTTCGTTTGGCAAACCTTAATCCAGACTATCAAACCAGGACTGGCGGTGGCGGTCGTCCGTCTACCCAATTCTTACGACCTCCATTAATTCAATTCTGGAAAGGCCAAAATATCGTAATCGAGGGGATCACTTTGAAAAATTCCCCCTTCTGGACCCTACACATGGTGTTTTCCAGAGACATTCAAATTGAAAATATGACATTTTCTAATCCAGCGGATGCCATAAATACTGATGCAATGGATATTGATTCAAGTGAAAATGTATCCGTCAGTAACTGTCTATTAGATGTGGGTGATGATGGTGTTACCCTGAAATCCGGTTCAGGAGCGGACGGAATTCGCGTAAATCGACCTACTAAAAACGTTCACGTCACTGGCTGTCGTATTCTTGCAAGTCATGGTGGAATTGCGATTGGATCTGAAACAGCGGCTGGAATCAGTAATGTCGAAGTCTCAAATTGCACCTTTGAGGGAACTCGCCGAGGAATCCGTTTAAAATCTCGTCGTACTCGTGGTGGCACGATTCAAGATATAAAATTACATGATCTAACAATGGACTCATGCTGGTGTCCCATTTCTCTTGAACAATATTTTGCTCCTGGCGTATTACCAGCTGAAGAAGATACTGTTCTGTCAAAAGAACCTCAACCGGTTGATAACACAACCCCACACATTAAGAATATTCAAATAAAAAACATTACAGCTACAAATGTCCGAGCAACTGCTGCTTTTATCGTGGGACTACCCGAAGCGCATATTCAAAATGTTAATATTGAAAACTTTAACTGGTCGTTAGCAACTCCAGATCATTTATTGCCAACGAATTATGCAGAGGAAACTGGTGGTAGATTCCATGATGCAAGTCGAGATATTAAAACAATCAATGTTAGCAATTTGGTGATTAATGGTAAAAAGCTGGATTAACCCAGAATAGAAAGTTGGAGAAAAAATGGAAAATCAAAAAAAGCGATGGGTCTATACCCCTCATAAAATTTCTATTTGGCGATCTATTGGTTATGGAATAAATGATATGAATGGGGCTTCATGGGGAACGTTAGTAGGGTCTTACTTGATGTTCTTCCTAACAACATATGGCAAACTTTCGGCTGCTGCGGTAGGTATGCTGTTTTTAATTGGAAAATTTTTAAATGCAATTATGTCAATGCTAGCAGGCTCAATCTCGGACAGATTATATTCAACTAAAATTGGCAGACGTTTTGGTAGGCGACATCTTCTGTTATTGGTCGGAGCCATCCTAACAATTCTCTTCTTCCCGATGCTATTCATGGTAGTTCCTGGCAGCTTCTGGTGGTATCTAATAGCTTTTGTCATGGTTGAAACAGCTAACGTTATTATTGGAACGGCTTATGAGACATTAGCAACTGAAATGACACCGAATGCTGATGATCGGGTAAAAATGTCTTCAATTCGATTGTTTATCTCTGCATTTGCAACATTTTCTGTATCCGCTTTACCCGCCACCCTGCTCGCTTTTCTCGGAGAAGGAGCTCAAGCATACACAATTTCAGGGATTGTATTTGGTGTAGTTTATGCGATCTGTACTTTGATCACTTACCGTTCAACATGGGAACATTCACCTGAAGAGGTGGAAAATTTTGAAAGCGCTAACGGATCCAATAGTGGTGAAAAAGAAAATAGTTTTATTGGTTCCCTTCGTGATTACTGGGAAATGCTTCGCAATAAGTCTGCTAGATATATGGTATCCATATACTTCATGACTTACTTTGCAAAAGATTGTTTTTCAACAGCATTTTTATACTATGTTGTCTTCGTTTTGGGACTCTCCCAGACAATTGGACAAGGTATCACATCACTTTCATTCGTTGGAATGATTGTCGTACCAATTGCCGCATTTATTTTAATTAAAACAAAGAATCCAAAGATCAATTGGTCAACTTCATTTAGCTTGATTTTTATAGTAATGGCTGGATTCTTTGTACTATCATTACAACGTTCTCACTTAGGTTCTGGAACGACAATTATTTTCTTAATCATTTTGGGAGTACTTTGGCAAATCGGTCGACAATTTTTGGAATATACTGCTTGGCAAGTAATCCCTTTGGTCCCTGATGTCGATACGATTGTCTCTGGCAAATTACGGACTGGAACTTTTGCAGCGGTACAATCATTCACTCGTCAACTCACTGGGGCTTTAGGTTCTGCACTGCTTGGCTTTATCCTTCAATGGGGTGGCTTTCAAGAAGGTTCACTTCACCAGACTGCACAAGCTCAGAACGCAATTCTAATAGTTCTTATTGTCGTTCCAATTATCTCAATTGGGATTGCTTGGTGGATGGTTGCAAGATTCAACTTAAACCAGCAAACACATAAGATTTTGCACAACGAAATTGATCGTCTCCAAGGCGGTGGTAATAAAGATGATGTTGATCCTCAAACTAAATCTATCGTTGAAGATTTAACAGGCTACAAATGGGATAAGATCTGGAATACAACCAAATAAAGTTTCTTAATTTCATCTCAACAGAAAACTATAAAAAAGGCTAGAATACTGGCAATGAACAGAATTTGTTCGTTGCCAGTATTTTAGCCTTTTGCTGTGAATTAAATTAATGCTTCGCAGCACCACATTTGGAAATTCTTGCTACATTGCAATCGCTTTCGTCAACCTAGATGAGGACTGCTGCACGCAATTGATGCTAACATCTAAACTGCTTTGAACTAAAACCCAAAACCAGGGTTTCAGTCCAAAGCAGTTTAAATACCGCATCAGCCCATTGCGCTCCGCACACTTATTTTCCCGGTGCCACATCATCCGTATTATAAGGCGATGGATTCAGCTTAAACTCATCATCTGCAGGAACTTCAGATTCATTGACGGCATGATTGGCCTTGTGCAGGGTGACGGTTCCCCATGCGGGTACTGTGACGTTTTGCCAATCTGTCCCGTGACCACTCACGGTTACTGCAGCCTTCAGTGGTTTACCAGTCGGATTATACAAATGAGCCGAAATTGACCCATCCGGAGCTTCAAAGGCCACTGAGCCTAAGCCGCCGCTAAAGCCGTCTGGAGTGTAATTTGATGAACCAATGACTTTCGAGCCGACTGGCACATCTTGACCAAAGTTTCGCAGCATGAAGTATTCCAAGTTCCGCTGAACTTTCCCGGTCGTATGATCAATTGTGACCACGCCTTCACGGCCAGTTGAATCCGCAGCATTTGGTAAGCCACGTTCATCCAAGGCTAAGTTCCACAACGTAATCATATTCAGCCCATTTCGAACCAGCCAATTGCCAATGATTCCCGGCATGATGTGGGATGCATTCTCCGTTGACTCTTCCATCATGCAACGACGTTCGGTCATGACCATCTGCCAATTAGGAAATGCACGATTGGCGTTGAACAAGTTGTCATAAGGCCCACTGTAAGTGTGGACAGCCAGGCCATCAAATGCTGCAGCCTGTTCAGGCGTGACGTTATCTGTAATTGGTTCATTCAAGGCGCTAAAGCTATCATCTAAAAAGTAGATCTTTGTTGCAGGGAACGTCCGATCAAGTGCTGGCCGCAGATATTGATAGCCAAATTCAGCGATTTCAGAGGGTGTCCAGATCATGGCTGGCCAATGCGCGGCATTAGATGGTTCGTTTTGAATCGTCACGCCATAAATTGGAATGCCTAATTGTTGATAAGCTTCAATGTATTTAACGAAATAACGGGCATAAACCGCATCAAAGGTAAATGCTTTGCCATAGCCGTTGCCAGTGTACTGACCGAATCGGAGCCGCCCACCATATGTTAAATGGCCGGTATCCTTCATCCAGGCAGGTGCTGACCATGGAGAGGCAATAATCTTCAACGCTGGGTTAATCTTCAAAATTTCCTGAAGAACCGGCACAATGTATTTCAAATCCTTGGTTGCATCTGCGGCACCTGGGCTTCCTTCACCAACTGAAAATTTTTCCAACTTAAAATCATGTTCACCAAACGGCACATCGTCGTAAGTATAGTAATCTTGGCTGGAAAAATCACATGAACCAAGTGGCACCCTGACGCTCGAAAAGCCGCCCTGTTCTGGGTCAAACAACTCGTGCAGCAATGTATCCCGCTGCTGTTTATCCATCGCACCCCAAATCAGTGAAGCAGCGGAATCTGTGATCGCTGCCCCTTGACCCAACCAGTCTTGATGGCGCTCAGATGGATCAATCACAATTTTAGCGGCATCGGTTTCTGGGTCCCCAAATTTAGGTGTTTCGAGATGATCACGCCGTTGTTTCAAATCACCAGAAGTCGCCGTCCAAAACTCGGTTGAAAATCGATTTTCTGAATCAGTATTTGCCATTATGATCTCTCTCCTTTTATTATGAAGCGTTTACAAGCTCACTTAAAACAAAATTCCAAACCAAAACGCCAAGTAGCCTTGACTACCATTAGCTGTTCAGTTTGGAATTGTTAATGAAGCTCAATTATTCGTCATCATCCGTAAATTCACGTTGGTAGTCAGCAATATCTTTGTATTCCTTGGATAAGTCGCGACTCAAACGTAAGTAAATGGGTATCAACTTGCGATAACGGGCAAAGACTTTCTCGTTGGGCTTGTAAATAGTCTCTTTACCCATGTACTTCTTAATGTCTCCGAGGTTATCTTCCATCCCCAACGCCATCTTTGCCAGAAACATTGCGGCCAGACTACCACTCTCGTAAGATTCTGGAATGATAATATCATTTTCAAAAATATCAGCCATCATCTGGGTCCAAAGGGTTGACCGGGCAAACCCACCGGCGGCTAAAATTGCCTTGGGATCACCAGTCACTTCTTTGAGTGCTAAGGTCACTGAATAGAGATTGTACATAATCCCTTCCAGAACCGCCCGGATCATGTGAGCGCGGGTGTGCTTCCGGTTCAAACCGAAGAATGAGCCGCGAGCGTTGGCATCCCACAACGGTGCCCGTTCCCCACCTAAATATGGGTGAAAAATCAACCCGTCAGCACCGGCAGGAACCGTTGCGGCAATCTTACTCAACATATCATAGGAGTCAATGTTCAGTAGTTTAGCCGCTTCTTGTTCACCACCAAAGAGGGAGTCATGAGCCCAGTTGAGGACAATTCCGCCATTATTGATCGGACCGCCGATCAAGTATTTTCCCTTCATGATCGGGTAGCAGTACAAACGGCCCTTAGGATCAACCCGAGGTTTGTCGACAAATGTCCGTACAGCGGCTGAAGTGCCGATGTTAATTGCCAGGACGCCGGTTTCAATTGCGCCAACCCCAATGGTGGAGAGGGCCCCATCTGTGGCACCCATGACAAAGTAGACATCTTTGCTTAAGCCAATCACTTTAGCGTACTCAGACTTGATACCCTGGAATTTATCTGTCGTATCTACCAATTCTGGCAGCTGCTCACGCTTAACGCCCACTTCTTTTAAGGCGACGTCATCCCATTTGGCAGTCTTCATGTTCAGCAAACCAGTCGCAGCTGCCATTGAGATCTCTTCCTTGAGCACACCGGTATACTTCCAGATAATATATTCTTTAATACCAACCCAATAAGCTGCCTGATTGAAGATGTCCGGTTGCTCGTTCTTGAAATAGAGCAGCTTATAAAATGGCCCCATCGGGTGAACCGGCAAGCCAGTCCGTTTGTACATGTCAAAGCCGCGGCCATTTTCTTTATAGTCTGCAGCGTATTTACCAGACCGATTGTCCGCCCAAGTTAATGAGCGGGTTAGCGGCTTAAAGTCCTTATCCAGCGCAATCAAGCTATGTTGCTGGGCGGACCAGGAAATCGCAATTACTTGTCCATCCTTCGCTTTACCAGTAACTTCTTGGAGAGCTGAAACGGTGGCGTTAAAAATTTCATCGGGATCTTCCTCGGCCATATCAGGGGTGTCTTGATAAAGCGGATAGCCCTTATTTGCTTTTGCGTAAATGTGACCGTCGGTATCGTACAGCAACGCCTTAGTGCTGGTAGTACCAACGTCAATTCCAATAATATAATCCATATGATAATCTCCGTTCTAATGTTGACTAATATCATAGAAAAAGTCAGCAGATATATCAGTTAATCGGCGCAGTGTGCGACAATGAGCACGTTTACTCATTTAAAAGCAACCTAGTCACTTAAAGTATGCGTCAACTCACGTCCTGGTTGTTTACCAGCAACGATTGCCTTGACATCACTCACACACTTTTCACCCATCCCGTGCAAGCATTCGTAAGTGTATGCAGAGGTATGGGGGGTAACCAAGATCCGGTCATTTTTCAGGAATGGATGGTCGGCCTTAACGGGTTCAACTTCCATTGCATCGGCCGCATAACCAGATAATTGACCAGATTTGATGGCAGCGAGAATGGCATCTTCTTCAACCAAAGCACCACGGGCATTGTTACAGATGTAAGCACCCTTCTTGAGGTTCTTGATCGTCTTGGAATTGATCATGTGTAAACTGTTGTCATCCAAAGAAGCATTCAATGAAATATAGTCACAGCGTTTGAGTAAAGTCTCAAGGTCGACCCGCTCAACATTGTGGTTGGTGAACCACTCTTCGTCAGCTGCTGGATGAGGATCGTTTACGAGTACTGGACCACCAAAGATACTGAACAGTTCAGCCACCCGGCTACCAATGTTTCCACAGCCAATCACCCCAAAGGTCTTACCACTGAATTCATTTCCCATAAATTGGGCCCGATCTTCGTAACGGCCGGCACGTTCACGTTCTGATGATGGCACTACCTGGCGAACCAAAGCCATCAAGTTAGCCAATTCATTTTCGGCAACCGAGTTCCGTTCAACGGTTTGTGGTACGATCGCAACTTGGGTGCCGTGCTTCTTGGCAGCTTTAAGATCAACGTTGTTGAAGCCAATACCGTGACGAGAAATCAATAATAGATCGTCTTTGTTGTCAAAGAATTCTTCATTAAAGAATGGTGTGACACTGGCGATAATGATATTGAATCCCTGAAGCTTCTCAGCTAATGATTTGCCGTCAATATCGGTTGGCAGCATGAAGCGCTTAACAGTTCCAATGCCCTCAAGTTCCTTCCAATGCTCAGTAAATACCTGGCCAAAACTGTTTGAGTTCACAACTGCGATGTTATATTCCATCTTAAATTCTCCTTTGAAGTAATGTATTATTATTTTTGTCTACACTGATATACTAGTTCTTTGGCTATCAGTTGTCAAAGCCTTTTTTACAATAATGGTAACGGATTCATTGTTATTTTTGTGAGCCAACACTTCCTCTGCGAGTACTCACGGGTGGTATGGCAGTCTTGCTAATTCAATGCCAGTTACTTGTATATAAGCTTCAACTTAAAAAATGATATTACGGCCTATCTTTTAGATTCTATTATTCACAAAGAACTAGTTGTCGTTCAATGAAATCGATGTTATTAAGGGAATACGTCTTCACCATTCCTCGCTCACCTAACAATTTCCAATCTCATTATATCCGTATTCTGATATATCAAGTTTACGACAATTATAGAAATTATAGCTCCAACTGTTGTAAGCGGTAACAGAAAGTGTTATTATTTTAATTGTCTGATGTACCAGTTTTGAGAATGCATAGTTGGTTGCTGATTTGATTCCCATTTTATTTGCTCTGTTTCAAAAACGACTGTAATTTCTCAAGCAAATGGCATTATTCAAATTTATATTACTAATTAGGATGTGACTACAAATGGATAAAACACAAAAAACAGTTTTAGTTAATGCTCACCCATTTAGCATAAAAGATAAAGTCGGCTATATGTTTGGTGACATTGGTAACAACTTCTCATTCAACGTTGTTAACTCATTTTTAATGATTTTCTACACCAACGTTTTAGGATTAACCGGTGCCCAAGTCGGGGTCCTGTTTATCATCGCTCGCTTCGTTGATGCGTTTGCCGACATTACCGTTGGCCGACTGGTTGATAATAGTAAGCTCCATAAGATTGGCCGATTCAAGCCTTGGATTAACCGGATGAAATACCCACTGCTCATTTCATTGGTTCTGCTATTTGTTCCTATTGTTAAAGACTGGGCCTTAGGTGCTCGCTTGGCTTACGTCTTCATCACCTACTTGGCATGGGGAATCTTCTATTCATCCGTTAACATCCCTTACGGTTCCATGGCCTCAGCCATTAGTAGCAGCCCAAATGATAAAACTTCACTATCCACATTCCGAGCCATGGGTTCCGCTTTAGGTAGTGCCATTACCAGTTACATTATCCCAATGTTTATGTATGTTGGGGCTTCCCAAAAGATCTCTGGGAACCGATTCTTCTGGGTGGTTGTTGCCTGTGCAATCTTAGGTTATATCTGTTACCAATTAACAACCCATATGACAACTGAACGAGTTCGAACCGAAAAAAGTGAAAAGGTTCCAATGGGCCGGTTAGTTAAAGGAATGCTTGAAAACCGCGCCTTGATCATTTTAGTTCTGGTTGATTTGATTCTGGTTGTGAACCAAAACCTTTCTGGGACATTAATTTCGTACCTATTTAACGATTACTTCCAGAATAAGGCGGCCATGTCATTGGCCTTAATCGTTAACTTTGCAACCGTTCTTTTACTGGCACCATTTAGTAACTGGATGACCCAACGTTTTGGGCGAAAAGAAAGTACCGTTACTGCTTTGATTTTCGGGGCAGCAATGTACGCCATTCTGCTGGTATCTCATACTCATAGCGCTGTCTTCTACCTGGTTATGTTATTCCTTGGTTCGCTTGGTGCCGGTGTCTTTAACCTAATGGTTTGGGCATTCATTACCGATGTTATCGATAATCATGAGGTCCTCACAGGGGTCCGTGAAGATGGAATCGTCTATGGGGTTAACTCATTTGCCCGTAAAGTTGCCCAAGCAATTGCTGGTGGCTTCGGTGGGTTCATGTTGACCTTCATCGGCTACGTTTCCTCAACTAGTGGTGGTGTTCATCAAACTGCTGCTGTTGTTAACCGAATCTACAGTCTGGCTACTGGAGTGCCAACCGCATGTTTAACCCTTGCCGCTCTTGTCTTAATCTTCCTTTACCCATTAAATAAAAAACGGGTTATGGCAAACGCTTCTAAGCTTGAAAAGATTCACACCCAAAATACTGAAGCAGAGGAAAAATAATCTTTCGATCATCTAAATACAATTGGAATAAAGCTGGAGTAAAGTATCATTTTTGCTCCAGCTTTTTTGTTCGCCTTATTTTTGCAATTTTGCTTTTAGCCAATCAATCAGAATCGGAATGATTTTCGCTATAACTGCTTTGATATCTAACTTACAGCCGGTCAATAATGATCAAATTAATATCAAATAAAAATTAACCAAATAGTTGAAAGCGCTACCGGATCATGGTATTCTCTCTTTGACTGATGTACCAGTTAGGGGGGGATTAACAATGCTTTGATCAGTTTAAGATTCATTGTTACTTGCGCTATTTATATTTTGGGTTGTTGAAATTATTTTACTATTCACAAGATATTCTGAGGAAGTGAACATTTTGGATAAGACTCAAAAAACAGTTTTTGTCGCTAGCCATCCATTTAATATTAAAGATAAGATTGGCTATATGTTTGGAGACATTGGGAACAACTTTTCATTTAACGTTGTTAACTCGTTTCTAATGATCTTTTATACCAACGTGCTCGGTTTAACCGGCGCCCAAGTCGGAACGCTATTTATTATTGCTCGTTTCGTTGACGCGTTTGCTGATATAACAGTTGGCCGGCTGGTCGATAATAGTAAGCTCCACAAGAGCGGTCGATTCAAGCCGTGGATGGTTCGGATGAAGTACCCACTACTTATTTCACTGGTTCTCCTATTCGTTCCAATTGTGAAGGATTGGGGATTACCGCTGCGACTCACCTACGTCTTCATTACTTACCTTGCCTGGGGAATCTTTTACTCATCCGTTAACATCCCTTATGGTTCAATGGCCTCAGCAATTAGTAGTGACCCGAACGATAAAACCTCGCTTTCAACATTCCGGGCTATGGGTTCTGCCTTGGGTAGTGCCATTACCAGTTACATCATTCCAATGTTTATGTATATTGGTGCTTCTCAAAAGATTTCTGGTAACCGGTTCTTCTGGGTCGTTGTTGCTTGTGCTATTTTAGGTTACATCTGCTATGAATTAACGACTCACCTAACCACTGAACGAGTTCGTACCGAAAAGAGTGAAAAAGTACCAATGGGCCGTTTGGTTAAAGGAATGCTTGAAAACCGGGCTCTCTTAATCTTGGTACTTGCCGATTTGATTTTGGTTATCTTCCAAAACTTGTCTGGAACTTTAATTTCCTATCTATTCAACGATTATTTCCAGAACAAGGCTGCCATGTCACTCGCACTGATTGTCAACTTTGCGACGGTCCTCTTACTGGCACCATTCAGTAATTGGATGACGCGTCGATTTGGCCGGAAAGAAGCTTCCGTTACGGCACTGGTATTTGGTGCTATTATGTATGGAATCCTCTTAGTTTCCCATACCCACAGCGTTGAATTTTACCTGATTATGTTAGTATTAGGATCCCTTGGTGCCGGTGTCTTTAACTTGATGATTTGGGCCTTCATCACCGATGTTATCGATAACCACGAAGTTATTACCGGCGTCCGTGAAGATGGCATTGTTTATGGTGTTAATTCCTTTGCCCGGAAGGTTGCCCAAGCCATTGCCGGTGGTTTCGGGGGCTTCATGTTAACGTTTATCGGCTACGTTTCATCAACCAGCGGTGGTGTTCAACAGACGGCTGCCGTTGTTAACCGGATCTATGAATTAGCCACTGGTGTGCCAACGGTATGTTTGACATTAGATGCCATTATTCTGTTCTTCTTCTACCCATTGAATAAGAAGAAAGTACTTGAAAATGCTGCCACTCTTCGTCGAATTCACATGGAAAACACTGAAGAAGAAAAGGGAGACAACTCCGATTCAGCAGAGAAATAATTATTTATTAGTGATTATGCATTATTCCTGATTAATATCGTGACTTAATAAAGAACCGGTTTCACATAACCAACGAATGTGTTAGTTATGCGAAACCGGTTCTTTTTTCCTAAAATAATCAATCAAAAACGGTAATTCCTAAATCAACTTGATTAGAATGTAAGCACTAAATAATTGGACGTATTCAAAAAGGCATTCGAGCATGTTATTCTTCAGATAACACAATCGAATGCCTTTTT
>NZ_JAHPPD010000045.1 GCF_019061365.1 Lentilactobacillus dabitei
GTCAAAACAAAAAGAGCCCTAATCACAAAGTGATTAGAACTCGAATTTAGTTTCACCAACAACAGTTGACGAAGAGCCGCTTTTTCACTTAGATTCTGGGATCAAAGTGATTTTTGTCCCAATCTCAAGCCTACTAAGTCATTATGGAATCAGTTGAAAACCTATTTTTGATTTCCATTCATGATAAGCATTGGTAAAATCATTGGATGACGTTCCGTCTTATCATAGAGGAATTCTTGTAAGTCATCGATAACGGCGTTTCTAATTGAAGACTCCGTTGCTTTTTTAGCACGCATTGCTTTTCGAATGGTCTTGAAAACAAGTCGCCGGCCTTCATCAAGCAACTCGCCAGATTCTCGCATGTACACAAACCCACGGGACAAGATATCTGGCCCAGATTGAATTTCCTGGTTGTGTAAATTGATTGTGGCAACGACAACAACGATGCCTTCCTCAGATAATAGTTGACGGTCTCGCAAGACAATACTGCCAATATCACCAATTCCGCTGCCATCAATGTAAACATCACCGGCTTGGAAATGACCAGCCATTCGGGCATTATCTTTTGAAAGAGCCAGAACATCACCATTTTGCATGATGAAGCTATGATCCATTGGAACCCCACATTGTTCTGCGAGTTCCGTGTGAATTTTCAACATTCGATACTCACCGTGAATCGGCATAAAGAACTTCGGCTTCATCAAGCGGAGCATCAGCTTTTGTTCTTCCTGGCCACCATGACCAGAAGTGTGAATGTTGTTTACCCGACCATGAATAACGTTGGCGCCGGCTTCTTCAAGCTTATTAATGACGCTGTTAACGCTAGTCGTGTTACCAGGGATTGGATTACTTGAGAAAATAACTGTATCGCCTGGTTGAATTGAAATCTGACGGTGGGTCCCGTTGGCAATCCGTGAAAGGGCAGCCATTGGCTCACCTTGTGATCCCGTACATAAGATCAACGTTTTATTGGCAGGAAGTGATTGGAGATCATGGGCATCCACAAACGCATCGTCTGGAATATCTAGATAGCCAAGTTCGCGACCGTTAACGATTGCCGCATCCATACTTCTGCCGAAGACGGCGATTTTACGACCGTGAGCCATCGCGTTATCACAGGCAGTCTTAATCCGCGAAATGTTCGAAGCGAAAGTGGCAAAAATAATTCGATCCTGAATCTGATCAAAAATATGCGCAATCGAATTACCAACCCATTTTTCGGAGTGGGTCCAAATTGGCTTCTCAGCGTTCGTACTATCAGACATTAAGCACAGAACACCTTCAGCACCCAATCGGGCCATCTCTTGTAAATCAGGCGGCTGGTTGGTCACTGGGGTCAGATCGAACTTATAATCACCGGTTTCCACTATGACGCCGACCGGAGTGTGAACGGCAATTCCGACAGTATCTGGAATTGAATGGGTCGTCCGGAAGAAAGAAACCTTCATTTTTCTAAACTTGAGCACAGATTTATCGCTAATCTCATGTAATTCAACCGAGTTCAGCAAACCGTGTTCTTCCAACTTGTTCTTGATAAGTGCCATCGCTAATGGGCCAGCGTAAATAGGAACATTCAAAACCTTCATCAGGTAAGGAACTCCACCAATATGGTCCTCATGGCCATGGGTGATGACGAGTGCCTTGATTTTGTCCTTATTGTCCACTAGATATTGATAGTCAGGGATGACGTAATCAACCCCCAGAAGGTCATCTTCTGGGAACTTGATGCCGGCATCGATTAAAATAATTTCATCTTGAAACTGAATTCCATAGGTGTTTTTACCAATTTCACCTAGACCACCAACGCCATAGATAGCTGCTTCGTTATTTTTGACGTTTAATTTTTTCATTTATTATTGAACTCCGTTAACCTGTAGTCTTCATTGGCTTGCTCATATTCGAGGTGCTTGCCTTGTAATGGCTCAATAAACTCAATTTCGTAGTCGGTATGATCTTCGACAAGTGCATGAGCTTCCACTTCGGTATCTGCCTCCACATAAAGGGCATGGGTCGTTTCCCGGCGAGGACTTTGCTTCTTGCTGGGTTGATATAATACTTTCCAAATCATAAAAAAACTCCTTTAAAATTATACTTTATTTAAGAAACAGTTGGGTTTCTCTTCGGACTAGTGGTTGTGAAAACACAACTAATAACGATATATTACCATATTATAAAACATAAGTATATAAAGTTGAAAGTAATCGTCTTGATGATGTCATGGTAGAATTAGTGTAACGAAAAGAAATGGGGAGCTAAGTATGGAATTAATTATCCAAATTGTCATTGGCCTGGTTGCGGCGTTTGCTATCTATAACTTGATTCATTACTTATTCGTTACCCGGCCAAGCCGCAAACGAACAGCGTTAGCCCAACGAGTTTGCAACGAGGCGGTGAAAACGGCCGTTCATGAGCTGATGAAATTCGGTGATCTGGAGACGTTTGACAATTCCGACTTACGCTCCGAACAAATTGCAGAAATTTGGGGGCGGGGGGTCATGGCCTTCGAATATCATTTGCCAATTAGCAAGATGAAAGGCACAATCCCTGAATTTAAAAAGCTTCTCGCCACGGCATTGGTTGATTATGGGAATAATCACCACATGCACGTTCATTTTGAAAACGTGGATCAGCCAGTCTTTATGGTCACAGATATGTGGCAGTTGGATGATCGGCTCCACTTTGATGTGGCCTACTTGGTTAACCTGACCACCGTGGAATATGTGGATGATTTGAAAAGGTTGTAATGTGTGGAATTTAAATACTTAATAGTTGGTAAATCACTCTCCTCAAGCAGAAATTCTTGCTCGGGGATTTTTATTTGGAAACGACCAATTAATGATGTAGCCCAGCTAAAATTCGATCGACCACAACAGAAAACGACAACTTCTAAAACAACAGTTTTCATGTAAAGCTAATTAATCAGTTGCCTGCTTGCCCAATTCTTTTCGATATTGTTTCGCCAATTTCCGCCGAATTTCAATAATTCCCATTGCGTTATGATCGATCGGCGGCGAATACAGCCCCTCAAATTGTTCAATTGCTTTCAGAATTTGATCACCTTTTGTTTCGTCACCGAAGTATAGCTGCCAAACGCCATTAATCAGCTGCTGCATGATTCTCCCATCAGCTGATAAAGTGTGAGGATCGATGACCATCACTCTATCGATGAGTTTTCTGGCCCGGTCATATTCAGTCAAATTAAGCTGAATCTGAAAGACCGTCAAATACATATTCATTAATTCAGTTGACATGTCAAATGGATCGTTTTCAAGCGAAATGTATTGTTTACAATTTTTTTCAAATTGATCAAATATTTCAGGGATTAGCTCGGCTTTCCCCTTACTGATTGCAATGACAAATAGAATATCCGCAAACTTAATTTCTTGAATGGTCCAAGTCTTGGACGAAAACAGCTTATTCCAAAGATTGTCGATTTCTGGTGTAACCGTGATGGTTTTGGAATAATAGGACTCAATCAAAATTTCACCGGTCGCTGCTAGAGACCGTAACCCGAGATTTGGGCTTTCTTTATGATCGGCGACAATCTTGCCCATGATTTGAAGATTGTGAGCATCGTAGGCTTTCCGAAGTCGATTATCAAGTTCTTGAGTGGCCGTCTGATGATAATCATTTTGAATAAAGCGAAACTCATCGACTGAAATTGATAAGTTGTCGAGAATGGCAAACAGCTTGGATGCACTGACATCATTGAGCCCACGTTCAAATCGGTTGGCGAAGGATCGTGACACGATGCCCGAATATACTTCTTTTTGGGTAAATCCTTTGATGTTGCGAATTTTCTTAACCGTTTCCCCGATAGATGCCATTTTTGTCCTCCTATGTCGCACATTTGCAACATATTTTAATCCTTTTAGCGCTGGATGGCTAGTAATATTCAAGTTAATCAATTAGGACAGCTCCTCCAGGCAGCAACCTGCACGTAAGCACCTCCAAGAAAAATTCCAGGACCGGGAATTCCCCTCGGAGGCGACTTACGTTCCGGTTACTAACCGCCTGGATCCGCTCACTATTCTTAGGACAGCTCCTCCAAGCAGAGATCTGCATGTAAGTACCTCAAACAAAAATTCCATAACCCGGAATTTCTGTTCGAGGAGACTTACACTCCGATCTCTAACTGCTTGGATCCGCTCACTTTTGTCACTCAGGGAGGATTAACCGATGGAAATTACTGATCATCAATCAAATATTCAAATCATTAAAGACTTTTCCAGCAATCTCATCAGTGCGTTTTCAGCGGACATGTTTTCGCTGGCGATGGGGTTGATGTTACTTGCTGAAACCGGGATGTCACTGAGCTTTGGATTATCGATGATCATCATGCCATTGGTGAGCTTATTGGGATTAATGCCAATCGGCAATCTGGTTGATCGGCACCCCCACAAACCATTACTGGTGATCAGCATCCTGATTCGCTTAATTGCCTTGGTCGGGTACGCACTCACGATCGGTTATTTTCACGGCGTGGGTAAAATTATCCCAACGGTGTTATTCCTGATTATTAACTACATTGTTCAAAGCGTGATGACAACCGGTTATAATGCAGCTATTCACGAATTGGTAAATGAGAAGCATATTCAAAAATTAAGCTCGCTCACCCAATCAGCAACGTCATTTGCCAACATCTTTTCACCGATTGTTGCGACCTCTTTTTATGCGTTATTAGGATTCAAAACATTTATTGCCTTTTCGATTGCGGCTAACGCCTTGACCTTAGTGATCCTTCTTTCAATGAAGTTTCATTATCAACCTGTTGCTCAAATTCACAGTGATAATGCGGCGTCTCAGTGGGCCCAGTTTAAAGACGGGTTACACTATATCGGTTCCAATAAGTTTTTGAGGTGCGTAATGAGCGGCGGGGCCTTTTTAAATCTGATGATTTCCGCGTTAAATATTGGGATGCCATTCATGGTGGTGCATCAACTGCATGCTGGTGATCTATCCCTTGGAATCTTAAATTCACTCTATGCTTCCGGTGTGTTGATCGGGAATCTAGTCATTGCGGTGTTGCCGCCAATTAAACGGCTGACCAGGATTTTGACATCAGCATTTATGCTGGTTGGCGTGACCTTATTGATGTTTGGCTTTGTGGTCATTCCGGGATTGAGCGTCAATGCGCTTCGAGTGGTTGGCGGAATCATTTTATGCATCAGTGGGATTTCGTTGGCATTTCTAAATACGCCAATGGGGATCTATATTCAAAAGACAGTTCCTACTGATTTATTGGGACGGGTTTCCTCGACCGTCATGTCGATTAACATGGCATCAACTCCAATCGGCATTATTATCTTTACAGTCATTTTTCAAGTTTGGCCAAGTTGGCTTAACTTCACAGCCAGTGGGGCGATCTTAATCGGATTCACCATGGTCCTGAGTCGGTTAATGTATCGTGAAGAACGTCGTCAGCCAATGAGTGCAAATCAGCCGATTGAGGAAAATCATTAAAGCGATTGAGCTGATTAGTTGAAAAGCCGTTAGCTCATCAAAAAATAAGCCACCTTTATCGAAGATCCCTAGCCGGGACTGTCGATGAAAATGGCTTATGTACATGCTTTAAGCTGTTGATTCTGCAGATTAGCAACTAATAAATAAAAATTTCGTCATCAGATTTGGCAAACGGATTATCTTGATTGATATGATCATAGAACAATGTCCCATGTAAATGGTCAATCTCATGTTGGCAGACGATTGCCGGGTAATTTTTCAGTCGGATCTTATGATCTTCACCCTTAACGTCCGTATATTTGAGCGTGATTCTGGCTGCTCGGGGGACGTATCCGGGAATATCTTTATCGACTGATAGGCAACCTTCGCCCTCAGTCAAAGCACCGCGTTGAACCGAATTTGAAACAATCACCGGATTAATAATGACATCTTTGAAAAGTGGCTTATCGCTTTCATTTTCGTCTTCATTAGGTACCAATACCGACGCCATCATTTCTGATACGCCGACTTGGGGAGCCGCCAAGCCAACCCCAGCACGCAATTTGTATTTTTCACACAGTTCAGGATTCTGACTAACCTCCAAGTATTCCATGAGGTCGTGAGCTAACTGTTGATCTTCCTTACTTAAGGGGAACTTGACTTTTTGAGCTTGTTTGCGGAGAACCGGATCTCCATCTCGAACAATATCTTTCATTAAAAACACTACAAAGACCTCCGAATAAATTTTGAACTAAACGCTAACAACCATTTTAGCGTAAATCTGCTAAAAAAACTATCCGCAAATTATTTTGTGAATTTTCACAATCTCTTACTGCGACAAGTCATTTCAAATGTGATTTCAGTAACTTGTTAAAACGTTTCGAAAATGTTGTTTCATAGTAATGTAAGGGCTTGCAAACGGTTGCGAAAAATGCTAAATTTGAAGTATGGTTTAGAAAGATTCGATTGTGCATCACAAGTCGAGCTTCACAGGAAAGGAAAGTGTTATTTATGGCAGCAGAAGACAAGCAAGTTGTTGATTTTGCCAAAATCAAATCCACAATGAGCGATCCTTACAAGAAACCGATTCAAGTTATTGATGAAAACGGGAAAATCGTTAACCAAGAATTGTTTGATCGTTTTAGCGACGATGATTTAGTTAATTTGATGGAAAAGATGGTTTGGGAGCGGGCCCTCCATGAACAAACCATGAACTTCTCTCGTCAAGGCCGTTTGGGTTTCTATGCCCCTACTTATGGTGAGGAAGCTTCCGAAATGGGAACTGCCTCCGCTATGAAGAAGCAGGATTACCTTTTCCCAGCATACCGTGACTTACCACAATTGATTCAGCATGGCGCCACTGTTAAGGAAGGCTACCTGTGGTCCAAGGGTCACTATCAATGCTATGACTACTTCAGAGAAGGCGTCCGTGCTTGGATTCCACAAATCATTATTGGTGCCCAATATGTTCAGGCAGCGGGTGCGGCTCTTGGTATTAAGAAGAATGGTGAAAAAGATACCGTTGCTTATGCCTTTACAGGTGATGGCGGTACTTCACAGGGTGACTTCTATGAAGGCGTTAACTTTGCGAGTTCATTCCAAGCTCCAGCTGTCTTTTTTGTTCAAAATAATGGCTGGGCAATTTCAGTTCCTCGAAACACCCAGACTGCGGCTGAAACATTGGCTCAAAAAGGGGTTGCTTCAGGAGTCCCTGGAACCCAAGTTGATGGGATGGATATCTTAGCAACTTACTTAGTTGCCAAAGATGCCCGTGACTTCGCTGCGGCTGGAAATGGTCCTGTATTAGTTGAAACTTTGACCTACCGATTTGGTGCCCACAGTTCAGCTGGTGATGACCCAAGTCGTTATCGGACAAAGGAACAAGAAAAGCCATGGTTCGACCGTGACCCATTGATTCGGTTGCGAAAAGTGCTGACCGATAAGAAACTTTGGGATCAGGATAAAGAAGATCAATTAGTTGCCCAATATAAAGATGAATTCAAGCAAGCAATGAAAGATGCTGAAGCCGCTCCTAAGCAAAAGATCAGCGACTTCTTGAAGCACACATTTGAAGTTCCAACCCCAGATGTAGCTGCTGACATCAAGAAATTTGAAGCAAAGGAGTCGAAATAATCATGGCTAAATTAACGTATATTAAAGCAATTACCGACGGGCTTGACCAAGTATTACAAAACGACCCTAAAACGCTGATTTTCGGTGAAGATGTCGGCAAGAACGGTGGGGTATTTAGAACAACTGAAGGCCTCCAAGACAAATATGGAACTGATCGAGTCTTCGATACCCCATTGGCAGAATCAGGAATTTTAGGTATGTCCATTGGGCTGTCATTGACCGGTTGGCGGCCAATTCCAGAAATTCAATTCATGGGATTCACAATGGAAGCTGTTGACTCAATTGGTGGTCAAATGTCTCGGAACCGCTTCCGTTCTTCAGGCGATATCTCGATGCCAATTACGATTCGAACCCCATTTGGTGGTGGGACCCATACCGCTGAACTTCACGGTGATTCGCTGGAAGGATTATTCATTGGCATCCCAGGGCTGCGAGTTGTAACCCCTGCTAATCCATACGATGCCAAGGGAATGATTATTGCTGCCGTTGAAAATAACGATCCAGTTCTGTTCATGGAGAACTTGAAGCTTTATCGTTCGATGAAGGCAGAAGTTCCAGAGGGCCACTATACGGTTCCCCTAGACAAAGCAAACGTTGTAAGAGAAGGATCTGACATTACCATTGTTGCTTATAGTGCAGAGGTTAATGAGGCACTTAAAGTAGCAGACAAATTAGAAAAAGAAAACATCTCGGTTGAAGTGATTGATTTACGCTCATTATCACCAATTGACGATGAAACGATCTTTGCTTCGATTGATAAAACTCACAAAGTTGTCATCGCTCAAGAAGCCCAGAAGATGACCGGTGCCGGCGCAAAAGTTGCGGCAGATATTGCTGAAAAAGACATCATGTCACTGGATGCGCCGATTGGTCGAGTTGCTGCTCCAGATAGTATTTTCCCATTTGCTATGGCAGAAAACGACTGGCTTCCGGATGCAGATGATATTGAAGATAAAGTTCGAGAAATTTTGAACTACTAAAATTCTAATTTGGTAAAGAAAGGAAGTTAGATCCCATGGCTTATAAGTTTAAACTACCAGAAATGGGAGAAGGAATTACGGAAGGTGAAATTGCCGCCTGGGACGTGAAGGTTGGTGATAAAGTTAAGGAAGACGATGTTTTAGTCGAAATCCAAAACGATAAATCCGTCCAGGAAATGCCATCTCCAGTTGCTGGAACCATTAAAAGTATTGATAAAAAAGAAGGAGAGACGGCTGAAGTCGGCGATGTCCTAGTCACCATTGATGATGGGTCTCCAGATACCGGCGATGATACGACGCCTAAAGAAGCAGCACCTGCTAAAGAAGAAGCTGCTCCCGCTCCAGCCAAAGAGGAAGCACCTGCTCCCGCTGCTCCAGCGCCTGCCGCAACGGTAACCGCTCCGCCGGCTGCTTCAAATCCAAACGCAATTGTGAAGGCAATGCCATCAGTTCGTCAGTATGCTCGAGATAAAGGCGTTGACATCACGGCGGTTCCTGCGACCGGAAATCATGGGCAGGTCACTAAAGCTGATATTGACAACTTTAATCCTACCGCCGCTCCAGCTGCTGCACCGGCTGAAAAGGCCCCTGAAGCTGCACCGGTACAAACAAGGGCCAGTGGTCAGGCAGTCAAACCATGGAAGTCTGGTGAGCCTGATCTTGAAACCAGAGAGCCAATGTCCATGATGCGAAAGACGATCGCAAAAGCAATGCGGACGTCCAAGGATATTTCACCGCACGTCACTTCATTTGATGATGTTGAAGTGAGTGCCTTGATGGCTAACCGGAAGAAGTACAAGCAAATGGCTGCCGATCAGGATATCCATTTGACCTTCTTACCATATATTGTGAAGGCAATTGTTGCGGTAATGAAGAAGTATCCTGAATTTAACGCTTCCATTGATGACAGCACTCAGGAAATTGTTTACAAACACTATTACAACGTGGGCATTGCAACGAACACTGATCATGGCTTGTACGTTCCAAATATCAAGAATGCAGATTCCAAAGGGATGTTTGAAATTGCCAAAGAAATCCGTGAAAACAGTCAGGCAGCCTATGATAACAAGTTGAAGGCTGATACGATGCAAGGCGGCTCCATTACAATTAGTAACGTCGGCTCAATTGGTGGTGGCTGGTTCACGCCGGTTATCAATCAACCTGAAGTTGCAATTTTGGGAGTTGGCAAGATTGCTAAAGAACCAATTGTCGATGAAGATGGCGAAATCAAAGTAGGTAACATGATGAAGCTTTCATTGAGTTATGATCACCGATTAATTGATGGCGCCCTTGCTCAAAATGCCTTGAATTACATGAATCAATTGCTTCATGATCCAGCAATGTTGTTGATGGAAGGATGATCGAATAATGGCAGATGTTGAAAAGAAAGAAACGGTTATTATTGGCGCTGGCCCTGGCGGCTACGTTGCCGCAATCAGAGCATCTGAATTGGGGCAAAAGGTAACCCTGATCGAAAAATCAGATACCCTGGGTGGGGTCTGTTTGAATGTTGGGTGTGTTCCGTCAAAGGCTTTGATTGCTGCCGGGCATCGATTTAGAGAAGCAAATGACGCTTCAACTTATGGGATTACAACCCAACCAGCCACAATTGACTTTAAGAAGACCCAAGAATGGAAGCAAAAAAAGGTTGTTGATCGGATGACCAACGGCGTTAAAATGCTCCTTAATAAGCACAAGGTGGAAATTATCCACGGGGAAGCCGTTCTTGATAGTGACACCCAACTGCGGGTAATGCCGACTGGGCCTCAGCAGTTCATGAGCGCAGATACTGGAACGACTATCCAGTTTGAGAATCTGATCATTGCCAGTGGGTCGCACCCCGTTGAAATTCCTGGCTTTAAGTTTGAAGGCCGGGTTGTTGATTCGACAGGTGGTTTGAATTTGCCGGAAATTCCGAAAGAGTTCGTGGTGATTGGCGGTGGCTACGTTGGAACTGAATTGGCTGGCGCATATGCTAACCTTGGCGCCCATGTCACCATCATTGAAGGACTCGACTCCATTTTGAATGGCTTTACCAAGGATATGGTTGCCCTCGTCTTGAAACAATTGAAGAAAAAGGGCGTTGATGTTCATACCAGTGCCAAAGCAATTTCTTCAAGCCAAGACGATAACGGCGCGACTGTTACCTATGAAGAAGATGGCAAACAAACCACAATTAAAGCCGATTATTGCATGGTTACCGTTGGTCGCCGACCAAATACCGATGACTTAGGGCTTGAATATACCAAGGTTAAGGTTAACGATCATGGTATTGTCGAAACCGACGAACAAGGCCGAACAGCTTCGCCACATATTTTTGCGATTGGTGATATTGCCTCTGGGCCAGCGCTCGCCCATAAGGCCTTCTTCCAAGGCAAAGTGGCTGCTGGCGCAATTGCTGGTAAAAATACCGCTAATGATTATATTGGCGTGCCAGCGGTCTGCTTCTCCGATCCCGAACTCGCCGTGGTTGGTTTAACGGAAGCCCAAGCTAAGGATCAAGGATTGGAAGTTGCAACGGCGAAGTTCCCATTTGCAGGGAATGCCCGAGCAGTTTCTTTGGATCAAGCGGATGGCTTCGTTCGGTTGATTTATACAAAAGATGATCAAACAATTGTCGGTGGCGAAATTGCCGGCCCAGGTGCCAGTGATTTGGTGGCAGAATTGAGTCTGGCAGTTAATGGCCGGATGAATGTAGAAGATATTGCGCTGACGATTCATCCACACCCAACGTTAAGCGAGCCCGTTCAAGAAGCAGCGGATATCGCACTGGACTACCCAACTCACATTTAGGGATGGAATAAGCAAAATTTGACGTGTTTTTATAAGGGGACTGAGACAATAAGTGTTTTGATCCCAGAATTTAACGAAAAGAACCAATTATTCCTGATTTTGGAATAGTTGGTTCTTTTCGTTAAATTCTGGGATCAGCCGTTTGGCGCAGCTTTTATCCAAGTGACTACAGCGATCCAAACGAATAATGACGGATTGGAAATTAATATATGCCCCAACTTTTTTGGTTCCAAAAAAACGATTTGATTGGCATGTTGACGATGCCTTATCAGCTGACCAAAACACCAGTTTCCTAAAATCCAGCCAACTTCATCACAATAATATTTCACAAACTTTCAATTTCATCTATAATGACATCAAGAGTAAATAATGATCGGAGTTGATTTTCATGGCCGATGGATACGAATATCCATTGATCGATGGATTAGATGTGGATGAAGTCATCATCGTTGTGGGATTCTTCCAAAAAGTGGAGGAAGCTTATGAACAGCGGGGTGGTGTTGATCGAGCTGAGTTGATGAAGGCCTACAATGGTTTTCGGGCAACATTGCCGGCCCAGATGGAACAGAAGCAATTGGAAAAAGAATTTTTGAAACGCTCCGGATATGATGCCTATGCCGTGGTTAAAAAGGCCAAGGCATCAGAAATTAAGACTGTAAAAATGGATGGCGCAAACAATGGACGTTAGTGAAATTAAAAGAATAGATAAAACGGTTAAGAGTTGGTTAAGGGAGTCGCGGGACAACGTTCTCAGAAAAATCGATACCAGGTTGACCGTAGATACCAAGACAAGCAGAACGGACTTAGTGACCAATATTGATAAACAAAACGAAAAATTCATCGTTGGCCAAATTCGGGCGTTTGATCCAGACGCCAAAATTCTAGGTGAAGAAGGTTCCGGTGACGATGTGCAATCGACTCGCGGCCATGTCTGGATAGTAGACCCGATTGATGGTACCATGAATTTTGTCAAGCAACGGAATCACTTTGCCATTATGATTGCCTTGTACGTGGATGGCAAGGGCGTCTTAGGCTATATTTTAGACGTGATGGGGAACCGATTATTATCAGGTGGCCCTTCAATTGGCGTGTCTGATAATGGTCAGCCTTTGGTTAAAGTTGCGGATACCCCATTGCGCGAAGGCTTGGTGGGGTTAAGTGGTCCCATGGTCCTGCATAATGATTACAATATGGTCGATATTGCCAATCAATCATTAGGGATGCGGGTGTATGGCAGTGCTGGGATTGATATTATTTCTGTCCTGAGAGGTGAACTGGTTGGCTATATTTCATACCTGAAACCATGGGATTTCGGTGCTGGTCGGATATTGTGTGAAGCCGTTGGCATTAAGGTAACCACTGTTGACGGGCAACCCTTAGATGTGTTATCATCAACCACGGTATTGTTAGCAACACGAAAGGCACATCGAGACATTCTTACAATTGTAGGTCAATAGTCATACTGTGACGGTTGTCACAGTTTTTTTATGCCAATAGATTAAGATGTGTATCATTCGGTAACGTTTTATAATGAAGGGAAGCAAACGACTTGGATACAAAACTAAAAACACGTGACGACATTCGTAACATCGCAATTATTGCCCACGTTGACCACGGTAAGACAACCTTGGTTAACGAACTATTGAAACAATCAGATACTTTGGATCAACATGTCCAGATTGAGGATCGTGCCCTTGACTCTAATGCAATCGAAAGAGAACGAGGCATCACGATTCTTTCTAAGAACACTGCTGTTAAGTATGGTGATAAACAAATTAATATTTTGGATACACCAGGGCATGCTGATTTCGGTGGTGAAGTTGAGCGGATCATGCGAATGGTTGACGGTTGTTTACTAGTCGTTGATGCTTTCGAAGGAACCATGCCACAAACTCGATTTGTTCTTAAAAAGGCATTGGAACAACATTTAACACCAATTGTTGTGATTAATAAAGTCGATCGTGAGGGTGCTCGTCCTGAAGAAGTTGTGGATGAAGTTCTTGATCTCTTTATCGAATTAGGTGCTGATGAAGAACAATTGGACTTCCCAGTTGTTTATGCTTCAGCTATGAACGGAACATCAAGTTATGATTCCGACATCAGCAAGCAGGAACACACGATGAAGCCAATTTTCGACACCATCATCAAAAACATTCCGGCTCCAATTGATAATTCAGACGAACCATTACAATTCCAAGTTGCAATGCTTGATTATAATGATTTCGTTGGCCGAATTGGGATTGGCCGAATTTTCCGGGGAACTATCAGAGTGGGAGATAACGTTACTGTTATGAAGCTTGATGGTTCTAAGCAAAACTTCCGGGTAACTAAGTTAATGGGATTCTTTGGCCTTAAGAAAGAAGACATTCAAGAAGCCAAGGCTGGTGATTTAATTGCCGTTTCCGGGATGGAAGATATTAACGTTGGTGAAACGGTTGTTGATCCAAAGACACCAGAACCACTTCCAATTCTGAGAATCGATGCACCAACCCTGCAAATGACATTTGGAACCAATACTTCACCATTTGCTGGCCAAGATGGTAAGTTTGTGACTGCCCGTCAATTGGAAGACCGATTGAAGCGTGAATTGCATACCGATGTATCACTTCGAGTTGAAGATACTGATAATCCTGGTTCATGGACTGTTTCTGGTCGTGGTGAACTTCATTTGTCAATCTTGATCGAAACGTTACGTCGTGAAGGCTTCGAATTACAAGCTTCTCGTCCAGAAGTTATCTATCGAGAAGTTGATGGCCAAATGTGCGAACCATTCGAGTCCGTTCAAATTGATACGCCTGACGAATATACCGGTTCAATTATCGATACCCTTTCACAACGTAAGGGTGAGATGCAGAACATGGAAACAACTGATAATGGCCAAACCCGGTTGACATTCTTGGCACCTTCTCGTGGCTTGATTGGTTATTCAACTGAATTCCTATCAATGACTCGTGGTTATGGTATCTTGAACCATACTTTTGAAAAGTACATGCCAGTTATTAAGGGTTGGAACCCTGGTCGTAAGAAGGGAACCCTTGTTTCAATGAACGCCGGTAAAGCTACTACCTATGCAATGATGGGGATTGAAAGCCGAGGTACTTTATTGATCGATCCAGGTACAGAAGTGTACGAAGGAATGATCGTTGGTGAAAATAACCGTGAAAATGATATTACGGTTAACATCACCAAAGGTAAGAACTTGACTAACGTTCGGGCTGCCGGATCTGATGATATGGCGCGGATTAAGACACCAACTCATTTAAGCCTTGAAGAATCTTTGGAATTCTTGAACGAGGATGAATTGTGTGAAGTAACGCCTCACCATATTCGTTTGCGGAAAAAGATTTTGAACTCTAGTTCTCGTGAAAAAGAAGCTAAGAGAAGAAAGCACAGCTAAGATAAATTTAATAAAACCTTTTCAACTAAGAGGATCAGGTAACCTTCGGGTATACTTCGGTCCTCTGTTTTGACCACTCGAACTTCAGTCATTTCAAAGAGATAGATATGATATAATGAAGTTCGATGTGGATACATAAACAAGTGGAAAAGTGGAGTGGAGCCAATGTCTCGTTTTAAGAATTTAGATTATTTTCTATTTATTCCGTATATCATCATGTCGGTGATCGGAATTATTATGGTATATTCAGCTAGTGCCAATATTGGTATCCAAAACGGCGGTAGTCCACTTAGCTACTTTAAAAAGCAACTATTTTACGTTATTCTGAGCGTGATCATTGTCGTCTTGATGAGTCGATTTAAACTCTCTAAACTGAGGAATAAACAATTTTTGTCTTCGTTAGAAATCATTTTCTTTGTGGTTTTAGTCGGGTTATTGGCTTTTGGGGCCACAATTAATGGGGCTGCGGGTTGGATTCGGGTTGGCCCATTTAGCCTGCAGCCAGCTGAATTCGTCAAATTTTTTCTAATTATCCGGCTGGCAAATATCATTGATGCCAAACAAGATATCATTACGCGGTCTGCCGCAGATTGGTGGGGCCAACTTTGGCCGACGATGGTGCGGTGTGGAATCTTGATTATCTTGATTTTTGCTCAGCCTGATGCTGGTGGCGCTGCAATCAATTTTGCAATTGTATTTGTAATCTTCATGACCAGCGGGATTTCTTGGAAGAAGGCAGTTTCCTTCTTATTTGGCGGCGTGGTGCTGGTTTACGCAGCCATTAATTTCATTTTAGTGCCGATGTCTAAGAGCAGTATGTTCTCCAATTCATACCAACTCCAACGGATTATTGCCTTTACAAATCCGTTCGGTCACGCAACTGGAGCGGGTCAGCAACTGGTCAATTCTTATTATGCGATTAGTAACGGCGGTCTGTTCGGCGTTGGTTTAGGAAATAGTGTCCAAAAAACGGGTTACCTACCAGAACCCAATACTGATTTCATCATGTCAATTCTAACCGAAGAATTAGGCGCCATCGGGGCGATTTGCGTGATGGCCTTATTAACGTTCATTATTGCTAGAACGGTTCTACTTGGCATTCGGAGTAACAGCACGTATCAAAGCTTAATCTGTTATGGCGTTGCGACCTATCTAACCATTCAGACATTATTTAATATGGGCGGGGTCCTCGGTGCTTTGCCAATTACTGGGGTGACTTTCCCGTTCATTAGTTACGGTGGTTCCAGTATTTTGACGTTATCGCTTTGCCTCGGGCTGGTATTAAATGTTTCTAACCGGCAACGAGAAGCCCGGCGAGCGTTGCAAGCTACTACCAATTAGGTTTCAAAGGAGATGTCAATTTGGCATTTGAAATTCAACCGACAATCGGTTTAATTGTGTATTTACATTCAGTTAAACATTCAAGAAGCTTAAAACAATTCGGCCGCCTCTACTACGTGTCAAAGCGAATGAGGTATGCCCTGTTGTATGTGAACAAGGATCAACAAGAAGAAGTAACGAAGAAGCTCACATCCGAAGGCTATGTCAAACAAGTGGTCCCGTCTCACCTGAACGAGCTTGTGAGTGAGGTTGAGGGCAAGAATTCGGTTGAGGATGATGATTCGTTTGATGAAGATTTTTAAGATGAGGTTAGTAGATTGAGAATTGTATCTGGAAAATATGGTGGCATTCGGTTAACACCCGTCAAAAGTGATAAAACGCGGCCAACCACGGATAAAGTCAAGGAATCGCTCTTTAGTATGACCGGTCCTTACTACAACGGTGGGGCGTTTCTTGACCTGTTCGCGGGCTCCGGCGCCGTTGGCATTGAAGCCGTTTCTCGTGGGATGACCAAAGCAATTTTGGTGGATAAGCAATTTCAAGCGATCAAGGCAATCAAAGAAAACGTTGAAAAGATTCATGCCGCTGATCAGTTTGACATTATCAAAGGAAATGCGGAAACCGTATTAAAGCAACTGGCAGATAACCAACAAAAGTTTGATATGGTCTTTTTGGATCCGCCTTATAAAAAGCAACGGATCATCGCCACGATTGACAGTTTGTTTGAGCTGGGGTTACTAAATGACGATGCGATCATTATCTGTGAGACGGATAACCAAACTGACTTACCGGCAACTCACGGCATGTTTGAAGCGATCAAGCAAAAAAATTATGGATTAACAAATTTAACGATCTATCGATTTGGTAAGGAGTAACGACATGACAGCGGTTTTGTATGCAGGCAGTTTCGATCCGATCACTTTAGGTCACGTTGACGTGATTCAGCGGGCGAGCCGGGTGTTTGACAAAGTGTATGTTGCGATTAGTATTAATACCCATAAAAAGGCGACGTTCACCCCTGAACGGCGGGCAGAGTTTGCCAAAGACGCCTTGGCCGATCTCGATAACGTTGAGGTCATGATCTCTGATGAATTAACGGTTGAACTTGCTAAAAGCCTTGGGACAACTGTCCTATTGAGAGGTGTCCGTGGAAGTTCCGACCTGGATTCAGAAATGGCGATTGCCGGCTTAAATGAAAAACTGGATTCACATATTCAGACGGTTTTCATTCCAACGGCTGCTGATTACCGAGATCTTTCATCAAGCATGATTAAAGAGATTGCCAAGTTTCATGGTGACATTTCGAAATTTTTGCCTGCCAAGGCTGCAAATGCACTTAAAAATAAATACCTTTAGAAAAGTGGGAAAACAATGAAAAATTCCAAGCTCAAACGGTACCTGCTAGGGTCGGTTGTTTTTGTGATCGTTCTGGCAGGACTGTTCTGGCCGCTGCCAAACTACATAGAAGGGCCTGGGGATGCTTCCAATTTAAGCAAGATTGTCTCAATTAAGGATCATCCTGATAAATATCAGGGGCAATTCATGCTGATGTCGGTCAGCATTGCCAAAGCGCGGCCAGTGACGTATTTGTACGCTAAATTAAGCCCATATTATTCAGTGGTTTCGGATGCGAGTGTCACTGCTGGGCAAGATATGCAGGAATATGACAAGGTCCAGCATTTCTACATTGAAAGCTCGATTGGCCAAGCAATCTACACAGCCTACAAACATGCCCACAAGGAAGTTAAGTTGGATTACCGCGGCATTTATGTCTTGGATATTCAAAAGAAGTCAAAATTCCGTCATCAATTACAAGTTGGTGATGTTGTCGAATCAATCGACGGTCATCGTTTCAAGAGTTCAACCGGTTTTGTGAACTATGTTAAAAAGCAAAAATTTGGTCAGCAACTTACTGTGACTTTTCGGCGAAACGGCCATCTCCATAAAGTAACGGCACCACTGATTATGATTGCCAAGCATCGGGCAGGAATTGGGATTACTTTGACCGATGATGTGAAGGTCCAAACCAATATTCCAATCAAAGTGAACCCAGGCGATGTTGGCGGCCCCTCAGGCGGATTAATGTTCTCACTGCAGATATACAGTCAATTAACAAACAAAAATCTGCGCCACGGGCAAAAAGTTGCCGGAACCGGGACCGTTGATGGCTTTGGGAATGTCGGTGAAATTGGCGGGATCGATAAAAAGATTATCACGGCTAAAAAGCACGGCGCAAAGATTTTCTTGGCACCGTACATCAAACCAACTAAAGAAATTTTGAAATTAGAGCCTGGTCATAAAACCAATTACCAATTAGCCAAACAAACTGCGAAGAAATATGCCCCGAACATGAAAGTCATTCCGGTTCAAACTTTTTCTCAAGCAGTCAAAATTTTAGAAAAGCAATAAAGGATTAGATAATTCTAGTCCTTTTTTTCGTATATAAAAGATAGAAGGGAGGAACAGTATGAATAGGATACGTGAGTTTATTGATGAATATCTTTATCAAGTATTGATCGGGTTGGTTGGAATCATTGTGGTGTTTATGTTCGTAATTGGTGGCTTGTTGATCAGCCATGGTGATAAGCAAACGATGGACGATGCCAGTGCGGTTGAATCAACGGCGTCTCAGAGTGGGCAAGCGACGTCGCAATCGACAGCTCAGGAGAGTACGCGACCGATGGCATCCAGCAGTGCTGCGGCTCAGCAGATGTACGTGGACGTTAAGGGAGCGGTTAAGAATCCCGGCGTTTATCAAATCAATGCCAATATGCGGGTAGTTGACGCGATCAATTTGGCCGGTGGCTATAATCGTTCTGCGGACAAGAAACAAATTAACCTCGCGCAAAAATTGAGTGATCAGCAGGTGATTTATGTCCCAATTCGCGGTGAGAAGGGGGCACCAGTGACAACGACGACAGCTCCTCAAGCTCCGGCCAGTGGTGGCGACACCGCGGCGGAAGCAACGAGTTCAGCTGAGGGAACTTCTGATGCCCAAAGTGGGCAACAAATCAACTTGAATACGGCGGATAAAGCCAAGCTGCAAGAACTCAGTGGGATAGGTGACAAGAAGGCTGATCAAATCATTGCTTATCGCCAAGCTCATGGCCAATTCAAAAAAATTGAGGAGTTGAAAGATGTTCCCGGCTTTGGTGATAAAACCTTCGCAAATTTAAAATCTTCAATCTGTGTGTAGCCCAGATGACGTTTTTGAGATATGATTTACATCATGGAAGGTGAAACTATGGATAAGCGGATCAAATGGGATCAATATTTTATGATGCAGGCAGTATTGCTTGCCTCCAGGAGTACCTGTGAGCGGCTATCAGTCGGCGCCGTGATCGTTCGAGACAAGCGGATCATTGCAGGTGGCTACAATGGCTCAGTTGCCGGTGATGACCATTGTATCGATGTCGGTTGCTATCTGTTGGATGGTCATTGTGTCAGAACGATTCATGCCGAAATGAATGCGATCTTGCAATGCGCGAAATTCGGTGAAAGTACGGACAACGCAGAGATCTACGTGACGGATTTTCCTTGTCTTCAGTGCACCAAAATGCTGTTGCAGGCTGGTATCCGCAAAATTAATTACCTTAGGAACTATCACAATGATGAATACGCCCAAAGGCTCATCAAATTAAAAGATATTGCATTAAATAAAATTGAATTAACTCAGTCTGATATGGATCGAATTCCATTTAGGGCCTATTTATCTGACTAAGAATTAGAAATTGGTTAATTATGCCATCACTGGCGATGCTCTTCTTGAGTATGGCCTTGTTTGGGAATAAAATCATTGGGATTATCTTGCTCATTGCTTTGGCAGTTCGGTTACTAGCACTCAGAAATGTTGGGTTGCTGGTGATGACGATTGGTGTTTCTCTGGGTTTCATTGTGACTTCAACGAGCATTAATTCGAAGCTAAAAGTTGATTTACCAGATCAGTTAGAAAATCAAGTGTTGAAAGTTTATCCGGATATGGTGAAAACAAATGGGGCCAGCTTTAGCTATATTGGCAAATTGACGGGTGATGCTCACAAGTTCGTTTTTTATGGCCGCTTCAAGACCCAGCAACAGAAACGCCAGCTATTGGAATCCAATGAGCCGATTTTGCTGCGAATAAGCGGTAAAGTGGCCGATTTTAACCCCGCAACCAACGTCAACCAATTTGATATGCGGCAGTATTACCATCATCAAAAGATTGCCAGAGCCGTGGTGATTGATGAAATCAACTCTTTGGGGCCAAGTCCGCAATTGACAATGGTCGACCGAATTCATCGGTTACGGTGCCAATTTAATCACTATTGTGAAACCCTGCCGAAAACATTACAAATCTATTCGATGGGGCTCATTAGTGGCAGTCGTCAAACCGATTTTTTTGATGAGATGACTGGCGTTAAGAAGCTGGGGTTGCTGCATGTGTTTAGCATTTCGGGGATGCACGTTTATTATTTCTTGGCAATTCTCAATCAGTTTCTTGCGTGGTTACCGCTTTCTAAATATGGGAAAGCCGGCATTGAGTTGGTATGTATTGCTGCCTACTTTATTTTTTCTGGTGGTTCGCCAGGACTTTTTCGCGCCGTCGTGATGGCGGTAATTGCAATCTTCAATCGACTACTCCAAATCCGGCTGTCTCGACTGGACATTTGGAGCCTGTGCCTGATGATTAACCTCTTCTTGATGCCTGAAGCCATGTTTTTGATGGGGGTTCAGCTGAGCTATGGGTTGTCACTGGGATTAATTGTGTCTGATGGCTTGTCCTATGTAAAGCAAACGGTGTTACTGAATCTATTGATACTACCAATTCTGCTTTATCACGTATATGAGTGGCATCTGTTAAGTGTGGCCGTGAATATCATTGTGTTGCCATTATTTGGAAAAGTGATTTTTCCGTTGGTGATCTTCGGCGTTATCGCTGGGAAGGTGCTGCCAATGATGGTATTACTCGTAGAATTCGGGTTAAAGGCCTTTAATGACGGTCTCAATTGGATCAGTACGCTGCCTGGATTGATTATTTTTGGCAAACCCAGTTTAGTGGTTGTGATCGCGATGTTACTATTAACGTTTTGTCTGGTCCTTAAAAAAGTTAATCATAAACGACTAATAATTGGGCTGGGTTGTCTTTATGTTGGGACTTTTCTGGTGATTCATTTCCCACTTACCGGCGAAATTACAATGTTTGGTATCGGGCAAGGGGATAGTTTCCTCGTCAGGGCACCAATGAATCGCTCTGTGACGCTGATTGATACCGGTGGTAAAGTGGACTTCAGCACCCAGTCATGGCAGCGTGGGGTGAAAAATTATCAGGCGAAACGCTTGTCGATTAACTACTTGAAAAGTATTGGCGTTTCCCGGATTGATTACTTGTGTGTCAGCCATCAGGATGCTGATCACTGTGGGGACTTGCCAGCGTACATTCAAGAAATGCAGATTGGGACTATTTTAATTCCGTTGGGGATGGACAAGAACCCCAATTTTATGAAACGAATTGAAGGGCGTCATCGGGCTACCCGTGTATTACCAGTTAACAATGAGATGCGAGTCAATGGGTTGCCATTATCCATTTATCATCCTTACGAACCGGGTCTGGGTGAAAATCATGATTCAATGGTACTGGGGGCAACGATTGGTGGCTTGAGCTGGCTGTTTACAGGTGATCTGGATCGGCCGGGAGAACTGGACACCATTTCCCGTCATTCAGAGCTTCATGCCGATGTGCTCAAGGTTGGTCATCATGGCAGTAAGACGGCTTCAGACCCGCAGTTTGTTGCGCACATCAAACCGAAGATTGCCTTAATTTCGGCCGGAAGAAATAATCGCTATCATCATCCCAATGCTGAAACGCTAGAAACCTTGAAACGAGCGGGGATGATGATCTACAATACGCAGACCCAAGGTATGGTAAGATATGTATATCGTCACAATTCCGGTCATTTTGAAACCACATTAAATGAACATGAAGGGAACTTGTAATGGATTTTTCAAAATTCAAAAAACAGTTTGATAAGGAGCATCCCGCCACCGTTTATCTGATTTTAGGCGATCAGGAATACCTTTCCCAACAGATTAAAGACATGTTTGTTGACCTGATTCCAGAAGAGGAACGATCGATGAATATTGGCAATTACGACATGGAAGATGTTGTTGTCTCGGCTGCCGTTGAGGACGCCATTTCGGTGCCGTTCTTTGGCGAACGCCGATTAGTGATGATTAACCGGCCGTACTTTTTGACTGGGAAGAAGGTTAAGACCAAAGTTGACCAGAACACGGACGATTTTGAAGATTATTTAAAGCATCCAGAACAGTCAACTATCATGGTTATTTTCGCGCCGTATGAAAAATTAGATGCACGCAAAAAAATAACCAAAGCACTGAAAAAAGTGGCGACCATAGTTGAAATTGGCAAGTTGCGTGAAGCTGAAATCAAGCATTTAGTGACTGAGCGGGTAACAAGTAAAGGTTTCAAGATTAACCCCGATGCACTGGATAGAATGATGCAACTGACCGGTGGCAAGTTGACCTCAATGATGGGGGAACTGCCCAAATTATGCCTTTACAACAATGACACAAAAGTTATCAATATCGATTCGGTAAATGGCCTAGTCAGCCGATCGATGGAACAAAACGTATTTGATTTGGTGAATATGGTGCTGAAGAAAAATGCCAAGCAGTCCATGGACATCTACCAGCAATTAATTTTGGAAAACGACGAACCAATTAGGATTAACGCCGTATTGGTTCAACAATTTCGCTTGTTGCTTCAAGTGATGATCTTACAGAAGCACGGTTACTCGCAGGGAAACTTGGCATCGGCGCTCAAGGTTCATCCCTATCGCGTGAAGTTGGCCATGCAGACGGTCAGGCAATTTAAGTATGACCAGCTGCGGGATGCCTATATTGGCTTGATTGAGACTGAAAAGGAAATGAAGTCGACAAGTCGGTCACCCGAATTATTGTTCGAGTTGTTCGTGCTGAAGTTTATGAAACACTAGTGTGACGAAAAGTCGTTTAATGCATTTATAAAGGCTCTTCGTCAACTGTTGTTGGTGAAACTAAATTGAGTTCTAATGAAGTGCCCTACAATTGTTAGACAAGTAAGTCTAATGATTGTGGGGCTTTTCTTGTGACAAAATATAGTAGTCAATTC
>NZ_JAHPPD010000046.1 GCF_019061365.1 Lentilactobacillus dabitei
AAAAGTTTTGGGGTGGCCATTTATGGTCACACAGCTACTACATGAGCACGCTTGGCAACATGAGCAGGGAAGTTGTTGAACACTATATCGATAATCAACGCTGATAACACCTTTCGGTGTTAGTTTGTGCATTCATCTACCTGGTTAAAACCAAGAGATTTCTGCGAATCCTTTCATTAAATGAGGCGACTGATTCACAATTGACTGAGTTGGTTGAAATCCGCGTCACTTAAAGTAACGTTAGCTGCAGCCACATTATCCTCCAAATGTTGAATTGAACTCGTTCCTGGAATTGGGAGAATGTTTGGCGAGCGTTTTAACAACCAGGCTAAGGCAATTTGGGCTTCGGAAACATGGTACTTCTTAGCGATATTGCTCAGTGGGCTGTCAGCACCGACTAGTTTACCGGTGTTGAGTGGGAACCAGGGGACGAATGCCATCTGCTGGGATTCACAGTAGTCCACCACATCGTCATCTTTGTGGTTGGCAACGTTATAAAGGTTCTCAACCGCATCAATCTTGGCATATTTTTGGGCTTCTTTGATTTCTTCGACGGTGACTTGGCTGAGGCCAATGTGCTTAATTTTGCCTTCATCCTGCATCTTTTTGAGCTCCCCAACTTGTTCAGCTACTGGGAAATGTGAATCAATTCGATGCAAGAACAACAGGTCTTCATGGTCAAGCCCCAATGTCATCATTGAAACTTCAACTTGTTGACGAAGATAGCCAGGCTCACCATGAGGCGTCCAAATACTTGGACCTTGCCGGGTTTGACCAACTTTATCCGAAATGAAAATTTGATCGCGGTTGGCGGCCTTCTTCAGGCCAGCAGCCAAGTAGTGGTCAGCAAACCACGGACCGTAGGAATCAGCGGTATCAAAGAAATTAACACCAAGTTCAGTGGCGTGTTCAACGACACTCACGGCTTGATTCCAATCTTTGTATGGCCCCCAGGTTCCCGGCCCAGTGAGTTGCATGGTGCCGTATCCTAACCGATTAATTTTAAACTGATCATCAAATTGATAAGTACCAGAATTTACTGCATTCAGTTCTGCCATTATTTCCACTTCTTTCATAAATATTTGATACGTGCTCATTATAGTCGGTATACTGATTGAATGAAATAATTGATGATGGTCTCAAAAAATAACTGAAGAGAAAATGAAAATTCTATTCGACTTTTCATACAGAAGGATTACAAATATTGTATACTTAACTTGAAAATAAATTTAAGGACGCCCCAAATTTGCCAGAATGAAGTAGAGGAATGAGTAAGATGACTGATAAATATTATGGTGCAATTATCGTAAACGTATCCGGGTTAGAATTATTGATTGTCAACCTAAAGAATTTGAAAACGTTGGAGCGGGTAAAGAAAGACATTAATCTTGGTGATGATGTCTATCAAAATAAGCCAGTTAGTTTTGAATCCGTTGACCGGGTTTCAGAAGCCTTAACGGGATTTGTCCAGATCTTAAATGATTATGGCGTAACCAACTATACACTTTGGGGTAGTCAAGCATTATCTGAAGCCATCAATGCTGATTTTATTGCTGATCAATTATTTCTTCACACTGGTCTAACCATTCGGTGGCTCTCTACAAGTCAAGAAACTTATTACCGCAATCAAAAAGCCTATGTTGATTTTAGTAAAGAAAAAGATAGTAAAGCTAAGACCATCTTTTTAGTTGGGATCACTTCTGGGAATACGGTGATTACTGAATTTGATGACCGAAAATTTGTTTCATCGACTGATTTTGCCTTAGGACCCATTAAAATTGCCGAAGATTTACAAAGCTTGCGGCAGACGGCTCCCAATTCAATTGGTGTTTTGAATGATTATATCGATAGTAAATTAAATGATTTTTATATTGGCAATCCTTCGAGTGTGATTCATGAACCTGAACCCAGTAAAATTATTTTATTGGGCACACTGCCTATGAAACGAATGATTGATCGTTATCGCGGTGATCAAGAGCAGGGCGGCCTGACCGCTAAGGCATTTAATAATATGGTTGATGATCTAGTGGATTCGTCTGATCAGTATTTAATCGAACAACTTAAAGTCGATGAGTCTTACGTGCCATTGGTATTACCAGAACTCTTACTCGTTAGAAGGGTTATTCGGTTGACTAATGCCACAGAAATTAGCTTCTCTGATTCTGGCGTGGTTGATGGCCTAGTTAATAACGAAGCCGTCATAAAAGGCTATTCAAAACAGAATTTCACTTCTCAAACAATCACAATGGCCAATAACTTGGCAACTCACTATGGGGTTGAACAAGACCATGAAGATCTGGTCACCAAATTCACGTTGCACTTGTTTGACCAATTAAAGCCGCTTCACAAATTAGGTAATCGCGAACGGGTCTTACTGGAAGTTGCGTCGATTTTGCATGATGTGGGAAATTACATTGGAATTCATGAGCATTATCTCCATTCAGAATACATTATTCAGCACTCGGAAATTATCGGCTTGTCTGATTCGGAGCGGCGGACAATTGCTGCCGTTGCGCGTTACCATAGTTCAACAACCCCCAGCGAGGATTTGAGTCACTTTCAGCATTTAACGGCTGATAATCGCCGCCTGATTTCAAAGTTAGCTGCAATTCTGCGACTGGCAGATGCGCTGGATGATGATCGCCAACAAAAGATCAAGAAAATTTCAGTGTCAGTTAAAGCCCCTAAGGTGATTATTACCGTCTTTAGCAATGCCAATTTAGCCTATGAAAACTGGATTTTTAATTCTAAAAGTCAATTTTTCACTGAAGCATATGGATTTAAAGCTGTACTGAAACAAAGGAGTGTGAAAACAAAATGAGTTCAAAAATTGATTTTAAAGATCCCAATTATTATACGAACCGAGAGCTTAGTTGGTTAGATTTTAACTACCGAGTGTTGGATGAGGCTCGGGATAAATCAAATCCACTGTTAGAACGGGTTAAATTTCTTGGGATCACCCAGAGCAATTTGGATGAATTCTTTATGGTGCGGGTTGCATCATTAGCTAAGTTAACAGAAGTTAAATACGAGGGTACCGACGCTTCCGGACTAACTCCTGCTCAGCAATTAAAAGCCGTAAATGATAAGGCCCATGATATGCTGATCAAGCAATACAGTACCTTAAACCGTTCCTTGTTGCCGGCAATTAATCAGGTTGGCATTCATCTGTTAACCATCGATGCCCTTAGTGAAAAACAGTTTCAATTCATCAAAGGTTACTTCCACGATGAGCTCTATCCAGTGTTGACACCAATGGCTGATGACAGTTCGCGACCGTTTCCGTTTATCAGTAATGATTCATTGAACCTTTCTTTACGAATTACCAAAAATGATGATGCAGATGCAAAGACGCTTTACGCAACTCTCCAGGTTCCAAGTATTTTTCCACGGGTGGTTCGTTTGCCAGGGGCTCAAAATGATTTTATTTTGATCGAGGATGTGATTAAGCGCTTTGTGAATCAATTGTTTGTCAACTATGATATCAAAGAAGTTTCAACTTTCCGGGTTATTCGAGATATGGACTTGGATGTCGCTGAAGAAGATACCTCAGATTTATTGAAGAAGGTTCAACAACAGCTCAAATTACGAGAGCATGGTGAAGTCATTCGGCTCGAAGTGGATGCCAATATCAGTAAGAAACTCCGTAAACGGCTCGTCAAAGAACTCCAAACCGAAGAGGATTCCGTTTATGAAGTCAATGGACCCATTGACTTGACGTTCCTCAATAAACTAGCGAGTGCTGTGGTTGACCACGATGACTTGAAGTATCCACCATATACGGCTTACCAACCGGAAGAACTCAATTCCGATCATAATATTTTTGATGCAATTAAGGAACATGATTGGCTGATGCAGCATCCCTACGATAAATTTGATTCAGTCGTGGAATTCATCCGCCAGGCATCAATTGACAAAGAAGTCCTGGCCATCAAAATGACTCTGTATCGGGTATCAGGTGATTCGCCAATCATCAAATACTTGGGTCGAGCTGCCCAAAATGGCAAACAAGTGACTGTATTGGTTGAAGTTAAAGCTCGGTTTGATGAGGAAAACAACGTTCACTGGGCCCGGCAGCTTGAAAAGATGGGTTGTCACGTTATTTATGGCCTGGTTGGGTTAAAAACCCACTCCAAGTTATCGCTGGTTGTTCGCCGGGAAGAAAATGGCATTCGGCGCTACATCCACATGGGAACCGGTAACTATAACGACGTGACTGCTCATTTCTATACGGACTTAGGCTTGCTCACCTGCAACAATGACATCGGGATTGATGTCACGAATATTTTTAATATGTTATCCGGGTATTCCAGACCGCCATATTTCCATCAATTGCACATTTCCCCTCATGGCATTCGCGACTTCATCATGGATCGCTTAGATGAAGCAATTAAGTACGTGAAGGCTGACCGCCCAGTTCACATTCAGATGAAGATGAATTCTTTGTCTGATCAGGAGATGATTGCTAAACTTTATGAAGCCTCTACGGCTGGCGTGGCAATTGATCTGATTGTTCGAGGGATTTGCTGCCTAAAGACGGGGATTCCCGGGGTCAGCGAGAACATTACGGTTCACTCGATTGTCGGCCGTTTCCTGGAACACAGTCGGATTTATTTGTTTAACTTTGACGGTGATCAGCAGGTCTATCTTTCCAGTGCGGATTTGATGACGCGAAACTTAAACCGGCGGGTTGAACAGCTCTTTCCAGTGCTGCAACCGGATTTAGCTCAGCGAGTTGTGACCATTTATGAGACAATGTGGACGGATAATGTCAAGACACGAACGTTGGATAAAGATGGTATTTATAAACGTGTTGACCGTCGGGGCCGCGCACCACTTGATTCTCAAGAATACTTTGCAGCTCAAGCAACTAAGCTCGCTAAGGCGCAACAGAGTTCTCAACTACCAAAAAGTGGCGCTCAGTTTCAACCAATGCTAAGTCCGCAAAACCAACCCGATCCATTTAACGATGATGATGGGAGTGACAATCAGTAATGGAAAATTTTGCTGTGATCGATTTAGGCTCCAACTCGGTACGAATGACGATTAGTCAAATTGGTAAGGATGCGACCTACCAAACTGTCACCCAGATGAAAGAGTATGTCCGGCTTTCCGAAAATATGGGGATTGAAAAGGTTCTCCAACCCGACGCGATTGAAAGGACAATGGCTGCCTTGAAGGGATTTAAGGACGTTTATTCCAAGCTGGATAACTTAACGATTAAAGCCGTTGCCACTGCAGCAGTTCGGCAAGCGACCAACCAGAAACAATTTTTGAAACGCGTTAAGAATGAACTTGGCATTGATCTTGAAGTGATCTCGGGTTCTCAAGAAGCTTATTATGATTATGTCGGCGTAAGCGAAACCTTACCGGCAACGAACTCGGTTATTATTGATACGGGTGGTGCCAGTGCAGAAATTGTACTCGTTCAAAATGGCCGAGTGACCAACTTGATTAGTATTCCGGTTGGTTCGGTGACCTTATCAGCAAAGTTTGCATTAGCTGATGAAGTGTCTGCCCAAGAATTCTTTAAAGCAGTCATGTATGTAGAGAAAATGTTCCAGAATGTTTGGTGGCTGAAAAACGGGATTAATTTACCAGTCATTGGCTTGGGCGGAAGTAATCGGACCCTTGCCAAGATTAATCGACGTTACAACAATTTATTGGATACTGATGACATTCATGGTTATCAACTGAAAGACGACCAAGTCAACGATACCTTCCAACGAATGCTCGGCGAGAATCTCGAAGAGCGCAAAAAGGTACCTGGCATCAGCAAGGACCGAGCAGATATCATTGTTGGCGGCTTGATCCCAGCAGTATTATTGATGAATTACCTGGATTCCGATCGAATCACATTCTCAACGAGTGGTTTGCGGGAAGGAATTCTATTTGAGAAACTGCACAGTCTGATTAAGGAAAATGTTGAGAAAAGTAAGTGAAGCTGAAATGTTAGAAATTAAAATGGCGAAGAGGAAATCCCGTCTCCGCGTGATGATTTAAGAAACGGCTCCAATCTCACCATCACCAAAAAAGGAAGTTGGACAAAAATGTCTAACCTCCTTTTTTGATTGACGTTCACTTACAACTTGGAACTATGGAAGCCCTCCTCCAATTCACTAATCGGTTTCTGGAACACGCGTCTCAATGGTGCGATTACCAAGAACCCAACTGCAAACAGTGCCAGAATCCCCAACGAATGCCAGAAGACCGCCGGGATTGGGCCAGCAATGGCCTCCCGGAATCCTTGGATGGCATACGTGAATGGCAGGTAAGGGGCTAAAGCAGCCAAGTATGGCGGAATGGTTTCCAGCGGATAAATGCCGCCAGTTCCAAACAACTGGACAATCATCAACAAAACACTGATGACCTTACCGACATTGCCAAACATGTAAACCAACGTGAACATGATGATTGTAAAGACGATTGTCGTCGTATAGGCGGTTGCCAACATCGCCAGAACGCTGACGGGCCTGATGCCAAGAATCAGCAGTTCCCCAATCATGGTAAAACTGGTTTGGGTGAGTGAAATTGAGAGGTAGAGCAATAATTTACCCACGTATTTCTCAATCAAATTGGTTTTTGGGAATCGTTCATTCTTAGGTGTTCGATATTTCCAGGAAACAATTGTTGTCAGCAACAAGATCCCGATCCAAATCGATAGGGTCGTATAAAATGGGGTGACACCATACCCAAACTTGCCCATATTATAAAGATCTGCCTGCTTGAGGGTGATTGGCGATGATAAAAGACTTGCTGCTTTAGGATTTTCGCCCAGTAAATTAATTAGGCGGTTCAGATTTTGTTCATTGATGAATTTAGTTTGGTCATTCAGATTGGTTAACTTATCCTGAATTTCAGCCAATCTGCTGTGAATTTGGTTGACTCGTGAAATTGATAGTTTACTAATCGAATTACCGGCAGTTGCCAGCGCGTTGAGTTGGGGCACTAGGCTGCGCAATGATTCTAGAACTTGATCATCACCGGTCATGCCAGTATCAAGTGTGTTACCCAGGTCGTCCAGGTTCTGACTGAGGGTATCATTGAACGTTGAATTTGCGTCATCAATGTTATGAGCGAGTTGGTCGCCGGTCTTTGACAGCTGAGCGACCAAGTGATTAAGGGACTTTTTAGAAGCGCCCGAGTTAGCAGCCGATTTTAGCGAGGAGAGGCTTCGTTGTTGTTGGCGAATGTTTTTCTTGGCGTTACTCAATGAGTGGATGAGTGACGTGGTTTGGTTGCTTGGCAAGATATTATTCACCACATCAATCACTCGTAATGCGTTGTTGATGTGGTCAACGGTGGTATTTCCAAGGCTTTGCATTTGGTTGATTTCAGTTTTGAGCAGCCCATTAGTTGAAGTGTCGCCAGTGCCAAGATTAGTTGCGAGTGATTGGAGCCGTTCGCCATCTGATTGGAGTTGGGTTAAGCCGTTTGCTAAATCACTGCGAGCGTTATCCAAGGTGGTTTTTGTTGATCGGGTTAAAGCTTTACCATGATTGACGACTCGCTGAAGATCGGTGATTTGCGCAGAAATTTTCGGTAAGTCGGTTTTGACGGTCTTCAAATACTGTTGCATGTCTTTTGAATCACCATTGACCCGTCCAAGGTAGCCTTGAGTTTTCTTAATCGTCTTAATCGCATTGAGTAAGGATGATCGAATCTGCAAAATTTGTGGTTTGTGGGTATCCAGCTTTTCGCCGGCAGCGTTCATTTCTTTCAAAGCCGCCTTACTACTGATCTTGATGAAATTATCCCGAACCTGCTCAGTTAATGTATCTTTGGCTTGACCAGTGATCTTAGTGGCGGCCGGGTTCAACTTTTCATTTGATTTGTAAACGATATTTGGCTTTTGGGGATTAGTGGTGACCAACGTTCCTAGTTTACTTGAAAAATCATTTGGAATCTCGATTAGAGCGTAATATTTTCCTTGGTCAAGGCCGTTATTGCCTTGCCAGCTGTTGGTGATGACCCAATGGATGTCTTGACTCTTCTTGAGTTGACCAACAATTTGTTTCCCGACATCGATTGATCGACCATTAACGGTGCTGCCTTCGTCGCCGTTGACCACAGCGATCGGGAGCCGGCTGGTATTTGCTTTGGAGTATGGGTCCCAGGAAGCTTTGATATTAGGAATCGCGTAAATAGCTGGGATCAGACAAAAAGCCAGCAGGGTGATCCATACCGGCCGGCTGTGAAAAATTCGTTTAAAGTCACGTGTAATTAAGGTAAATATTGTTCTCATAGAAAAATTGAGTCCTCATTAATTCAGACGATCGAGCAATCCTTGGGCGAGGGCAAACACCTTGTCATTCAGGTTGTGAATGGCCACTACCTTTGGATAGAGTTTATTAATCCCTTGGCTAAATAAATAGTTGAGTTCCTGCCCGTCAGACTTGATCATCTGGATGATTTCATTGAGCTTGGCAATGTCGTCGTTGTTACTAATCGAATTCTTGAGATCACTCAGTTGATTGAGTAAATCAGTGATGGTATTTGTCCGGTTCATGGATTCTAGAATTGAAATCAACTGATTCGTGTTGTTAATTGATAACGTGTCAATCAGGCCAATGATTTGGTTGACTTGTTGGCGCTGCTTGGACACATTGAGCATCCGAACTAGATGCCCCCGCCAAATCCAGCCCTTGATCTTGCCATTACCATTCTTCACATAATAATAAACTGCTTTGTTACCATTTGCACGGGTAATATTTGCGGACTTATAGGTATAAAACGTGGTCAACGGGTAATTGTCGGCATTGTGAGCTTTTTTCGTTAATTTGGCAGAGGTATATAGATAACCGCTGACTGCCCGGTACGGATCCTTGGTCAAAGTTTTGGAACTGGTCACTTTGGCGGCTTTAGATTTGGCGGCGGTGGGAGTCGACTGTGATAGGCTGATCCCGGCAATAACGAGCAGGCCGATCAGCAATGATTTGATTAATGAACGTTTCATCTGTAAAATCTCCTTGGAAGTAAAAATGTATTGGTTAACTATTGTTAATGGTTAATAGACGCGTTATTATCATTGTAATGCATTTTCGTGAAGAAAAAAACCGGTTATTCAGATTTTGGGGTACAAATTATGGTTAAGAACATCAAGCTTATTTATCAACGGGACTTAAAATCAATTTTCAAATACAAGGCGGCATTGCTGACAATTACTGCGCTCTGTGTGCTCCCGTGTCTGTATACGCTGGTCAACGTCAAAGCACTCTGGAACCCGTACAATACTCAAGAGGTTAGCCGAATTCCAGTGGCGGTGGTGAATAACGATCAGGGTGCTAAGCTGCAAGGAAAGCAGTTTAACTTTGGCGATAAAATTGTTGCGAATATGAAACAGAATCACCAAATTGGTTGGCGCTTCGTTGATTCCAAGATTGCCAAAACCAAGTTGCGGGCTGGCAAATATTATGCGGAAGTCGAAATTCCCCGCAATTTTTCTGCGGACCTAACCAGTATCACGTCCAGTAACCCAGCAAAAGCTCAAATTAATTATACTGCGAATACCAAATCCAGCCCAATGGGAGATAAGATTACCGAAACAGCGGCCAAAACGCTGGTTAGTACGGTCAAAAAGCAGTTTGTATATCAAGTCAACGCGACCATCTTCTCCTATTTAAATGTGGCGGGTGACAAGGCCAGCAGCAAGCAGGCTGAAATTTTGAATCTTAAGGATTTGATCATTTCTCTTGGGGACAGCATGGAATTGGCAACTGGATCTCTTGGAGACATTAGCGATACTTCCAACAGTTTGGCGATGGCCTTTTCAGAATTAAAGCCGGTAATCTCTGCCTCACAGAACGTCAATGTGGCCGGGACAATCGGCTCAACCAATCGCGAACTGATCAACTCAATTGATCAATCGGTGAATCGGTCATTTAATAATGTTGGCACGGAATTAAGGAGCTCCCAAGACAACGCCAAGCGATTGGCAACCCTATCGAAACAATTGAGTGCGGCCAGTGCAGCTCATAACCGCAGCCAAGTTAACAGTTTGGCTGGCAAGATGGTTACCCAAATTAATTTGGTGCGAGGACAGCTAACCCCGTTGATATCGTACTTAAAGACGGTTAATAAAAGTCACCAAACAACTTCAGTCACTAACTTGATCAACAGCTTAACCAGTGTTGAACAGCTATTGAATACGCAACATCAACAGGTCACGGCATTGAAGCGGGGGTTGAATTCTGGGAGTACGGTCAATGCTGGTGCTCAACAGCGCATTGTCAACCATGCTTATTCGACAATGGCCAAGCTCAATGGCTCATTGCAGCAATACAACAATCACGTTCATAATGATCTGAACGGTATCCAGCGGCAATTAAATTCAACCACCAATCGGACTGCAGGCATCTTGAGTGATGTTAAACAAGTCCGCAATTTAAATGAAAAATCTTTGGATACCGTTATTCGGGGGAATCAGCTGATTGGGGATTCGACTGGCAAATTGGAGAATCAGCTATTGCAGTATAAAGACGTGATTCTGAATGCTAGCAATCAATTGAAGCTGATTTCGGACAATAATATTGCGGATATCATCAGTGTTTTGCAAAACAACCCAAAGTTGATGGGAAATGCCTTGGCTGAGCCCTTTAATGTGAAGGATGAAAATATCTATCCAGTGAGCACGTTTGGATCCGCCTTTTCGCCGACCTATATGGCTTTATCAATTTGGGTCGGGTGTGCCATGTTGGTGGCGGTCCTTCATACCAGCGTGCCCAAATACCATAAGTTTAAGAATTTAAAGCCTCGTGAAGAATATATTGGTAAAATGTTACTGTTTAACACCTTATCAATGATTCAAACAGTCATTATTATTTTGACGACCGTCTTTATCCTGCACGTTCACGTGGAAAGTTTGTTCCTAATGCTGATGGTCGGGGTGGTGACATCACTGACGTTCTCGGTAATTGTTTACACGATGGCGTCGGTGTTTGGCAACCTGGGAAAGGCGCTGGCCGTCATGATGGTGGCCGTTCAGTTGGCCGGAAGTGGCGCCATGTATCCAGTTCAATTGAACCCGCTGATTTTTAGGATTATGCAGCCGATTTTCCCGTTTTCATATAGCGTCAGCGGCTTTCGTGAAGCAATTGGCGGTCCAAATGTTGGAACGGTCATTGTCGACTTTTCGGTCTTGATATGTATGCTGATTGGTGGATTGTTAATTGGCCTATTTCTCAAGAAGTCACTGAAGCGGGTGACCGATCGGCTGCTAGGCGATTTTGTGAGAAGTGAAATTGGTCAATGACCTGATCGAAGCAGTTCCAATTTGTAGACGGTGAAATCAATCTAAAGTCTTGGTTATTTGAGTGAAAATGGTCGAGACATTAGTCGGCAAAGAGTTTATAAACGCAACTTGGCTTTCCCTTCTCATATTGATAAAACTTGCGATAAACGGCTGATCCCCGCCATTTAAGCAAAAAAAGGAATGCATTCAAAAAGCCAGAATGCATTCCTTTTTTCACTTAAATTCTGGGATCAAATTGCCTTTCCCAATCTCTGAAATTAAAAGCCCTCTCAATCTTTTCAACATCAACTCGTTTATTCATCCCACACCCAATAATGATTGAACTACACTTGCGCGCCAACCTGATTGTTCATCAACGCCTTGAGATTTTCTCTTCTTACTTCACGTGGTAAAAAGCTTCTGATATCATCCTCGCTGAAGCCAACTTGAAGCTGTTCATCGTTGTATATCATTGGGCGGCGGATTAGATCCTGATTTTTTACCATTAGATCGACTAACTGTGATACAGTTAAATCATCGATATCAACTTTTAACTTGTGATAAGCGTTACAACGGGTAGAGATGAGGTCCATCGTCCCATCTTCTGTTAATCGAAGAAGTTTCTTAATCTCATCGGCGTTTAGCGGCTTGCGGGCAAGGTTTCTTTCCTTGAACTCGATCCCGTGGTCGATAAGCCATTGGCGAGCCTGACGACTAGAAGAGCTGCTAGGTGCTACCAGTAAGTTCAACATAAGAACCATCTCCCTTGGCAAACCGTTAAGAGTGTGGCAAAGGGTGCTGTGATCTCGGAGGGTAACTGACTTGAATAGTGAAGCGAGTTGGTTACACGGTAAGAATCAGCCCTTTGGAACACGTTTCAACAATATAGAGGCAGTGAATCATGTGACAAGCCTCACCTCCATCCCCAACTTTATCTTATCATGAATATAAGAAAAAATAAATATAAAGGATTCTGGCATGGGTTTGATAACCCTTAATATAACTGGTGTTTTGACGAGTAAAAGTTGTACCGCAAATTTAATGATTTCATAATAAATACTGACAAAAAGTGACTTTAGTAAGGAGTAAAAATAATATGAAGATTGCTGGTTTTGGTGTTGAAGAATGGTTAAACAAGTGGGAAAAGTCGGCCACTTATGATATTTCGCAAAGTACAATTTCGTCAATGACGATGGCAGAAGCCCTGGCCCTTGATGGCAATGGTGGCGCGAGTTTTTATGACCTGCTGGACAGCCAAAAAATGAATTACGGTTGGATTGAAGGCTCACCTGATTTTAAGGCTGAAGTCAGTAAATTATACAAACACGTTGATCCGGATAATGTTTTGCAAACTAATGGGGCCACGGGGGCAAACCACTTAGCGTTGTACGCGCTGGTGGAACCTGGTGACCATGTTATTTCAGAATACCCATCTTATCAGCAGTTATATGACATTCCGAAGTCATTGGGTGCAGAGGTGGACTTCTGGCATATTCGTGAAGATAAGGATTGGTATCCGGATATTGCCAAACTCAAATCATTAATTCGTCCGGATACGAAGCTGATTTGCTTGAATAATGCCAATAATCCAACCGGCACCCTGCTCGATGAGGTCTTCTTAAAACAGGTGGTCGCGCTTGCCGAGGAGGTTGGAGCTTATGTATTGGTTGATGAGGTTTATTTGCCATTGGATCATCCCGAAAACTTCACTTCGATTGTCGACCTTTACGATAAAGGGATCGCGACAAATTCGCTTTCGAAGACGTATTCGATGCCCGGTATTCGAGTAGGCTGGACTGCCAGTAATCATGAACTTGCCGATCGATTCCGAAAGTATCGGGACTACACAATGATCTGCTGTGGGGTATTTAATGACTTGATGGCGACTTACATTTTGAAACATCGTGATAAAGTCTTAGCCCGCAATCGCCAGCTTGTCCTGAATAACCTGAATATTTATAAAGACTGGATTGATTCTGAACCACGGGCAAGCGTTGTGATGCCCCAAGCGGTGTCAACCTCATTTCCAAAGCTGGATATTCCAGAAGACATTGAATCGTTTTGTATCCGATTGTTGCAGGAGCAGGGCGTCTTGCTGGTTCCCGGAAGCCGCTTTGATATGCCTGGTCATGTGCGTTTGGGATATTGTGCTGATGAGGCAACTTTGAAAGAGGGATTGAAGCGACTGTCTGCATTTTTGAGGCAGTACGATTAGGTAGTTTGAGACTGGGATTAGGCGATTTGATCCCAGAAGTTAACGAAAAGAACCAATTATTCCTGATTTTGGAATAATTGGTTCTTTTCGTTAAATGGCCGATATCAGCCGTTTGCGCAGCTTTTATCCAAGTGGCTAGGGCTGAGTGAATGATCATCGATTGAAAATTAATAGATGTCCCGGCCTGTTTGTTGCTTTATTCATAAGAATGGGATTCCAAGTTCCCCACTCACTTCGCGTTTATCACCGCGCGGGTCTCTTGCCAAATCTGTTTGGCAATTCCCGGGTGGTTCATCGTGTACAAATGAATGCCGGCCACGCCTTGAGATACCAAATCAATGATCTGATCGACTGCGTAGGCAATCCCAGCATCCCTCATTGCTTCCTTATTGTCTTGGTAACGGTCCATGATGGCCCGGAACTTTTTGGGTAGTGGGACCCCCGACAGTTGCGTAATTCTGGCAATTTGGTTGCGATTGGTACATGGCATAATTCCAGCTTCAATTGGGACGTTAATGCCAGCAATTTCAGTCTTTTCTTTGAAATCATAGAAGGCTTGGTTATCAAAGAATAGTTGGGTGATCAAATGGTCAACCCCTGAATCGACCTTCCGCTTTAAATTGCCAATATCATCAACGAAGTCAGTCGCCTCCATATGACAGTTGGGATAACACGCACTGGCAATGCTGAAGTTGGGCCGATTCTCCTTGATGAAAGCCACCAGTTCGTTGGCATGATTGAAATCACCAGCTGGTTGTTTATCAGGAATATGGTCGCCTCGCAATGCCAAAACGTTTTCGACATTAATGGAACTGAGTTGATCAAGCAAATCCAACACTTGTTGCTTGGTTTGATACAACCCAGGTACATGGGCCATTGCGGGAATCTTTAATTGATTCTGAATCAAGTTGGCAACTTCTACTGTGCGATCATAATGATCAGTTCCACCAGCACCTAGAGTGACCGAAATAAAGTCTGGATTAATCGATTGCAATTGCTCTAACGTCGGCAAAATTGTGTCCTTATCAGCGGTCTTCTTCGGTGGGAATACTTCTAATGAAAAAACAGTTTTCTGGTTAAATAACTCCGTTAGGCTCATGAATCGCACTCCTAACCTTTTTAGTTGCGTCAACGATATTTCGAAGACTCTCGAACGCTTCATCTTCAGAACGCGTCTTTAAACCACAGTCAGGGTTAATCCAGATTTTTTCAACGGGTAATTTTGAAACCAACTGCTTGATTAAATCTTCAACCTCTTGTTCCGATGGGATTCGAGGTGAATGAATATCGTAAACACCGGGACCAACTTCTGTTTGGAAGTTCGCCGCAACTAATTCGTCAATCAAGGTGAAGTCCGCTCTGGAAGCTTCAAACGAAATGACATCGGCATCCAAAGCATCAATTGCCTTGATAATGTCACCAAATTCGCTGTAACACATATGGGTATGAATTTGGGTACTTGCTTGAACCTTACTGTGAACAAGCCGGAATGCCGGCACAGCCCAGTCAAGATATTCAGAGTACCAGTTGGATTTTCGGAGTGGTAAGTTTTCCCGCAAAGCTGGTTCATCAATTTGGATAATCTTGATGTCATTCTTTTCCAAATCAAGGACTTCATCTTGAAGTGCTAACGCAATTTGGGTGACCGATTCCTTCGGGGTAACGTCTTCTCGCGGGAATGACCAGTTGAAGATGGTGACAGGTCCGGTGAGCATTCCCTTAACGGGCTTGTTGGTTAAGTTTTTTGCAAAAACGGATGCTTTGACGGTGATTGGAGCTGTCCGGTTGATATCGCCCCAAATGATTGGTGGCTTGACCCCACGAGTTCCGTAGGATTGAACCCAACCATTTTGAGTGAAGACAAAGCCGTCCAGCTTTTCGCCGAAGTACTCGACCATGTCGTTACGTTCGTATTCACCATGAACCAGTACATCCAAGCCAAGATCTTCTTGAATTTTGATAATTCGGCGAATTTTGTCTTCGTTAAATTGATCGTACTGTTCACGGGTAATTTCACCCTTACGTAATTTTGACCGATTTTGCCGAACGTCCTTGGTTTGGGGGAATGAACCGATCGTTGTGGTTGGCAGGATCGGCAGATTAAATTCCTTTTTCTGAATGGCTTCTCGCTCGCTTCGTTTTGGCAAGCGGGTATAATCAGCGTCAGTCAGCTTGGCAATTCGCTCATGAACCGCTTCTTTATAGGGATGCTTGACGTTCTTAAAGAGGGCGTCATTTTTATCCAAAGCGGCCTGACCATCTGCCTCATCGCGAAAAATGTTATCCAATTCCTTAATTTCAGCCAGCTTTTCAGTGGCGAATGCCAAGTGTTGGTGCACATCGGCAGGCAGCTTGGTTTCGTCGGCAGCCGTGTAAGGAACGTGAAGCAGGGAAGTCGAACTACTGAGGACGATTGTTGCATCGGTATGAAGGCCATTTAAGAAAGCGATCGTCTTAGCGTAATGATTCCGCCAAATGTTCTTACCGTTGACAATGCCGGCAAATAAGACTTTGTCAGCTGGGAAACCATTTTGCTTAATTAATTCGGCGTTGTAGTGGCCTTCAACGAAGTCTAGGCCAATGCCATCAAAATCAAGGCTGGTGACATCATGATAAACATCCCGAAGATCGCCAAAGTAGTTTTGAAGGAGGACCTTAACAGTCCCTTTGTTGGCTAAAATTGTCTGATAGAGTTTGTCGAACAATTGCTTTTCAGCGGCATCAACGTCAAAACTCAAGGCTGGTTCGTCAATTTGAACCCACTTAACGCCTTGTTGACCAAGCTTTTGCAGCACTTGGGAATAAGCGGTTGCCAATGTATCAGTAAAATCAGTTGGCTTGGCGCCGTCAATAAACCTGCTTAATTTTAACAAAGTATATGGTCCGGTGATGACCGCCTTTGCGTTGATTCCGAGCTTGAGGGCCTCATCAACTTCATTAAATAATTTGTCACCAACCAATTTGACATCGGTATCCTTGGAAAATTCAGGGACGATGTAATGGTAATTGGTGTTGAACCACTTCTTCATTGGGAGGGCCTTAACCGTTTCGGATCCCCGTTGGTACCCACGAGCCTGGGCAAAGTATTCATCAAGTGGCGATAGATTCAATTGTTTGTAGCGGGCAGGAACGATGTTCAGTAAATTAGCTGTATCAAGAACCCCGTCAAAGAACGAAAAGTCACCAGCTGGAATCAAATCGATTCCGGCCGCTTGTTGCGCTTGCCAGTGATTCTGCTTGATCTCGTCAGCTGTTTTTAAAAGTGCGGCTTGGTCGATCTTGTTCTTCCAATAGTGTTCCGTTGCAAATTTTAATTCGCGGTGATGCCCGATCCGGGGAAATCCAATAATTGTGGTTGTCATATAAACCCTCCTAGTTTTAGTTGCAAAGTGATTTGTGAACTTATTTTAATGTTAGTTGCTTGGTGTTGTAATGTGAGAAGGGTATAAGACGGGGTCAAAATCTCATAAATGAGACTAGTCGACAACGTGTCGTTCGAATGGGTCATCAGAAATTCCCTTAGCTAGAATATCTTTGCTCCATTCCTTGGCTGAGAATAATGAGTGGTCACGATAATTTCCACAGCTATATTTGTCAGTTCCTTGAACGTCCTTCCATTGGATGTCGTTGGCGATTTCTTCAAGTGAACCTTTCAGGGCCTTGGCAACTTCTGTGGTGCTGTGCTTGCCCCAAGTAATCAAATGAAAACCAGTTCGGCAGCCAAATGGTGAGCAGTCAATCACACCGTCGAGGCGGTCACGAAGCAAGCCGGCTAAGAGATGTTCAATCGTGTGTAAACCGGCAGTTGGAATCGCGTTTTGGTTGGGTTGAACCAGTCGTAAGTCGTAGTTTGAGATAACGTCGCCTTTTTGACCAGTTTCCTCAGTAATTAACCGAACGTAGGGTGCTTTAACCTTTGTGTGATCCAATGTAAAACTTTCAACTTTTGCCATGATAGTGTCAATCTCCTTAAAATTTATTTGATACACTGTTATTTTAACGCGTGCTAAGAATCATAAAAACCCTTCCAGAAACTTTTGACCAAATAAAAAAGCATCCGCCCCTTACACCAGAAAATCTGATTAAGGGGCGAATGCTTCGCTGTACCACCCTGAATTCGTATTATTCTCACAAATAATACCTCAAAAAGTACCATGATCGATACTCGGCGATATAACGGTCGCACCCGACAACTCAAGCGTGAACTTGAATGCTGCTAATCAGAGTTCATCTTCACCAACGTATCAGCGATCCTTTCCCATCAACCGGATTCTCTTTGTGCTTAATTAGTTGGCTACTCTTCTCTTCAGAGCTTTGCTTTTTGAACTAGCATTAAAATTTAATGATAATAATAGACGCCATTCTAATTATTGTCAACCATCATTTGAGAGAATTTGATTGTAAATTGCATTTTGCGGTCGGCTCACGTATAATTACCACTGAAAAATCTGTCCTTTAAGATGGTCCTGAGAGGCCGTGAAGGAAGCCATTAATGAACGTGTTTTGCTACACCGCCTGGTTAGTCGCTTTGTTCTCCTGTTGGAATATAATTTTGCGATGGCGAATGGTCGATGTGGTTCAGACGAGCACCAGCAGTTAAATCCTCAGATAGGGTTTGAGTGCTGGTGCTCTTTTAGATAATTGACTTTAAGTTTTCCAGCGTTTGAAATTAACTTCCACGATTTTGTTGACGCCTAAGCCAACAATCCTCGCCGGATTTCCCACCGCAATGGTTTTTGGCGGGACATCAACTAAGACCACTGCACCGGCGCCGACTTTGCTGAAAGCCCCGATGGTAATGTTGCCGAGGATCTGGGCATTTGCACCTAGGAAGGCACCTTGTTCAACATGGGGATGGCGGGGACCGAAGACAGTTGTTCTCGCCCCCAGCGTGACGCCGTGCAAAATGGTGACGTCATCTTCAACAATTGCGGTTGAGCCAATGACCACGCCAACCCCGTGATCGATAAACACCCGTTTGCCAATGGTGGCTTTAGGAGAAATCGAGATGCCGGTGCTGTGAGCCGCGTGTTGGCTGATCAAACTCGCGAGGGTAAAGAAACGTCTCAACACCAAAAAGTGGGCAATTCGGTACCAGAATAATGCCCGGATTCCGGGATAGGTTAGCAGGACTTCAGTCAGGCTATGAGCCGCTGGATCACGCTTGAGAATGGAGTGGGCTGTTTGAAACATGGTCATCGCTCCTCTCCAAAGCAGCGAACCCGGCTTTCAGGTCAGCCAGTAAATCTTGCTGATCCTCTACGCCAACGGATAGTCGAATTAATTCATCTTGAATGCCATTCTTTAGCCGGATTTCGCGGGGAATTGCGCCGTGAGTCATCAAGGCCGGAATTTCGATGAGACTTTCAAGCGCGCCAAGACTTTCCGCTAGGGTAATGACCTGCAAGTGCTCAACAAATTGCTTTGGATCTAGCCCCGGTTGTAATTCGAAGGAAATCATCGCGCCGAATCCGTGCATTTGTTTGCGGGCAATGTCATAGTCTGGATTGTCAGGATTGCCTGGGTAGTAAATTTTGCTGACAAGTGGTTGGTGGGAGAGATAGTCAAAGATGGCTTCAGCGTTTGCTAAATGGGCGCGCATTCGGAGCGAAAGGGTCTTAATGCCGCGTTGAAGCAGCCAACTTTCTTGTGGGGCCAAGATACCGCCGATGGCATTTTGCAAATAGCCAATTTGTTTGCCTAGCTTTTCATCATTGGTGACTACCAAGCCGGCGATTACGTCGCTGTGGCCGCCAAGGTATTTAGACGCACTGTGGAGAACAATATCAACTCCCAGTTCTAATGGCCGTTGCACATATGGTGAAGCAAAGGTGTTATCGATAATGCTTAATAGCTTGTGTTCTTTGGCAATGTGAGCGATTGCGGCAATGTCGGTCACCCGGAGTAGTGGGTTGGTTGGGGTTTCGAGGTAGATCGCTCTGGTTGCCGGGGTGATTGCCTGCTCAACTGCCTGTAAATCCCGGGTGTCGACGACGGTGAACGTCATCCCAAAGCGTTTAAGCACGGCATCGATTAATCTAAACGTCCCACCATACACATCGTTGCCAACGATAAAGTGATCACCAGCCGAAAAGAGTGAAAAGACTGTATCGATTGCAGCAGATCCCGAAGCAAACGCAAAGCCATCAGTGCCGCCTTCAAGATCGGCAATTAATTTTTCCACTGCCTCTCGAGTTGGGTTGCCAGATCGGGAATATTCATATTGATTCTCGCCAATTTTGTTTTGGCGGAAGGTTGATGCCATATAAATTGGCACAGACGTTGCGCCGGTGGTTGCGTCTTCACTGATGCCGCCATGTAATAATTTCGTATCAAATTTCATCATAAAGGACCTTGCTTTTAGTTTTTAGTCGTAAATATGTTCACTCATGTAACGTTCACTGCTGTCTGGAAATACTGTCACAATCCGGCTGTTTTGGGGTAAGTGTTCCACAACCTGTAAGCTGGCGGCCAGGGCGGTACCACTTGAACTGCCAACAAACAGCCCTTGGGTTCTCGCCAGTTGTTTCACTTGGGAAAAGGCGGCCTGATCGGGGATCGTCAAAGTTTGATCAATTTGGACCTCCTTAAAGAATGGGGGAACAAATTCTACCCCGATGCCTTCGGTGCGATGGGGATGAGCTGGACCGCCGTTTAAAATCGATCCCTCTGGTTCGGCCACGATTGTTTGGGTTGCTGAATTTTGCTCTTTTAGATATTTGGCAATTCCAGCAAAGGTGCCTCCGCTGCCAGCCCCCGCCACAAATGCAGTGATGGGTTGGCCTAAGTCTTCGATGAGTTCGGGTGCAAGGGTGTGGTAATAGGCCGCCGGATTGGCTGGATTTTCAAATTGCATCGGAACGTAACTATTTTCGATGTTGGTGGCAATGTCTCGTGCCTTCTTGATTGCCCCCTTGATTCCCAATTCACTCGGCGTGTTGATTAACTCTGCCCCCAGCGCCTTCATCAATTGCTGTTTCTCAAAACTAAATTTTTCTGGAACGACTAAAATCGTTCGTAATCCATGTTGCTGAGTTGCCAAGGCGACGCCAATGCCAGTGTTGCCGGCAGTTGGCTCGATGATTGTGGTGCTGTCATTGATCTTGCCACGGTCAATGCCATCTTGAATCATGTATTGACCAAGCCGGTCCTTGATGCTGCCGCCAGGATTGAACATTTCAAGTTTGGCGTAAATGTGACTGTGATTTGGAAGATCAATTTGGAGATCAATAAGTGGCGTGTGGCCGATGAGTTGTGAAACTGATTGAATTAACATGATGTCATCCTCTCAAATGTCAAAATAGATAGAAAAAGGGTGCGAAAACTCAAATGAATTTTCGCACCCTTTGCTGAGTTCATACCCCTGAAAGGCAATTAACTTTTAAGGTCGGTATTCCTCAAAATGTCAATGCTAACAGGCCGAACATCGCAAAACGCGCGTTGTTCGACAACAGTTATTGATTGCATTAAACATTGATTGAGTCATAAGGACACCTCCGAAATTTTGTTGATCAAATCATACTGAATTTAGATGGCATTGTCAAATGATATTTTAATTTTTATTTGCTGCGATTCATTAGGTTAGTGATTAAAGTCGACTTTCGCACATTGACAAATTTTAATAATTTACTCATAATCAATACCAAATGAGGGGATCCTTGTACTCAAATTAACGATGAAGGTTGGCGACAAGATGTCAGTTAATATTAATGAGTTATCATTGCCAGATGGTCAGATTGTGTCAGACAATGAAGAAATCAAGAAATTGAGCAGTGATAAATTTACTGAAGCAATTGAAGAAGATAATCAGCCATTAGCAGTTATTCAGGCTAAAAGCGTTGCCGATGTGCAGGCGGCGGTTAAATTTGCGAACGATAACCGGATTCCAGTTACTGCTCGTGGTGCCGGAACATCAATTGTTAACGGATCGGCGGCTGAAAAGGGTGGCTTGATCATTGACCTGACACAACTCAATAAGATATTGGAAATTAATATTCCCAACCAGTATGCCATTGTCCAAGCGGGCGTTTTAAACTCAGATCTTGATGAAGAAGTTCGCAAACATGGGTACTTCTTTTCACCTGATCCTGGTTCCAAGCGAATCAGTTCGGTCGGTGGGAATATTGCAACCAATGCTGGTGGAATGAGCTCGTTAAAGTACGGAACAACGAAGCAATCCGTTGTTGGGTTGCAGGTGGTTCTGGCTGACGGGAAATTGGTGGAATTAGGTGGTAAAACATTCAAAAACAATGCCCCTTACGATTTGACCGATTTATTTGTCGGTTCTGAAGGAACGCTGGGAATTATTACCGCGGCTACGGTCAAGTTACTACCAATTCCGTTTGGAAACCCCGTTACAGGGTTGGCAACTTTTAACAACATGAAGCAATTGAGCATTGGGGTTCAAAATATTTCTGGTAGTGGCCTCTATCCGTCCATGATGGAAGCTTTAAATAAAACATCGATTGAAGCTCTGGATAATTTGGAAAAGTCCGATTTGGGTAAGGGCGGTGCTGAATCCCTCTTAATCTTCCAATTGGACGTTGCTCCAGCCGGCGCGGTTGACGCTTTGAAGAAGATTTTGACTAAATCAGGAGCATTGCAGGTTAATGTCACCGACGATCCAGGTTATGCCAAGAAGATCATTAAGATTCGCCAAGATTATTATCAGGCAGAAGCTGCTTATGGGCGCTTGATCGTGGAAGATGTCGCCGTGCCGTTATCCAAACTACCAGATTTGGCTGACTTTGTTGAAAAATTACAATTCACGTCTAAAGTGACTGCCTTTTTGGGTGGCCATGCTGGTGACGGTAACTTCCATCCAAACTTCGCCGTTTCAAAGGACTATTCCGAAACGCCAGCCGACGTCAATGATGCAATTAATAAAATCTTCAAGTACGTCCAATCCATTGGCGGCACAATTTCAGCCGAGCATGGGATCGGTGATTTGAAGTACAAGTGGGTACTGCCTCAACTTGGTGAAGATGTGGTTGAGCTGCAACGAAAGGTTAAAAAAGCCTTTGATCCTAATAACATCTTGAATCCGGGCAGAAAAGTCTAACCGTAGGAGTCTTTAACAGCTGAGGTTGATGGATCGGCTAATTCACTGATGATATATGAGGCGGGATATATATATTAATTTTCAATCGATGATCATCGCCCTAGCCACCTGGATAAAAGCTGCGCCAAACGGCTGATCCCGGCCATTTAACGAAAAGAACCAACTATTCCAAAATGAAGTGAACCCCAATAGTTGGAGATAATATTTAATAATTTTTAGGCACATAACTGGTCGTTGTGAATCCGGTATTCAACC
>NZ_JAHPPD010000047.1 GCF_019061365.1 Lentilactobacillus dabitei
AAAAATTCCTTCCTTTTGAGAGACGATTTATTCATTATACGCTCTCTTAAAAGTTGTCTCAGGAATCAGCTTACATCCAATCGTTTAAGCAGATGCCCGCTGAACTAAAGGAGGCTGCGGATATCGAAGGCCTTGGTCATCTTCAATTCTATTGGAAGATTGTGATGCCCTATAACCGAATCCCATTGATCACACTGGGAGCTTACAGTTTCTTAGGTGCTTGGAACCAATACCTGTGGCCAATGTTGACAACCTTCAGTAATTCGTTTCGACCAGTCCAAAATGGGCTGCGCCAGCTGCAGTCAGAGGAAACGTTCAACGATTGGGGCATGATTCAAGCAACTGCGGCTATCGTTGTGATTCCAACCTTGATTGTCCTGTTTGTGGGTCAGCATTACTTCAAATCAGGTGCGAATGAAGGTGCGGTTAAATGATGGGAAAAATTGGTCTATTTTTAAAAAATCACTTGCTTCCAATTATTGCGATTGTTGTGGTTGCCATTGGGGTTGTTTTCGTCAATGCTTCCCACAGTGAAACCAACGCCAAAGCCGGCCGAACCCCAATTGTTTTCTGGCATGAAATGGGTGGCCCTGCTGAACAAGCATTGGATAAGATGGTTGATAATTTTAACAAATCTCAGAATAAGTATGAGGTCATTCCTCAATACGAAGGGGCCTACGATGAAGCGGTCCAAAAGATTATCCAAAGTCATGGGACCAGCGCCTCACCTGCGTTATTTCAATCGTTTGATATTTCAACTGCTCAAATGATGCACAGCAAGTACACGACCCCGGTTCAGAAATTCATTGATGAAGATCACTATGATACCAGCGACATTTCACCAGTTGCCCGCTCATTCTATTCAAATAAGGGGCAACAATTAGCGATGCCATTTAACACGTCGCAGCCAGTGTTGTACTATAACGCAACGTTGTTGAAAAAATATGGCATTACCCCGCCTTCTAAATCGCCTAGTTATAGTGAAATTACGCGAGTCGCTAAGGAATTGTACGCAAAGTCTCACCATAAAGTAAAGGGAATGACGATGGAAATCTATGGCTGGTTGCTTGAAGAGGCTTTAGCTAACGATAAGACCAAGCTGATTAACAACGGCGACGGTCACCAAGGTAACCCAACCAAAATTAATGTGAACAATCCCAACACGGTTAAATTTCTTAAGTGGATTCGGACTAACATCAAATCAGGCGACTTTGTGAACTATGGTTCTGGTGCCAGCGCTGAAACCAATGAAATTGCGGCCTTCCTGGCTGGTAAATCAGGAATTTTCGTTCAGTCGTCAGCCTATATTGGCCAACTAACCACCGGCAATAAGAACAAACTTGGCATTAGCTACTTCCCTCATCCGGATGGGACCAAAGCTAACGGAGTCGGAATTGGTGGTGCGGCCCTGTGGATTTCAAACGATAAACCTGAGAAGGTTCAAAAGGGGGCCTTTGAGTTCATTAAGTACGCTGAAAGTGCTAAGAATCAAGCTAATTGGCAGGTTGCGACCGGCTACTTGGCTTTGAATAAAAAGTCGCAAAAAGAAAAAGCCTTACAGAATCTTTATAAGAAGATCCCAGCTGCCAGAGTTCCCGGTGAACAACTTGCCAGCGCCAAACCGAACAATGCCAACTCGGGAATTTTGATGGAAGGGATGCAATTAACCCGTGAATTAGAAGAAACGGCGATGGAAACGGTCTATAACGGCGGCAATATCGATAGTGCCCTGACGACCGCCAACAAAGCCATGAATGCTAATCTGCTGACCACTAATAAGGCCGATGGTAGATAGGCATCGGCTGATGATGTAGCGAAGAGAGAATGGAAAGGAAGTTATTCAAATTGAAAACGAATACCTTAATTTTTGGTCATCGGGGGTATCCCCACAAGTTTGTCGAAAATTCTCTGGATGGATTTATTTATGCGATTGATCATGGTGTTGAAGGCCTGGAATTTGATGTCCATCTGACCAGAGACAATATCCCGATCATCATGCACGATGAAAAAATCAATCGGACCACTGATGGTAAAGGCAAAATTAATGACTATACATTAGAAGAATTGCGTCAGTTCCATCTCAAAGACGGCCAAAAAATCCCCACTTTAAAAGACTTGTTAATCGTTGCCAATCAACAGCCAGTTCATTTGAATTTGGAGTTTAAGACAAATAAGATTCACTATCCCCACATTGAACAAATTGTGTTGGATATGGTCCGCCAATACGATCTCGAATATCCGGTGATCTATTCTTCGTTTAATCTGGATTCGTTGAAGATAGCTTACCAAATTGATCCAGCTCAGCAGTATTGTTCGCTGGCAGATCATCCAATTTTACACGCCAAGGAATTAATCCAAAAGGAACATTTAGCCGGACTTCATCTTAACCATTATCAGTCGTTGGATAACGTTAAAGAACGAATTTGGACGGTTGATGATCCGCGCAAGCAGGCAAAGTTGTTGGCTGAACATGTGGCTGGCATCATTACCGATAATTTTGAAGAGGCCGAACGGGTTAAGAACAGTGCAATTGCCTTATCACGGGCATAAGTCGTTAACGGCACCTCCAATATACGAAATGGGAAACTCCCAAATTAAACAAAGATTGGGACGAAAGGCGTTTTGATCCCAGAATTTAAGTGAAAAAAGTAATGCATTCTGGTTTTGGAATGCATTACTTTTTTGGCTTAAATGGCCGGGATCAGCCGTTTGTCGCAAGTTTTATCAATGTAAGAATGGCAAAACAAGTTGCATTTATAAATACTTTGCCAACTAATGTCTCAGCCTCATTTGTTTTGTTGTAGAGCTAAAGAGCTCAAATTACTTCACGAAATTGGTCTTAATTCGGTCCAACGAGACTTCTCGCGGCGTAAACTTTTCGGTTGTCTGGCCAACTGTCAACCCAAACACTGGCGTGAAGCCTGTTGGAATCACACCGGCTGGGATTGAACTCAAGCCGCCCATATTATAGTTGGCGCCTAAGCCTTGATCTTCAGCGGCCAGTTCCATGTTGTGAACAATCGTGCCTGCAGAAACTTCCGCTGGTGCGCCGGCATCATTGGCGGAAACTACGATGACCGTTGGCGCTTCATAAATGCCACTCATTTTTGCCAAAGTTGCCGGATCTTGGATAACCGTCAATCGATAATGATCGTATTGGCCCATTGCAACAGGGCTGGCATTAGCAGCTGCCAGAATTTGGTGCAGTTGAAAGTCAGTAATTTGACCATTATATTCTCGAATTGCTTTTCTGGAGCGAATCATTTTTTGTGTTTCCATTAGAAAAACACTCCTTCGCTATTTTTTAGTCACTATTCAAATTCTTCGTATTCATTGGGATCTTGACCATCGACTCGGCCATCTGGTTTGGTTAACTGATTAATCGCTTGAATTTCGTCTGGGGTCAGCTTGAAATCAAAGATGTCCAAATTAGCCCGCTGATGGTTGAGGTTACTTGAACGAGGAATCGGAATGATGTTCCGGTGAGTATGCCATCTCAAAATAATTTGGCCGGCATTCTTGTGATACTTGGTAGCCAAGTCTTGAATAAGCGGTTCCTGTAACGCTGCACTCCCTCGACCCAGGGGACTCCAAGCTTCGGTGACAATTCCGCGCTCAAGATCTGCTTGTAGCATTCGTTCGTTATTCCAATAAGGGTGGGCTTCAATTTGGTTGACGGCGGGGGTGACCCCGGTTTCGCCAATGAGTCGATCGAGATGCGCCGGCTCAAAATTAGAAACACCGATTGATCGGATCAAGCCCCGCTCTTTAGCATCAATCATTGCCTGAAAGGCCTCAACGTAATGATCACGTTTTGGAAGCGGCCAATGGATCAAATAAAGATCAAAGTAGTCCAAACCTAAGCGATAGAGACTCTCTTGAATTGCTTTGGTTGCGTCATGATACTGGTGATACTTGCCTGGCAGTTTGGACGTGACAAAGAAATCTGAACGTGGGAGGCCAGATCGGCGAATCGCTTCACCAACCATTCCCTCGTTATCATAATTGGTTGCCGTGTCCAAGCCCCGGTAACCATCGTGAATGGCGGCTAGCACTTGCTGTAGGCCGTCACCGCCACGAATTTGATAGGTTCCTAATTCAATCTCTGGAATTTTAAAGCCATCGTTCATGATGACTGCTGGTACTTGATTTGCCATGGATAATTACCTCCATCAAAGTTATTTTTCTGGTTTTTTGTGAGTTGGCTGCTGTGGTTTCTTAGGCTTCGGACTCGTTGTGGATTGATGATCAGGTGTTTTGGGTTGATCTTTCAATTTCCTAACGGTAATGTACCACCCTACCTGCATTGACCGGTTGGGATTAATATATTCAACACTCAAACGATAATATTTAGCACAGGGACTTTTTTGGATTAACATATTCTTGGTTTCAAGCGCATCAGCTCTCGTATCAAAACGGAAGTTGCTATTTGTGCTGTAATTACTATGTTTGCCGGGTTCCTTATATTCTTGGTTAAAGAAATCCAGGTACTCCTTGGCATTGTTCAAGGGTTAATCACGTCCTTCCTCAATACTATTGTACTCAATAAATGAACCGATTTCATTGTTCAAGACAAAATGTTTCCTCTGACAGGTTTTTTTCTTGTGGCTAGCGTTTTTTTGAATTGATGAAAGCGATATAATCAAGACATAAGGGGGGGAATCGCGATGTCACAAAACGGGCTGTTACTGGTTAACCTGGGATCACCTAAATCACCAAGTACCAAAGATGTCAAAACTTACTTGAAGGAATTTCTAAGTGACCAAAATGTTGTTACCCTGCCAAAATGGTTTTGGCAGCCATTACTTCGCGGAATGATTTTACCGCTGCGAACTTGGCGGTCGGCTACCTATTACCGGCACATGTGGACCCAAGCAGGTTCACCGTTAACTGTGTATACTGAAATGATGCAGCGGAAGGTTCAGGCAATTTTGAAAGATTGGGACGTTCAGTACGCAATGAACTATGGGGGACCAACGATTGGGGATCGCCTGCGTCAAATGCAGGATAATGGGGATGACCATATTGTGGTGCTGCCCTTATTTCCGAATTACACGCAAAGTACCCATGATACGATCATCGAAAAAGTGAAAGCGTCTGGTGTGCCAACGACAATTATTAAGCATTTTGACGATCAGCCCACTTATCAAAAGATCCTGGCAAGCCAAGTGGACGAGTGCTACGTTCAAAAAAATTATGATACAGTGGTTTTCACGTATCATGGAATTCCGATGTCGATGATCAAAAAAGGTGATCCGTATGAGAAAGAGTGCCAGCAGACAACGGCCAACGTCCAAAAATATCTCCAACAAGTGCCTGACAATAAAGTTCTGACAGTTTTTCAATCTAAATTTGGGCCTATGCCTTGGCTGAAACCATATTTGAAAAACACATTGATGGAATTGGCTGCGACGGGCAAGCGAAATGTGTTGCTTGTCACGCCATCCTTTGTTGAAGATTGCTTGGAAACAATTGAGGAAAATAATGTTCAAAATTATCAAACGTTCAGGTCTAGTGGTGGCAAGGTATTAGATGCTGTGCCACCAATGAATGCCAGTGACGCCTTTTGTCAATTCATTGCGGATCTGAGCAAGCAAAAACTGTGCGAGAATCAGGGGGATGTCAATGAAGGAACAGCAAAATAAAAGTCTGGATGAAATTAATCGGAGTGTCAAGGTTCCTAGTGTGTACGAGTCATCCTTTCTGCAGAAGTTTTTGGCGTATAGTGGGCCAGGAGCATTGGTTGCCGTGGGGTACATGGATCCCGGTAATTGGCTGACGTCGTTATCTGGTGGGAGTCAATATCGATACGAATTGCTGTCGGTGCTATTAATTTCGATCATTGTGGCGATGTTCATGCAGACCTTGGCGATCAAGCTGGGGGTCGTTTCTCGACTGGACTTGGCCCAAGCGATTGCGACCAAGATTCCCCGGTGGGGGCGTTACATACTGTGGGTTATCAATGAAATTGCGATGATGGCGACTGACATGACCGGCGTTGTTGGCACGTCAATTGCATTAAAATTATTATTCGGGTTACCGCTGATCTTTGGTATTTTCTTCACTATTCTTGATGTTTTATTGGTCTTGCTATTTTTAAGATTTGGAATTCGGCGAATTGAATTTATTGTGCTTTTTTCAATATTAGTGGTGGGCGTGATTTTTGGGATTGAAGTTTTCCGGGCTCAACCAAACGTTGGTGAGATTCTTGGCGGCTTGGTTCCCACTTCAAGTATTGTGACGGATCACGAAAAGTTAGTGATGAGCCTGGGGATTGTGGGGGCAACCATCATGCCACATAATGTTTATCTGCATTCGTCGCTGGCGCAGAGCCGTCGATACGATTATCATGACCCCAAGCAAGTGAATGAAGCTTTGCGATTTGGTAAGTGGGATTCAAATGTGCATTTAATCGCTGCGTTTCTGATCAATGCGTTATTGCTCATCCTAGGGGGAACGCTGTTCTTCAATAAAAACGCAAACTTTTCCGCATTTCAGGATGTTTACCATGGGTTGCAAAATTCCGCCATTGTAGGGAGTCTTGCCAGCCCGTTAATGAGCACCTTGTTTGCGTTTGCGTTGCTGATCACGGGGATGATTTCATCGATCACCAGTACGCTAGCGGGGCAAATTGTGATGGAAGGTTACTTGCACATTCGGTTGCCATTGTGGGAACGGCGACTCTTAACCCGGTTTGTGACCTTGATTCCGATTTTGATCATTGGGTTCATCGTTGGCTTCAATGACGATACATTTGAGCAGATGATCGTGTTTGCCCAAATTGCGTTATCAATTGCCTTGCCGTTTACGTTGTTTCCCATGGTGGCGCTCACAAACAACCATGATTTGATGGGTATCCATACCAACCGATTATCAGTGACGGTAGTTGGTTACTTGTTAACGTCAATTATTACCGTTCTCAATATTCAATTTATTTTAGCAATTTTTTAGGACAGCTCCTCAAAGCAGAGATCTCCATGTAAGCACCTCGAACAAAAATTCCCAAACCCGGAATTTCCGTTCGAGGAGACTTACACTCCGATCTCTAACCGCTTTGATCTGCTTACTTATTTTTAGGGGGGTCTTATAGTGAAAGTACTTGGAATTTTAGGATCACATCGAAATGATGGGGTGACCGCTAAAATGCTGGAAACTGTGATGGCCGGGATAGAAGATCCGAACGAAGGCGAAATTATTTACTTAGAGGATTATCCATTTAAGCCGGACCATGGCGACAAGAAGGATCCAGTGTTAGATGAATTGGAACAAAAAATGCTCACTAGCGATGTCTGGGTGCTGGCGGCTCCAACTTATTGGGGTGGCTTGGCAGGCAAAATGAAAGATTTCTTTGACTGCATGCGCCAGCGGTTGGTCCGATTTGACCATACCGGGGCCACTCATCCCGATCGATTTAAAGACAAGCACTATTTAAGTATTACTGACTGTTATACCGGCGCGTTTGAAAACTGGGTCACCGGAGTTACCGACCAAAGTTTTCGAACAATCGATAAAGTGATGACTGCCGCTGGGGTCATTAAGGTTCACGAACTGGTTCTCACTCATACGTGGGGGCTTAAAGAGTTACCGGAAACTAAAAAGCAAACCTGTCTCAAGTGGGGCCGGCGACTAAACACTGTGAAGAAAAGGGATGACAGTACATTGAAACGATATATTGAATTATTCTTTATGATTGCGTTTATGGCCCTGCTGACGATGGGAATTCAGTTTGGCTTTAAATTAGTTCCCAGCCAGGGCTTTTGGCTGCGATACATATCCTTTGTGGTAATTTTTTATGTATTACTGGCATGTATTTTACACTTCTTTACAGTGGTCAAGCACCGGCGCCGTTGAGATTGGCTACTGATAGACTGGCCGCTCGGATTCCTGTATGATGAGATTAATAAACGAGGAGGACATTATTTTGAAAAATGTTTACTTTGACCATGACGGCAACGTCGATGATTTGGTCTCACTACTATTGTTGTTGCAAATGCCAGAAGTTAACCTTACCGGGGTTGGCGTGATTGACGCTGACGGCTATATTGAGGGATCCGTACCGGCTTCTCAAAAGATCATTGCCAGATTCGGTCATGGAAAAGAGATTTCCGTGGCTGCTTCAAATTCACGTGCGGTTCACCAATTTCCTAAAGAATGGCGGTTGAGTTCATTTTCATTTGATGCCTTTCCATTGCTAAATGAGCATGGCCCGGTAAAGGCAGAAGTTGCTGAAAAGCCGGCTCACATAGATATGATTGATAAGCTTCAAAATACCGAGGGCAAAACTGACTTAGTTATGACAGGGCCGCTAACTGATCTTGCTCGGGCGTTAGCAGTTGACCCAACCATTGTGAATAAAATTGAGCGGCTATATTGGATGGGCGGCACCATGCGGACTGAAGGAAACGTTCTGGAGCCTAAGCATGATGGGACGGCTGAATGGAATGCTTACTGGGATTCCGAAGCAGTTAAAACCGTTTGGGATGCTGATATTGATATTCAAATGGTAGGCTTGGAAAGTACCAACCAAGTTCCGTTGAATGCTGATGTCCAGCAGCATTGGGCCAGTCTCCGGCGTTATCCAATGATGGATTTAATTGGCCAAGGGTATGCATTGGTGTCATCATATGAAGCCAACTCAACTTATTATTTGTGGGATGTATTAACCACTGTGGCTAGTCAATACCCAGAGATGATCGAATCTAAGGATATTAAGGGTGATGTGATTGCTCATGGTCCAAGTGCTGGCAGAACCTTCGAAACGGAAACTGGGCGGCCAATTAATTTGGTGACCGAAGTTCATGCTAAGAAATTCTATGACAAAATTGATGAATTATTGACTAAAGAATAGTTCGTAAAAAGTCCTATAAATAAACCCCAGGCCAAAAAATCGCGGCACTCGCTGATTTTTAGGTCTGGGGTTTATTTATACTAATCGGTTAGTCAACAACCACTAATGACTTGATCGCTTCTCGTTTTGCCATTGCTTGGTAAGCGGCATCAATATCGTCAAGATCAAAGCGTTGCGTAAAGACCTTGCCGGGATGAATATCACCATCTAAGACAGCCTTCAGAAGAACTGATTTATCGTAGGTTGTAACAGATGCTGGGCCACCAGCAACGGCTAAGTTACTGTAAAATGGACCGGTGAGATCAGTCTTTGGGGTATGCGGCAAGCCGACTCGACCAACAATTGCGCCAGGACGGGCAACTTTCATAGCTGTGTCCGTTGACAATTCACTACCGACACATTCTAAGACTACATCAGCCCCTGCATCATTCGTTAAACTCATGACTTTGGCAACCGCTTCGTCACCGCGTTCTGCGACGATATCAGTGGCGCCAAATTCAGTTGCCAGCTTTTGGCGGTCTTCGTGGCGGCTCATGTCAATGATTCGTTTAGCACCACGCATCTGGGCAGCAATCACGCCACAAAGGCCTACCGCACCGTCACCAACAACGACGACAGTATCGCCGGTTTTGACATTAGCGACGCGGGCGGCATGATAGCCGGTGGCCATGACGTCTGCTAAGGCCAATAGGGAATTGAGCATGCCATCACTATAATCTTCAGGCTTGCCGGGAATTTTAACTAGTGACCATTCAGCGTGTTGGTAGCGAACGTACTCAGCTTGGTAACCGGAACTAAAGTTATCGCGATGGCTTTGGCAACTGCCTTCATATCCGGCGCGACATGCGGCACAGTGACCGCAACCGTGAGTAAATGGGGCGATTACGAAATCGCCAGGCTTCACAGTGGTAATGGCTTGACCAACTTCTTCGACAATTCCAATTGCTTCATGGCCGCTATTTTCCGAATTTGGTTCTTTGGATTCAAGGTCCCGATAGGCCCACAAATCAGAACCACAGACGCAGGCTCGCAAGACGTGAATAATGACATCGTCAGCCTTATGAATGGTTGGCTTCTCAATGTTTTGAATTTTGACTTTTCCAGGTTTAACAAAGATGGTTGATTTCAAATTTCTATCCCCTTTGAATTTGTTTGGATACAAATTAAGTTTAACACAAGGGATGGGATGCAAAGAAAAAGAGCCGGCAAATGAGGTGATTTTCCGCCGACTCCTTTGAAATTAGTTCGTTGAATTAATGAAATGGGGCATGAGGCAGCCTCAATTGGACTGCTCCTCCAAGAAGTAAGTACTTTGGATAAATTCTAAACTCCGGAATTCCTCGGCTCCATTGCCGAATAGTGCTCCGCAAAGCAGAAGTCTACGCATAAGCACCAACAACAAAAATCCCCAAAAACGGGATTTCTGTTGATGGCGACTTATGCTCCGACTTCTAAGCGCTTTGCTCCGCACACTTTGATTAAACGTGTTCACCCAAGCAGCAATCTGCATGTAAGCACCTTTGAAAAAATTCCAAACCCAGAAATTCCTCCAAAGGCGACTTACACTCCGATTGCTAACCGCTTGGCCTCACACTCTATTACATTGATGTCCAGCCGCCATCCGCTGTAATCACTGCGCCGTTAACAAATTTGGATTGATCTGAAGCTAAGAACAAGGCAACTTGGGCGATTTGCTCTGGCTTACCACCTGGTGCGGTCATGCCGCCAATTGCGGTGAGAGCTTTCATGCCAAGTTCATCGGGATCATTAATGGTCTTTTGAATGTTAGTGGCAATATTACCTGGAGCAATCGCGTTTGCACGAATGTTATGGTAAATGCCATAAGTGGCAGCAATATTCTTCGTCAAACCAATGATGCCGTGCTTGGTTGCAGTATAAGCAACACCACCACGAGAGCCGAACAAGCCGCCGACGGATGCCATGTTAATAATTGTTCCGCCATCTTTTTGATCCAACATATATTTGATAGCTTCACGAGCAGCCTTGAATGGTCCAGTTAAGTTGATTGCCAATACTCGGTCCCAAATATCATCAGTCGTATTTTCAACCGTTTTAATATTATCAACGATACCCGCGTTATTAACTAAGATATCGACTTTGGAATAAGTATCAACCGTTTCCTTAACCATATTAACGATGTCATCTTCTTTGGCAACGTTGGCAATAACGGTGCTGGTTGAGTCACCTGCAGAATCAATTTCGGCTGCGGTTTGTTTCAAGCCGTCCGGATTGATATCTGCCAACATCACCTTGGCACCTTCTTTAACGAACAGTTCAGAAATTTGACGACCCATACCGGAACCTGCGCCGGTAACAATTGCAACTTTGTCCTTTAGTAAATCAGCCATAATGATCTTCCTTTCGATTAAAACTAAACGGTTATCTATATCAACACCTTTAGTTTATATATGGAAGCGCTTTATCGATTATTTTGAATTGTGGAAATTCCCGTTTGATTAGGAATTGCCAGTCGATTCAATCCATAAAAAAGCGGCTAACCTCCTGAGAAGGCTGCCGTTGGAAGATTGATGATGATTGATTAAATGCATAAATATAACTAAAAAGTTATTGGTAACTACAAGCTCACTCAGAAATTCTCATAATTCAATAACCGGCTACTTACTATTATCGATAGCGGACTGATTCGAAGTATAAACAATTCGATATTTCAAGACGTTAGTTGCTGTTTTGTTTGAATTAACTGACGTCCATTTTCCTTGGGCCTTCTGATAAATAAACTTCGGTGTTGTGCCACTCAGCTGAACAAAGTATTTCTGATCACCGGACTTGCGAACCCGATAAACTTTGGTTCGACTAGTTGGTGATAATTGTTCTGATGAAGGAGCTGTTTTGTTATAGGCGGTTACGGATTGCCTAATCATGTCTTTATACTGGTTGGTTTGGTGACTCTTCATGATGATACCGACGATTCCTGCAATCACAACTAACACCATAATTGATAACATGATCCACAAAACATTGGCCCGTTTAGCGTTTTGTACTTTTTGTTTTTCGTTCATTGCTAATCACCCCACGATATTAATATGTGCGATTCCATCCATGTCTAATTTAGCACAAGGTAGGATTGGTTGAAATGAATGTGACTAAACTAGATTGGAATAATAGGTATTTTGATTCTAATGGAAGTAGTTATCCGAGCTAATGATTATTGGTTGGAAAACACATGTGTTCCATTCTAGATTAGGAAAGCTGGTTTCCGGTTAATGACACATTAAAGATATTTCCGCAACCGAACCATATCCTTTAACACTAACTTGTTTTCGATAATGGGTTCAGCATAATTGCGAGTGAAAAAATCTTGATCAATCGCAACCAATCGGAAACCATTTTTTTGATAGACGTACAATTGGCCGAAGCTGGTGCTGCCAGTGCCAATTTCGATGACCCGATAATGACGATCTTTTGCCCAGTTGGTTGCGAAGTTTAGTAGCTTGCTGCCAATTCCTTGATTTTGGTAGGTGGACGCAACGGCAATATTGACGATTTCAATTGTTTCCGGTCGGGTTTCAATTAAAATTAAGACGCCGACCAAGACGCCGTTGATGTTGGCTTCAAAATTGATTGACCGTTTTAAATAAGTATCGACGAGCTGTTTGGCCGGATCAGCCGTTAGTAATAAGTCATAGTGCCGACTACTTGCTTGTGTAAAGGGCTGAATTTCCAATTGATTATTCATGAACTGACTCCTATCAACGGTTTTAAATTGATCATAAGCGCTGACGGTTATAAATCAACTGGGAAAGACTATAATGAACTTCGTACATTGCGAAAATATTTTAAGGAGGCCATTGTTTTGCTATGGATTAATATTCATTTAATTTCATGGGTCTTATTAGTTATTGCTGTTATTCTTGCCTTTTCTTTTAAGGATAAGTTGGCAACCATTTTTATGATGATTACCAGAGTCCTTTACATTCCGATTTTGCTTTCGGGTGGTTTTTTGGCTTGGTATCGGATCCCTAAAGCGCCAGTTAGCGGTATTGTGAAGCTGTTGTTAGGGATTGCTGTTATTGCACTTATTGAGATTAGTTTCGCTCGTAAAAGTCGGCATGCAGGGTCTAAGTCACTCTATTGGACCTTGATTGGGGTCTTCGTGGTTACCACGATCTTCGGCTTTTATTTGGCCGGCTGGTATCCAATTGCTTGGCGCTAAAATTAAGGTTGGAGGCTAATTCCAATGGATATTATCTTTTTGATTTTGGCTGGATTTATTATTGGGACAATTGTCATTACCCTTGGAGGTGGGGGGAGCGGCGTACTACCTGGGGATTTTAACCACGATCTTTGGCTTGGGTCCGGCAAGTGCGGCCGCCACTTCTTTGGTAACCGCATTTCCATCCTTGCTCATTGGGTCGTACTCTTACTTTCGCCTTCACAAGATTCATTTTAAAATTGCCTGGCGAATGATTCTAGCAGCCGTTCCTGCCGTTATTGTGGGATCACTTGTCTCGCCATATATTCCCGAAAAAATTTATTCATACATCATCGGCGGTATTTTAGCCTACATCGGCATTCAGCTCTTATTTGAATCAAAGCAGACACCCAAACAAAGCAGAAGTGCCGTTGCGGTGATCTATGGCATTATCGGCGGCTTGATGGTTGGAGTTGGCGGTTTAAGTGGCGGCGGTCCCATTATGGCGGGATTGTTGGTCATGGGAGCCGACATGGTGACCGCCGCGGCAACCTCTTCACTGGTTTTGGTCACGATGACGTTTGTTGGCATTTGTTTTCACCTACAAGCGGGTAACGTTGATTGGCAAGTTGGCATTTGGATCATGCTTGGCGCAGTGTTGGGCTCATTTCTCGCACCGATCCTTCTCAATCGATTGAACCCAGCAAAGTTTACTAAGTATGTTAAGCCAATTTTGGGCGTCCTTTTGGTTGTGATGGGTGGCTTTACAGCATTAAAGTGACTGACTTGCCAAGGTAAAATTAAATGTGGCTGAGACATGAGTCGACAAAGCGTTTATAATGCCAATTTGGCTTTCCCTTCTTATATTGATAAAACTTGTGACAAACGGTTGATCCGAGAATTTAAGCCAAAAAAAGTCATGCATTCCAAAACCAGAATGCATGACTTTTTTCACTTAAATTCTGGGATTAAATCGCCTTTCGTCTCAATTTTTATTTTTCTTGGTAACGATTACTTGCAGCATCATAGCTTAAGATAACCTGTTTATCCGGCAACTCCACCGTAATCTTTTTGTACGCCGGTTTGAATCCATGATGGGGTAACTGAACTGATACCTGGTCATCATTTACGGATAGCGTATAGTGGTTGAATTCACCAGCTTGATACTTAAAGTCAGTGCCGTCATCTTGGTAATGATCGTAGCTACCTTGATCACCAAAGACTTTAAACGTCATGGCTTTATCAGGTTCGTCTGAAATATGGTCAACTGGATTTCCCCAAGGAAGGATTGTGTTCTTCTTGATGAACAATGGTAATTTATCCAGTGGGGCATTGACGACAATGTCTTGGTTGCCGGTATACTGGCGGTTATTCCAGAAATCAACCCAATCACCGGCCGGTAAGTAAACCAAGCGCTTGGTTTCCGACTTTTCGACAATTGGGGTAACCAAAACGCTGTCGCCAACCATAAATTCATCATTGAGATCACGCACCCGGGGATCATTGTCATAGTTTAAAACTAATGGTCGCATGACTGGGAGACCGCTCTTAGTGCCCTTCTCAAACAGATCATATAAGTAGGGGATGAAGCGATATCGTAGCTTGACGAATTTGCGATAAATTGAAAGGGTTGGTTCGCCAAAGCTCCAAGGCTCTTGATGACGAGTCCCCATGGCAGCGTGGTTTCTCATTAAGGGGCTAAAGACTGCTGCTTCAATCCAGCGGGTTAATAGTTCCGCGTTGGTGTCGGAGCCAAAGCCACCAATATCAGTACCGGCAAAGCTAAAACCACTCATGCCCAAATTACATAGTTGGGGAATCATCATTTGAATGTGGGGCCAAATACTACGATTGTCGCCGGTCCAAACGGTTGAATATTTTTGGGTGCCTGCATAAGCTGCCCGGGTGATAACGTAAGGCCGCTTATCTTGGTATTTCTTCAAGCCATCGTAAGTTGCCTTGGCCATATTGTGGCCGTAAACGTTGTGCATCTTCTTGTGGGTTGATTGCCTATCTTGATCGCTAAAGACAACCTCATCTGGAATGGGTCCTTCAAAGGAAGCCGGTTCGTTCATGTCGTTCCAAATACCACCAACGCCAATATCAGTTAGGAATTTGTCGTTGTGAGCCCACCACTTACGAACTTCTGGCCGGCCAAAGTCTGGGAAGGCGGAATCACCTGGCCAAACTTTATTGATGTAGACTTTGCCATCTGGTGATTTTACAAAGTAGCCCTTCTTAATGCCGTCAACATAAACATCGTAATCCGGATCCTTTTTAACGCCGGGGTCAATGATTGGGATCGCCTTAATCCCTTGCTTTTTCAAGCTGGTCACAAATTTTTTCGGATCACCTTGATATTTGTCCTTATCCCAGGTAAAGACCCGATAACCCCGCATGTAATCAACATCAAAGTGGATGGCGTCGCAGGGGATGTCGTACTTTTTCAAACTGTCAGCGATTTCTTGAACTTCTTGTTGGCTGGCACTGTAACCCCAACGAGATTGCTGATAACCAAGGGTCCACTTTTGTGGTAGTGGGACTCGGCCAGTTAAGTAGGTGTAATTGCTAATAACCTCTTTTAAAGTCTTACCACCGAGAACGTAGTAGTCAAGGTTGCCGTCAACAGCCGAGTAGAAGTAATAGTTGGGACTTTCTTTACCCATATCGAAGTGGCTCTTGTAAGGATTATCAAAGAAGAGCCCATAGGGATGGCCGTTCTTGAGCCCATACATGACTGGAATTGATTTGTACAACTTGGTAAAGTTCTCCATTTGGGGTGCCGGATTGTCGGTGTTCCAGTTATCATATTCAAAGCCGCGTTTATCCAAGTAACCGGTCTTATCTCCTAAACCGTAAAGGTGCTCATCGGCAGCGAGTGATTTAACGACTTGAAAATAGCTACTGTCGGCTCCAGTGGTTGAGCCGGAAACACTGTGACCTTCTGCTTCCACGAGGCATTCATGGACTTTATCGACGCCCTTATCTAACAGTTGACGTTTGCCACGGTAGTCAATGGCTAATGGATTGCCAGTAGCGTCATAAATATCGACGTGTTGATCAGAGTCGATTTTTACTAATAAATCAGCTGTGGTTAATTCGTAGTGATCGCCGACGGCTTTGAGAGTAAAATCAGTGGGTTGTTCTTTTTTGCCCTCAATCGCATATGATTGACCAGGATCACCGCGGTTTTCAAATACCCGGATAATAGCAGATGTTAAGACGGATAACTGTAAGTCGTGATTTGGAAAGGCAAAGATGATTGTTTGCCCAGTTTGATTGTATTTTGGTAGTTGTGACATGTTATTCCTTCCTTTTTTGGTTATTGGGTTGTTATACTTTATCGATTTGTGGAGCATCTTGCTTAATGACACTAATAGCAATTGTCGCGATCAGCATTGAAATCCCGGCTATTAACATCATACCAGGCATTGATTTGCCAACCAATTGGAACACGATAAAGCTGGCAACTGAAGCGAGGATTTGTGGTAAACAGATGGTACCGTTGAAAATACCGATATAAGAACCTTCGTTAGAACCATTCAATGATGACGTGAAGATATTGAATGGTTCAACGTGAACTGTAAAGAAACCGATACCGATTAAGCAGAATGGAACGATCAATAGATACTGGTTATGAATGAAGAATACCCAAATTAAACCAATTGCAAAGCTTAAGAGGCCAAAGCGATACCAGTTCTTTCGTTTATAAGGATTGGTGTGTGATAAAATCAAGAAACCATAAAGGACAGCGGCCATTGACTGGATAAATGTTAAAATACCATACCAGTTGCCGGCAGCTTGATAGCCTGCTGAAGTGGCATTAGTTGTGTGCCAAACGTTTTGGGCGATGGCACCGGTTGTGTAAGTCCACATATATTGAATTCCAATCCAAGCAAACATCTGAACTAAGGCAACTTCCCATAAGGCTTTTGGTGCTTCTTTAATTAGTTGCCAAATTGGCTTGGATTTCTTGTGGGTGTTGGGATCGATGTGGTGATAGAGGGCATAGGTTTCTGGATCGTATTCCTTTACTTCGTGGATGGTATAGGCAGAGATTCCGAGGAGAATTGCGGCGCCAATGTAGGAGGCCAAACGAACAGAGAGCGGTACTACGCCTCGTTTTGCGGTGTTGGCAACTCCAAAGTAGGTTAAGACAAACGGTAAGATAGTGGCCAGTACACCACCGAGGTTACTGAAGGCTTGTTGCCAAGACCAAGCTTTATCTTTCTGACTTTCGTTTACCATGTCACCGATGATCATCCGGAATGGCTGCATACAGATGTTACTGGATAAATCCATCAACGAAATTGCAATTGCACCAAATAATAGTGCAGCCAGCGATGCATAACCGAAGCCAAATGACCCAGCGTTTGGTAATAGAATCATAACAATAGCGGCAATTGGTGCTGCAAATAATAGATAAGGCATTCGTCGCCCAAATCTGGTCCAAGTCATATCAGAATATTTGCCAACTAGTGGTTGAACGATTAACCCAGCTAGCGGCGGTAAAATAAAGAATAATCCCAGCTTGGTTGGATCGGCACCAATTGTCTGGAAAATCCGGCTCATTTGTGATGATTGCAAGGAAAAGGCCACGTTGACACCACAGAAACCAAATGTGATGGCAAATAGTGTTTTCATTGGTAAATTTGGCAAGCTATTGGCGATTCGATTCGTTGACTTCTTAGGTACGGAAGTTGCAGTTGAATGTCCGCCAGCCAAATGGGTTGTTGATTGATTCATGATCTCATCTCCCAATTTATTAAATGTGGAATCATTTCAACAACATCATCGTAGCACTTTGTGTAAACGTTTACAATGCTAATTATACGCAAAAGAAAACGTTTACTCATTTCAAGAGTGAAATGCTGTATAATAGAATTACTGATTAAGGAGAAATTGGGTGATTTAAACGAAACCAACAATTAAGGACATTGCGGCGCAGGCAAATGTTTCGATTGCGACCGTTTCCCGGGTACTGTCAAACAAACATGGCACTTACAGCGAGCAAACTAAAATTAAAATTTTGAAAATCGCCAAAGAATTAGGTTATCGTAAGAACACGGTAGCTATGGATTTAGTTAAGCAGCGAGCTGATGAAATTGCGGTGATTATTAACGCAACGCCAACGAATTTTTCAAATATGATCTTAAGTGGGATTCAGCAGCGGGCTAATGAATTAGGGCAAAGAGTGATTATTTTATATGCTGGCAACCGAAATACTGATATGCAGCATCAAGCCATTACGACTGCTCTCGAGCGTTCCGTATCGGGAATTTTATTGTTGGCTATAGAACCTGATGAAGTGGACTTAGACCTGTTAAGGGAATCCAGAGCCCCGTTTTGTTTTGTCTCATTGTATCTGGGCTATAAGCAGATACTGTCGATCAGTTCTGACAATAAAAAGTTGGCTTATCAAGCAACTGAGTATCTCATTAGGCATGGACATACTCAAATTGGTTTTGCCGGAATTGATGATTATCACACTGGGAGCCAGCGAGTGCTTGGTTATCAAAATGCGATGAGGGATCATGGGTTGACTAGCAATCCCGCGTGGATCAAAAAGGGTGATTACAGTTATGAATCAGGGAGGCGATTGCTGTCAGAATTCCTTCCGCTGGATGTTACGGCGATTATTGCTGCCAGTGATATGGTGGCTGTGGGCTTATTAAATGCGGCCCAGAAAAAGAAAATTTCGGTACCAGACCAACTATCGATTGTTGGAATCGATGGGACATTTATCTGTGAAGTTACCACGCCACCACTCACCAGTGTTACCCAGGATTTCCATGAAATTGGTGTTCGTAGTGTGGATAAGGTGTTGGGTAAAGACGTTAAAACATTTGTACCAACGAAGATTGTGGAGCGGGGTAGTGTGAGAGAAATTAATTAAGGAGTGATTGGCCATGACTAACAAAACCAAGAAACTAATCGAGTTTAAGCATGCTGATGATGAGAAGGCTAGGGTTGATTTGGTGAGGTCAGTATATAATAGCGATGTGCCAATATTAAGTGACCCTCAAACAATTAAAAACTATTTGTCTGAGAATCAAGAGAAATCATAGTTTGTTCCTGTGCCCTTTGAGGCGCGTTAAGCAAATAAGATCAAAAAATGGTTCACCCAATTTAGGATGAACCACTTTTTGTAATTAACCATCGGCTTATTGAGCAATAAACCCACCATCGACAACGAATTCAGAGCCGGTTGCGAATTTCGACTCTTCAGATCCTAAGTAAACGCAAAGTTCACCGATATCTTTTGGTTCGCCAATGTGTTTCATTGGGGTAATTGAAGCAAGTTGCTTAACGGATTCTCGTGGCAAAATCGGGGTATCGATAAATCCGGGGTGAACCGAATTAACCCGAATATTGTAGTCATTGGAGGTTGCATCCAAGGCAGCAGCTTTCGTCATTGCCCGGACACCGCCTTTGCTGGCATTATAGGGACCGCCAGTTGGGACGCCGACAAATCCTTCGATAGAAGAAATGTTGATGATCGAACCGCCACCGCTCTTAAGCATGGCGTTCATTCCGTGCTTGATGCCCAAGAAAGTTCCTGTAAGATTGATCGCAATGATCCGATTCCAATCGGCCAGTTTAAGCTTGTTAATTGGAACCGCAACTGGTGGCACTCCGGCGTTATTAACAACGATGTTCACCTTGCCAAATTTATCTTCAGTAGCTTGAATAACCTTCTCCCAGTCAGCTCCCTTGGAGACATCTTGTTGAACAAAAAGGGCATTGTCCGCACCAAATTTGGCAACAGCGGCCTTGCCACCGTCCACATTGTGGTTGGCAGTCAAAACAACTTTAGCGCCTTCACGAACGTAGCATTCCGCAATTCCTAAACCAATTCCGGCAACCCCGCCGGTAATGATAGCAACTTTATCTTTTAAACGATCTGTCATGAAATCTCCTCCTTTCCTTACATTGTATCTAGTTTCACATGAAGCAAGAAGGAATTTGATTCTAAAAATGAGTCGCCCAAATTAACCCAGCTAAATCGTCAAACATATAAAGAAACTAGTTTAAATTTTTTCACGCCCCGTTAAAGAGTCGCTAAATTTTTCGTTAATGTGTGGGAACTTATGGTCATCAAATGGATTGCTCATCTTTGGCACGTAGTAAAAGGAGCCATTACGTCCTTTTACGGCAATCACTTCGGTACCTGGTTTGATTCCAAACTTTTTAGGAACGGTGACAACCAATGAGTTTCCTTGCTTGTGGACTTTCATAGTATGACCTCCTCGTATTCATAAATGAACTGTATCAATTTTTCCGTGATGAGGCCACTAATCTGTACAAAAATTTTGTTTCGGCAAATTTATGTGATTGTTAGGATAATGACCAGCTATTTTTCACCAAGGCTCCACCAACTGTGAATTAGCCTCTACCTGTAGTAAGACCTTCCCTTTGTTAGCAATTGTCCAGACATAATAATCCCGTTTGATTTCTTCTGGGAATTCCAACCAATTATTTGCTGGGTTGCGTAATTGATTTGTGAGCCGCTGATCAGTGGGATTAAGTTCAATGGCTGGGACGACCATTTCAGTTTGGTGATTCAAGCGGACAGGAACATTATCGATTTTATAAAGCTTGTAATGGTCAGCCAAATTGGTGGGAAGCGTAGCAGTGCCAGCGATCGGATCATACTGGTAGCTGCATGTCATACTGGGCTGTTCGACCATGGAGCCAGGTTGGGGTGGTCGTTTGATAGGCAGAACTTGAGAGACTCATTTGACTCAATAAAATGCCAGCGATGACGAACATCATAAATGCAATCAAGAATATCATTTGATAGCCCATGGTGACCCCTCCAATCAGCCGTAACGAAAATTAGTTATTCTTCACCCTCATGTTACAACTAATACTTAGGGTTGCAATTATAAAAAGGAGTTGTATGATAGTTTTATGAATATCAAACAATTATCTCCAGATGTTAGTGAAACCCAGTTTAAGCAGCAAATCTTCTTTGCATTATCAGATCCTGGGCGCTACAAGATTGTTCAAATGTTATATGACGTGGGCCATGAAATGGGGTGTGGTGAACTTAATCAACACGTTGAAATCGACAAATCTACTATGTCATATCATTTGAGAACGTTACGAGAGGCTGGTATCACAACGACCAGAACTCAGGGGCGGGAAAAATATGTCACCTTGAATGTTGCCAAGATCGAAGCCGAATTACCTGGTTTACTGGAAAACTTATGATGAATGTGCTCTTTGATGAGCATATTTTTTTGGAATAATTGTTTGATATATATAAAACTATAAAACAAGCCGAGCTCTTATTTGATAGTTTGGCTATTCAATAGGGCACATAGAAAGAGGTAACCTCGTGAAAAAATATTCGCTTATTTTCTTTTTAACCATGTTCTTAATTGGAACGGACACATTTTTGATTTCTCCACTTTTACCAACGCTCAGTCATTTATATGGTATCTCGACTTCAGTTTCTGGATGGATGGTTTCGGCTTACGCAATTGGATATGCGGTTTTTGCGTTATTTTCTGGACCAATCTCTGATGGCCGGGATCGGAAAAAAGTGATGATTTGGGGACTATTAGCCTTTGCAATTTCGACATTCTTATGTGGATTTGCGTTTAATTTCCCATTGATGCTGCTGTTTCGGCTACTAGCTGGCATTAGTGCCTCATTTGTGACGCCGCAAGTTTGGGCTTCTATTCCAGTAGTTGTGGATAAAGCAGACATCGTTAAAGTCATGGGATATGCGACGGCAGGACTGTCAGTATCTCAGTTAGTGGGAATCCCGATTGGTAGCTATCTGGCCGCAGTCTCGTGGCACACGCCATTCTTTGTGATTTCAACGTTGGCAGTTATCCTGTTAGGATTACTGATCTTTGTCTTACCAGAATTAGAGATTGGCCAGCGTGAACATTTTTCCTTTATTAAAACCTATACAAAGGTGTTTAGCAATAAGCGGGCTCTCAGCTATCTCTTTGCCTATTTTGTCTTCCAGACCGGGTCCTTCACGGTGATGACATTTATTTCAACCTGGTTTACAAAAAGCTTTAATCTAACCCTTGCTGGAGTGGGAACGGCGATGATTGCGATTGGTGGCGGTAATCTGGTGGGGTCACTCTTTGGCAGTCGAATTGTTGATTGGTTAGGGTTGCAGAGATCATTCCTATATGAATTACTTGCCCTAATTGGGCTATATTTGGTGATACCTTTCGTACATATTTTCTGGTTAGCGGAGGTGTTGCTTACTTTCACATTTTTAGTCAATGGTTTTATCTTCCCACTATTTATGGCAACGCTTCAGAGTACTGCCAAGGATGCGCGAAGTACGATCTCCTCGTTATCAAACGCGGCAATGTATTTCGGTGAGACGATTGCAGGAATTGTTGGCGGTGTTTTGTTTAATCAATTTAATGGTTTTTCGGCAATCTCATTATTTGCGTTTCTGATGATCGGTATTTCGGTTATCTTATACAGTAGTTCTGGTATCTTTCGCCGGCAGAAACGTAAGCATTAAATAACTGGACGTCTACTTCGTAGACGTCTTTTTGAGTACCATAGAATTATTAATTAAGTATGAGGTGAT
>NZ_JAHPPD010000048.1:0-3687 GCF_019061365.1 Lentilactobacillus dabitei
GACATCACTAAAACCTCACTCCGATTCTTGTTTAGACGCTTAAATCGTAGCATAGGGGACAGTGATGTCCCATTTATTCTGAATAAAAAAACTGGCATTGATGATTTCCATCAATACCAGAAAGTTTAGACCCGAAAATTTTTTCTTGCTGAGCCGGATTTTTTGATTGATGTGTCATTAATCGGGAGTATTACCAATATCGATTCACAACTGAGGTTGGCCATGTGAAAATTAAATAGAAAAAACAAGCAGCCGTCTTCTGATTGATTTCAGAGGAAGCTGCTGGTTTTGGATTGACAAATTTGATTACCTTAAAATGCCAAAGACAAAACTGATCATTAAAATGACCAATACAATGCTGGTAATGACAACGTATAACATATCGTGTTCTTTATAGAACGAATAAATTGATACCACTACGCGCAATATTGGGGTCAGAATTAAACAAAAGATCCCCAGCATCATGATTGAGTAAGGTTTGAATGTCATCAACCCTTTACCAATTTCCATGAAATCAGTCGGGTACTGATTAGCTGGAAAGCCAGTATGACCAGTGATAATTAACAGGATTAGTCCCAGTAACATAATCACCGCTGAAATGATGACACCAATTTGAAGGATCTTGCCGATGATAATTTCGACATCGGCCATTTCTTGATTGACAGACTCGTTTGGTTTTTTCATCGTCAGATTCCTTTCATAAACATTTGAATCCCAATGTAGAGTAAGATTGGAACAAAGATCATCCGAATGACTCTAGCCGAAAGGTGTTGCATGACCCGGGATCCAATGGTGGCGCCGACTAGGATTCCTAATGCCAGCGGAACAGCAATTTCTGGCTTGATCGAGCCGTTAAAGAAATAAACGGTCGCACTGGCAGCTGCAGTTACCCCCATCATCAAGTTACTGGTCGATGTTGACGCCTTGAGCGGCATTTTCATAACGGTGTCCATCGCAATCACTTTGAACGCCCCAGAACCGATCCCAAGAAGGCCACTTGCAATACCGGCGCCATACATGACGGCCAGTCCGCCAGGGATATGTTCAACTTGATAATCGACCTTCTTCATCATTTGCTTGTCATAATAAGAACTGTCCAAACGAAATTTTGCTGCAAGACGATCTGGCTTTGCCCGGTGAAGTAATTCGGTATGGGTAATTAATTTGCGGATCATATTATATCCAGAGAATAATAGCAGTAACCCAAACAAAATATAAAGATATTTTGGATCAATCACCCCGGTTAATAAAGCACCACTTAAAGCACCCAGGGTTGTGGCGATTTCCAGAAACATCGCGACTCGCAAATTGAGCACCTCGTCACGTAAATAGGCGATGGTCGCCCCGGAACTGGTCGCAATCACAGCCACGATGCTGGCGCCAATTGCGTATTTGATATCAACTCCCATCAATAGCGTCAAAATGGGGGTCAGGATGATGCCGCCGCCAAGGCCTAAAATAGCCCCGGCGATCCCGGCAAAACAGCCGATGGCAATCATTAACAGCGCATAATTAATCAATTTCATTCACTCCCAATCATTTGATTAAACGAACGTCACAAATTATACACTGCCCAAAGCTTAGTTTTCATTAAAAATCTGTCAAACGAAAAAATCACCAGGCTGGTTGTGATATACTCGAAATTGAGTTTAGATAAGAGAGGATTGTTGAAGATGTATGGGAACGAAGATTACATGCTGCTGCAAAGGGATCCCAACCGGATCATCAAGCTAATTGTCAGCTTGTGCATTACCGCGGTGCTTTCCGTTTCAGTGGCATTTAATTTTGATTATTTGCAATTTTTAGATTCAATTTTCACAACTGCGATTCAAGGATCCGCTCCCAGTGAAGGACTTGAAAAGTTTTATTTGATGGTGTCTTTTTTTGCTGAGCCGAAAATGGATATTTTTTGGATATTCATCATTGCGTTTTTTCTGTGGGGATTTAAATACAAAGTTCCCGCGTTATGGGCGATATTCACACTTGGCTTTGGGGACATCATTGGCGCTGTTGTTAAGCAGCTGATTCGTCGACACCGGCCACCGCTTCATCTTGGCGTTGACAGTGGTTACAGTTTCCCCAGCGGCCATGTGTTGGGGGTTTTTCTCGTGATTTCCATCATCTGGATCGTGGTGGTACCAGTCATCGACCACGCTTCGGTTCGGTTTATCATTCGGGCATTGATGATTGTCTGGCTGATTCTTGTGATGTTTTCGCGGATCTACTTAAATGCCCATTATCCAACTGACACGCTTGGCGCTGCTTTGGTCGCATATTGCTGGTTGTTGGTTTCAGAAATGCTGTACATCAACTATGCCCCTAGAGTTGCCAGATATCGGTTTGTGATTCACACCAAGATTTAAACAAGGAGTGCTCATGGTAGAAAATTTTGCGACCAACCATCTCACAATCCACAAGCTTCAAATGACGGATTTTGACGATTACTACCGGCTGATTTCATATCCGGAAGTTGCTGCTGGAACCGGATTTAGCTTGATTGGCAATCAGAAGATGATTGAAGAAGCTGTGAAAGGCCAACTTCAGGCACCCAGGTCATTTGGGCTTTATCTTGAAGACCAGTTAATTGGGGCAGTTCTTTTTTTCACGGCTATCGGTGAGGATCATTTACCAGATCCTTTTCGAGTTGAAATGAGTTATTTTCTTGAACCGACTTATTGGCATCAGGGCTTGATGACCGAAGCAATCACTGAGATTTTGACCCAATTACCCACTCAAATAACGGTGACTGCGGCAGCTTTTAGCGACAATCTGGCATCGATTGCTGTTTTAAAAAAGCTGGATTTTAAGCAGGAAACGCAGATCCATGACCCCATTTCCGGACGGGATAAGTTGCTGTTTATTTCAAGTCAAGCTTGATAACAGGTTCAAAATTTGTCATTTCCGGCGAATAGCGTTACACTTTTTACAGTTTAAAAGCTGAATAAATTAATTAATCGATATATTCGAATAGAGGCGCGTTCATTATCAGTATGTTTCAGGAACTTGAAAAGAAGTGATGACTGAAACAAAAAGGGATGAACGCCGAAATGACCGGTGACTTTTCACATGGGTTGTTGGGACTTAACCTAACAGGTTAAGGACTGTCGTGGTGGATGCCACGGAGCGCTATGCAGATGTTGACAAACACCTATCGTCTCTTTCAATGTATTTTGAAAGGGGCGTTTTTAATTTATTTGGAGCTTTTAGAGCTCCACAAAGCAATAACCTGCACATAAGCACCCCAACCAAAAATCCAAACCCAGGATTTATGGTTGTGGAGACTTATGCTCCGGTTATTAACCGCTTTGCTTCGCTCACATTTTTAGGATAGCTGCGTAAAGCAGAAGTCTGCATGTAAGCACCACCGAGAAAAATTCCAGAACCGGGAATTCTCCTCGGTGGAGACTTACACTCCGATCTCTAACCGCCTGGATCCGCTCACTTATTTTTAGAACAGCTCCTCCAGGCAGAGATCTGCGCGTAAGCACCACCGAGAAAAATTCCAGAACCGGGAATTCTCCTCGGTGGAGACTTACACTCCGATCTCTAACCGCCTGGATCCGCTCACTTATTTTTAGAACAGCTCCTCCAGGCAGAGATCTGCGCGTAAGCACCACCGAGAAAAATTCCAGAACCGGGAATTCTCCTCGGTGGAGACTTACACTCCGATCTCTAACCGCCTGGATC
>NZ_JAHPPD010000048.1:3758-22465 GCF_019061365.1 Lentilactobacillus dabitei
GACAGCTCCGTAAAGCAGAAGTCTGCATGTAAGCACCACCGAGAAAAATTCCAGAACCAGGAATTTCCCTCGTTGGAGCTATACACTCTGACTTCTAAGCGCTTTACTCCGCTCACTTTTATATTTAGGAGACGAAATCATGAAGGAAAATTCAAATGAAGAACCGAACGGTCACGTGCAACGGGGGTTAAAAGCCCGCCACGTTTCGATGATCGCTTTAGGTGGCTGTATTGGAACTGGCTTGTTTGTTGCCAGTGGATCTGCAATTAGTCAGGCTGGGCCTGGTGGGGCGTTAACTGCCTACGTCCTGATGGGGATGATGGTTTACTTTTTGATGACCAGCCTTGGTGAAATGGCCACCAACATGCCAATTTCTGGTTCGTTCGCTGCTTATTCAGCTAAATATGTTGATCCAGCGCTCGGATTTGCAATGGGGTGGAATTACTGGTTCAACTGGGCAATTACCGTTGCCGTTGATATTAGTACGGCCGCTCTGGTGATGAAGTTCTGGTTGCCAAATGTGCCAGCTTGGATTTGGAGCGCGATTGCGTTGCTCCTGATCTTCTTAATCAACGCGATGTCAGTCAGCACGTTTGGAGAAACTGAGTTCTGGATGTCACTGATCAAAGTTGTCACCATCATCGTCTTTCTGATTGTTGGGGCGTTAACCATTTTTGGTATCATGGGTGGTCATTTTGTTGGAATGCGTAACTTTTCAATTAAGCAGGCGCCGTTTGTAGGTGGGTTCCCGGCGATTTTGACCGTTTTCGTGGTTGCCGGCTTCTCATTTCAGGGGACTGAATTAGTTGGGATTACTGCTGGTGAATCCAAGGATCCTCAGCACAGTGTGCCAAAGGCCATTAACGAGGTATTCTGGCGAATCATTTTATTCTATATTTTGACAATTTTTGTGATCGCTGCAATTATTCCTTATACCAGTCACTCCCTGCTAGGTTCCAGTGCAACTGACATTGCCATTAGTCCCTTTACGCTGGTCTTTCAGCGGGCAGGACTTGCAGCCGCCGCAAGTATTATGAACGCTGTTATTTTGACGTCAGTCATTTCATCAGCCAATTCAGGGATGTATGCTTCAACCCGGATGCTGTATTCATTGTCCAATAGTGGTTATGCTCCCAAGAAACTTGGCGAAACGGCAGCCAACGGGATTCCTTATTACTCACTGCTTGTGACAACCGTCGTTTCATTGTTGACCTTCATTTCAAGTATTGCCGGCCCGAAGCTCTACATGTGGTTGGTCGCCGCTTCCGGTTTAACTGGTTTTATTGCCTGGTTTGGAATCGCCATTTCCCACTATCGCTTTAGGCGGGCATTCATCAAGCAGGGGCACAATTTGAGTGAATTGAAATATCACGCGAAGCTATTTCCATTTGGACCGGTACTGTGCTTAATTTTATGTATTTTGGTTATAGTTGGCCAAAATCCAAGTGCATTTGCCAGCTTTGATTGGAAACAAATCTTGGTCACTTACATGAGTGTGCCATTGGTTCTGATCCTTTATATCGTCTATAAGCTGAAGCATCACACGAAAATCATTCCGCTTGAAAAAGTCGACGTTTCCCCAGCTCATAAGGATGAAGATTTGTCGAAATTAAACGAAAAATAAAGTTCAATTTTAAAATTGGTCTATCCATTTGGGCGGGTCTTTTTTTATTTATTAGTCATTATAACTTGCCATATCCCCTGCATGTTTGGTAGAATCGACTTAATTGGTATATTTAATAAATGAGGTGGTAAATATGACAAAAAAGTTTATGTCCAAAGGAAAATTCCGCAGAATGATGGAAGTTTCCGATGATAAAGGAATTATCAACGCAATGGCGCTAGATCAACGCGGATCACTTGTTAAAGGTATGAAAAAGGCTTCCAAGAAATACGGAAAAGCTTTCACAATGGACATGGTCTACGATTTCAAGAGAATCGTTTCCGGTGAGTTGAGCGCCTTAAGCTCCGCGGTCTTATTAGACGAACAGATGGGCTTTAAAGGGATTGAAGCTAAGAGTCCCGACACCGGTTTAATTATGTCTTACGAAAAGACCGGCTACGATGCTGACACACCTGGCCGCTTACCAAGCTTGATTCCAGAACAATCTGCACAAATTATGATTGAACGCGGTGCCAATGCTTTAAAGGTGTTGGTTTACTACAACCCCAATGACCCAGATGAAATCAACGATGTGAAAAAAGCCTTCGCAGAACGCTATGGGACTGAAGGCCTTGCCGCCGAAGTACCAACCTTCTTCGAAATTGTCACATACGATGATAAGCTGGATAGCAAGTCCTTGGATTTTGCAAAAATCAAGCCTGAATTAGTTTTGAAGTCAATGAAGGAATTCACGCAGGATAAATATCACATTGATGTTTTGAAAATGGAAGTACCATTTAACCCAACTTATGTTCAAGGCTGGACCGATGGTGATGAGTATGCCTACACTGAGGATCAGGCCAAGGGCTACTTGAAAGAGTTGAGTGCCGAAGCAACGCGGCCTTACATTTTCTTGAGTGCTGGTGTGCCGACACCAATCTTTCAGCGTGAGTTGAAGCTGGCTGGCGATGCCGGTGCCAAATTTAACGGTGTCTTGAGTGGCCGGGCAACTTGGCTGGAAAGTGTTGATATCTGGATTAAGGATGGCGAAAAAGGCTTGGTTGATTGGCTGAAGGACAAGGGTACCAAAAACGTGAAGGAATTGACCGAAATCTTGGGTCAAAATGCAACTCCATGGTTTGACGCATACGGTGGAATGGATAATATCGAAGTCGTGGATACTTCCAAGATTAAATAATTTACACAATATGTTGAACCCATCCTCCTGAACTAGTACAATATGTTGAGTGACTTAAAGAATTTCACTGAATGTAAGGGGACTAAACATGCTTGTACTAGCTGGAACAATTGGTGCGGGGAAGACTTCACTGACCCAGATGCTGTCGAAACATTTGGGAACGCCCGCATATTATGAATCTGTTGAACATAACCGGATCTCGCCACTTTTCTATAAGGATCCCAAAAAATACGCGTTCTTACTCCAAATTGACTTCTTGAATCGCCGGATGGATGACATCAAGAAAGCTTGGCAAAATGATGAGAGTGTTTTGGATCGCTCGATTTTTGAGGACTCATTACTCTTTCATTTGAATGCCGATCTCGGTCGGGCGACTGAAACTGAAGTGGATATCTACGATTCCTTGCTGAAGAACATGATGCAGGAACTCCCAGAGACACCTCATAGTAAGAACCCCAATCTGCTGATTCATATCAATATTTCGTTTGAGACGATGTTGAAACGGATTCAAAAGCGTGGCCGTTCGTTTGAACAGATTGATAATGATCCAAGCCTGTATCAATACTATAAAGATTTGAATGAGCGTTATCAGAAGTGGTTTGCCAATTATGACAAGTCCCCAAAAATTCAAATCGATGGCGACAAGTATGATTTTGTTGAGAACGATGCGGATAAACACAAGGTCATCGATTTAATCGACCAAAAGATGGCGCAATTAGCGATTTAGCACCTTGTGATTTAATCAATGATTCGCTATAATCAAGTACAGATAAAACGTTTTGTGCCTATTAAGTAGACTTCAGAGAGACAATGGTCGGTGAAAATTGTCGTCGAATATTCCAGCACAAGAAAGCGGGCGAGCAATGTCGCACGGTGTATGCCGTTACCATACTAGAGAGCTTAACCACGAGTAACTGGTTAAGAACTTGGGTGGTACCGCGAAAAGGATCCTTCGTCCCAGTGATGAAGGGTTCTTTTTTTGTAGAGTGGTTGAAAAGGCGTTTTGACCCCAGAAGTTAAGGCGATTAGCCGAATATTGTGGTCTTCAATATTGGGCTAATTGCCTTAACTGTCAGGGGTCAGCCTTTACAAGTACGTTTCAGCAATAGCTGCGAAAAAATTTCCAAAAAACACCAACATTCTAAGGAGGATAATATGTTAGACATCAAGCAAATTAGAAAAGATCCAGATTTTACCAAGAAGAAGTTAGCAACCCGGGGCATTAAGCCTGAAACCATTGATGAATTACTAGGTTACGATGCCAAGCGTCGAGATTTAATTGTTGAATCAGAATCTTTGAAGGCAACCCGGAATGAAGTTTCAGAGAAAATTTCCCACGCAAAGCGCAACAAGGAAGATGCCAGCGATGCAATTAATCAGATGAAGCAAACCGGCCAAAAGATTAAAGCACTCGATGATCAATTGAAGAAAATTGAAGAAGATGAGCACGATCTTGCTGCCCATTTACCAAACATTCCTGCCGATGACGTGCCGGTTTCATTGACTGAAGAAGGCTCTGTTGAACTCCGGAAAGTTGGTACGATTCCATCATTTGGGTTTAAGCCTAAACATCACTGGGATATCGGTGAAGATCTTGGGATTCTCGATTTTGAACGGGCAGCAAAAGTTTCCGGCAGCCGGTTTGTTTATTATATCGGTGACGGTGCCCTGCTTGAACGAGCAGTTTATAATTTCTATCTTGATCAAAACACGGCCGCTGGTTATCAAGAAGTCATTCCGCCATATATGGTTAATGAAGCTTCAATGTATGGAACTGGGCAATTCCCTAAGTTCCTGGAAACTAAGGCCGGCTACGAGTTGACAGGCACAGATTTGACGATGATTCCAACCGCTGAGGTCCCATTGGTTAACTATTATCGAGATGAAGTAATCCCAGAAGAAAAACTACCAGTTTCATTCACAGCGCTCAGCCCAGCTTTCCGTTCCGAAGCCGGAAGTGCCGGTCGAGACACAAAAGGATTGATTCGGCTTCACCAATTTAACAAGGTTGAGATGGTTAAATTCACCAAACCGGAAGATTCGTGGGATGCGTTGGAACAAATTACGCATCAAGCTGAAGATAACTTGAAAAAGTTAGGCCTTGCTTATCACGTTATTACGTTGACCACCAGTGACATGAGCTTCACGGCTGCAATGACCCACGACTTGGAAGTTTGGTTCCCAGCGCAGGATAAGTACCGGGAAATTTCCAGCTGTTCAAATACGACTGATTTTCAGGCTAGAAGAGCCCATATCCAATACCGGGATGAAGATGGCAAGCTTCACTTTGTCCATACGCTGAACGGCTCAGGATTGGCTGTAGGTCGAACTGTGGCTGCAATCTTAGAAAACTATCAAAACGAAGACGGTTCTGTCACGATTCCAGAGGTGCTTCGTCCGTACATGCACGGCAAAGAAAAAATTGAAAAGCAAAAATAATTAAATAATCCGCAGTAAAAAATACGTATTTAATAAATGTAACCCATAAAACGGTCTTTTATTGGTTACCGGTCTTACTTAGATCCCCCATCTTTGTATGGTCCGTTTACCATTCCCCAGTATGTTGAATCCAAGATGACCCACCATTTTGGAGGAGAACTGGAAGGCAAGGAGCAGAAATGTTCCTTGTCTTTTTTTTGAATTTGGGGTGATCAGTGGGGTGCTTCGGTCTGAATTTTAACCGAATTTTACTATAAGCGTTCAAGCTTGTGGACGGCAGCCTTTTAGAACACACATATCCATCGGTCAAAATGGGCGTTTAAAAGCATTAAACCATGCAAAAAACGATATTGACTGAATTAATTCAAAAAAACTGCAAATTGGACTAGCAATGTTTTCCCGGATAGGATATAATATTTTTTGTCGGAAAATAACCTGACGAAGCAACTGTTAAGCCAGCAAAGAATTTTAAATTACTTCTTGACTTGAGTTGAGTGGTAATGGTAAAATTTAATAGTTGTGTTGATGGTGTTACTACCAACATGTAACAATAGTTTCATGGAGGATTAGCTCAGCTGGGAGAGCATCTGCCTTACAAGCAGGAGGTCACAGGTTCGATCCCTGTATCCTCCATATGAGCCGTTAGCTCAGTTGGTAGAGCATCTGACTTTTAATCAGAGGGTCGGCAGTTCGAGACTGCCACGGCTCATTGCCGGTTTTTTACAATGCGGGCGTGGCGGAACTGGCAGACGCGCTAGATTTAGGTTCTAGTGTCTTATGACGTGGGGGTTCGAATCCCTTCGCCCGCATAGGTACTAGATGCCTGCATATTATTGTTTTGCCGACTTAGCTCAGTTGGTTAGAGCGCTTCACTAGTAATGAAGAGGTCGGGCGTTCGAATCGTCTAGTCGGCATTTTGCGGAAGTAGTTCAGTGGTAGAACATCACCTTGCCATGGTGGGGGTCGCGGGTTCGAATCCCGTCTTCCGCTTCAATCAAATTTTATTGGTTGTTGTGTCACAAGCTTAATTGAATAATTATTTTGCACCCATAGCGCAACTGGATAGAGTGTCTGACTACGAATCAGAAGGTTGTAGGTTCGACTCCTACTGGGTGCATTTTTTATTGCCATCATTTTCGGGAAGTAGCTCAGCTTGGTAGAGCACCTGGTTTGGGACCAGGGGGTCGCAGGTTCGAATCCTGTCTTCCCGACTTTTTTATCGATATATTGATTATGTTAACTGAATATTGCTTAATCATCGGGAAGTAGCTCAGCTTGGTAGAGCACTACGTTCGGGACGTAGGGGTCGCAAGTTCAAATCTTGTTTTCCCGATTTTTTTGTGTCTTGAAATAAACTCATCGCAAAGAAATGGTTCATAAGATGACAAAGGAAGTTGCTTGGCCAAGCCCCAATGATGGCCAAACAACTTCCTTTTTGCAATGATCAATATAATTTAGAATTAGTTACCAAGTGAATAGGTTTTAGATAAGTGACTATCGTTGGCGTTGTGGTCAAATGAAATTAAAAAGAATAACGCCACCAAAAATACGAGTCCCCAAATAATGATAAATGGCGTCCATGGAGTGATCCCACTTAATGACGGGTTAACCGAAAGCCCGGCACTCCAGTCGAACAATGAATGCAGAAGAACATTCCAACCCATGGTATTTGTTGCGATTCGAATTGAAGCGAGCAGCAAGCCAAGGACAAAGGCATAAATGACCTGTTGGACGGTCGTGTTAAGGGGCTGATGCAGCGCATTTACAAAATGAAACAACCCAAAAAGGGCTGACGAAGAGCAGGCGGCCAATGTGTACCTCAAACGATGGCGATTAAAAACGCATAGGCATGAAGATAAGAGCAACCCCCGGAACAAAAACTCCTCGCAAATGCCAGCAGATAGTGCCATGAATGTATCACCAATTAACGTTTTCGAACCAAGCACTTGGATAATTTGACCAGTTACATTTCGGAATACCAACAAAGCTGCTAGTACTAATAAAAAGCACCAGACTTTGGTAGACTTTCTGTATTTAACATGTGAATTGCGGAGCTTGTCCGCTCCAATTATGTAATACACGATACCTGCAACGATAAGTGCAAATACAAAACGAAAAGACGCATGAATAAGTGGGCTAGTTCCGTGAAAGATGACATCCACCCCTAAGTACATCGCCACGAGGACAATCGCTGAAGCAAACTGATTAAATATGGAGAATCGACTTTTGGACATGATGAGCCTCCTATGATTAGAATGTTTTTATTATCCCTCGCTTGTGGTGGTTTTATCAAGGGCAGATTAGAAAATAAGTGGCTTGTTCGCTGAGTGCGTTCTACATTCTAACAAGCAGAAGTCTGCACATAGATGAAAATAGGCACCGAGGTTCTTTGTTACATAGCAGAAACGTGCGAAAACAAGCAAGAATCTGCGCGTAAGCACCTTTAGAAAAAAATTCCAAGCCCGGGAATTTCCTCTAAAGGCAACTTAGGGTGCTACAAATAAAATATTCTTTTACACAGTAAACGTGCTCCGACGACACTGAACCCTAATGTATGAGCCAAGGGGGACAATGATGTCACCATTACATAGAAACGTGCTCAGCCCATCAGTTCCCTGCACATAACTGAAAACAAGCACCGAGGTTCTTTGTTACATAGCAGAAACGTGCGAAAACAAGCAAGAATCTGCGCGTAAGCACCTTTGAAAAAAATTCCAAGCCCACGAATTTCTTCCAAAGGAGACTTACACTCCGATTCTTAACCGCTTGTTTTCGCACTCTCAATCCTTTTCCTTGCACTTTCCTCAGACATTCGTATAATAATAGTCAATATTAGTCAAAGAATGGGTGATGAAATGGCGGACGAAAATATTTCAGATTTAATTGAACGTTATTTAAAACAAATCCTTGCAGATAACGAACAGGTTAAGATTCGTCGTTCTGAAATTGCTGGTTTGTTTGACGTTGTACCGTCCCAAATCAACTACGTAATCAATACGCGATTTACTATCCAAAATGGTTATATCGTTGAGAGCAAGCGTGGTGGTGGCGGCTACATTAGAATAGAAAAAGTCCGCTTATTAGACGATATCGACGTTTTAGATTCATTAATCGCCGCGATTGGTAACAAGTTATCCAAAAGAGATAGTGAAACAATCGTTCAAACGTTATATAATAATGACTTAATTAATCGTAGAGAGGCCAGCATTATTTTGGCCGCGATTGATAAAGATGCGATTGACCTGAACAATAATGATTTAACAGATATCATGAGAGCGAATATAATGATATCAATCCTGAATCGTTTACGTTACGAGGGATAGAAAGTGAGGGTTTCTATGAATAATTTGTTTACTCCAAGCGCTAAGAATGTTTTAACCATCGCTCAGGAACAAGCCAAGAAATTTAAACATCAGGCTATCGGTACTGAACACCTTTTACTAGGTCTACTGATTGAAACGAATGGGATCGCTTATAAAGCACTTCAACAGTTCTCAGTAACTGCCGAAGATGTCACAGAAGAAGTCGAACGGTTTGCTGGTTATGGCAACTTGAAGAATCTTTCAAGTACAGATTACCTGCCATATTCACCAAAGGCTAAGGAAGTTTTAGCCCAAGCAGGAGATTTCGCCAAGAAAAATGGCGTTTCTAAAGTAGGAACCGAACACATTTTACTTTCACTTCTAACCGATGAGACAATCTTATCATCCAGAATTTTAATTAATTTGGGGCTTGATCTATCACAAATTCGCAAAGTAACATTGCGCAAAATGGGAATTAGTGGTGGTTCAATGGCTTCAAACATGGCAGCCAAGCAACGGGGCCGTCAATCAAAACGAAATGAATCAAAGACACCAACGATTGATTCATTGGCTCGTGACTTAACTGAATTAGCTCGTCAAGACCGGCTTGATCCAACCATTGGCCGTGATCTTGAAGTTAAGCGGGTGGTTCAGATTTTAGCTCGGCGGACTAAGAATAACCCAGTTCTAATTGGAGAACCCGGCGTTGGAAAAACAGCCATTGCAGAAGGCCTTGCTGAACGAATCGTTAAAGGCGAAGTTCCCGGCGACATGGTTAACAAACGCTTGATGATGCTCGACATGGGCTCATTGGTTGCCGGAACCAAGTACCGTGGCGAATTCGAAGACCGCTTGAAGAAAGTGATCGATGAAATTTATTCAGATGGTAACATCATTCTCTTCATTGATGAGCTGCATACCTTAATTGGTGCCGGTGGTGCCGAAGGGGCAATTGATGCCTCCAATATCTTGAAACCTGCATTGGCTCGTGGTGAGCTTCAGTTAATCGGGGCAACAACGCTTGATGAATACCAAAAGTACATTGAATCAGATGCTGCCTTGGAACGTCGATTTGCCAAAGTGATGGTTGACGAGCCCACGACTGACGAAACTGCTCAAATTCTCAAGGGGCTGCGGCCGAAGTACGAACAACATCATCATGTTGAAATTACTGATGAAGCAATTGAAACAGCGGTTAACCTTTCAAACCGTTACATTAGTGACCGGTTCTTACCAGATAAGGCCATTGACTTGATGGATGAAGCAGCTGCCAAAGTTCGAATTGACCATCTCCAAAATTCCGAAGTTGTTGACGATCACAAACAATTATCTGAGTTGCTTTCACAATTAAACGAGGCATTGGTCGCGCAAGACTATGACAAGGCTGCCAAATTGCGTAAGCAGGCTAATAAGTTGCAAGATGAATTAGCCAAGAACGATCAATCCGATGATGGTGATGAAACGCATTACCCAGTCAAAGAAACTGGTCAGGATGTCGCCGAAATTGTGGGCGAATGGACTGGCATTCCAGTAACTCGTTTGAGTCGGACAGAAGCTGATCGATTGGTTAATTTGGAAAAAGTTCTTCACAAGCGGGTTGTTGGCCAAGAAGAAGCTATTTCGGCCGTTTCTCGTTCAATTCGAAGAGCCCGGAGTGGGTTGAAAGATCCAAATCGCCCAATTGGGTCATTCATGTTCCTTGGACCTACTGGGGTTGGTAAGACCGAACTTGCCAAAGCAGTGGCAGAGGCAGTCTTTGGTTCTGAAGATGATATGATCAGAGTCGACATGAGTGAGTTCATGGAGAAGTACTCAACGAGTCGTTTGATTGGGTCTGCTCCTGGATACGTCGGTTATGACGAAGGTGGTCAACTGACCGAAAAGGTTCGTCAGAAGCCATACTCCGTTGTCCTATTTGATGAAGTTGAAAAGGCCCACCCAGATGTCTTTAACTTGTTGCTGCAAGTCTTAGATGATGGTTACCTGACCGATTCAAAGGGTCGTAAGATTGACTTTAGAAATACCGTCATTATCATGACTTCCAACCTTGGCGCCACAACGCTTCGTGATAAGAAGACTGTTGGGTTTGGTCAAGAAGATCCTAAGGAAGGCTACAATGAAATGAAGGATACGATTCAGGCTGCTTTGAAGAAACAATTCCGACCAGAGTTCTTGAATCGAATTGATGAAGTCGTTGTCTTCCACTCATTGACTAAGGCTGAACTTGGCCAGATTGTGCACTTGATGACCAAGCCGGTTATCAAACGGATTCACGATCAAGGCATTGATATCAAAGTGACGAAGACTGCCATTGGTATCATTGCCGATCGGGGGTACGATCCTCAATATGGTGCCCGGCCAATTCGGCGAGCTATCCAAACCGAATTGGAAGACAAGTTGAGTGCCAAGCTGCTGGCCAAAGAGATTGTTCCTGGTGATTCAGTAACAGTTGGTGGTCGTAACAAGCAGATTACAATTTCAGTTAAAAAGCCAGAACGCAAAACTTTGGTGAATAACAAAAAATAACCGCGGTTCGAAGCAATATCGGTTGACATTTATCGTTTAGATTGGTACATTGTTAGTTGTATTTGTTGTGAATCGAAATGGCCAACGCGATCTATTGTCCGGGTTGACCTGCATAAAAAACCAAAAGCAAGTTGAGCTTGTTTTTGGATTTTTTTTGCTCAAAATCCGGTAAAAAGCGCAATTGTAATCAAATTGTAACATTTCGATTCCGGAATTTTTTGGAGAGGTGAAAAACTTGGCAGGACACTTAGTTAAATATGGAAAACACCGTACCCGACGAAGTTATGCACGAATCAAAGAAGTGCTTGATTTACCGAACCTTATTGAAATCCAGACTAATTCTTACAACTGGTTTTTAGATGAGGGACTTCGCGAAACATTCGAAGGCATTATGCCAATCGATGATTTTCAAGGAAAACTATCATTAGAGTTTGTTGATTATCAATTGTTAGAGCCAAAATACACTGTAGATGAGGCTCGTGAACATGAAGCTAACTACTCAGCTCCACTTCACATTACCTTGAAATTAACCAATCACGAGACTGGCGAAATTAAGACCCAAGATGTATTCTTTGGCGATTTTCCACTAATGACTGATCAAGGTACGTTTATCATTAATGGGGCAGAGCGGGTAATTGTTTCTCAATTAGTTCGTTCACCTGGTGTCTATTATCATGAAGATACCGACAAGAATGGCCGGGCTTCTTATGGAACGACTGTAATTCCTAACAGAGGTGCTTGGCTAGAATTTGAAACCGACGCAAAGAATATTGCTTATGTTCGAATTGATCGAACCCGAAAAATTCCTTTGACCGAATTAATCAGAGCCCTTGGCTTTGGCAACGATTCAGAGATCGTTGACATGCTGGGTGACAGTGAAAGCCTTGGCTTAACGTTGGAAAAGGATGTTCATAAGGACACCGATGATTCTCGGGTTGAAGAATCATTGAAGGATATTTATGAACGACTACGTCCCGGCGAGCCTAAGACTGCTGATTCATCAAGAAGTTTGCTGACTGCCCGCTTCTTTGATCCAAAGCGTTATGATATGGCGCCCGTTGGCCGTTACAAGACTAACAAGAAGTTGAGCTTGAAGAACCGTTTGTTAGGTTTGACATTGGGTGAGACCCTTGCTGACCCGGATACCGGTGAAATCATTGCTCAAAAGGGAACGGTTGTCACTAAGGACGTTATGAAAGACTTGGCGCCTTATCTTGATAAGAAGGATTTCAAGGCTTACACCTTCAATCCATCAGATGAAGCGGTTGTAACAAAGCCGATGACTGTTCAAATCATTCAGGTTCAATCAGTCAACGATCCTGATCGAGTTGTTCCAATCATTGGTAATGACAACATTCCATTGAGCTTCAAACACATCACTCCAGCAGACATCATCTCTTCAATGAACTACTTTTTTAACCTACAAGAAGGCATTGGCAGCATTGATGATATCGACCATTTGGGTAACCGGCGAATCCGTTCAGTTGGTGAGCTTTTGCAAAACCAATTCCGAATTGGCTTATCTCGAATGGAACGAGTTGTTCGTGAAAGAATGTCAATTCAGGATACTTCAACCGTTACACCTCAACAATTGATTAACATTCGTCCAGTGGTTGCTTCAATTAAGGAATTCTTTGGTTCATCACAATTGTCACAATTCATGGACCAAACCAATCCACTTGGCGAATTAACGCATAAACGTCGTTTGTCAGCCCTTGGACCTGGTGGTTTGACGCGTGACCGTGCCGGATATGAAGTCCGGGATGTTCACTATACTCATTATGGCCGGATGTGTCCGATCGAAACGCCTGAAGGCCCTAACATTGGATTGATTAACAGTTTGTCCAGTTATGCCCGGGTTAATAAGTATGGGTTCATCGAGACGCCATACCGACGGGTTGATTGGACGACCCATAAGGTTACTGACCGAATCGATTACTTGACTGCTGATGAAGAAGATAACTTTGTTATTGCACAGGCCAACTCACCATTAAATGATGATGGTTCATTTGTTAATAACATCGTTATGGCTCGTCACCAATCAAATAACATTGAAATCAGCATTGATAAAGTTGATTACATGGATGTTTCGCCTAAGCAAGTTGTTGCCGTAGCGACTGCATGTATTCCTTTCTTGGAAAATGATGATTCCAACCGTGCTTTGATGGGTGCCAACATGCAGCGTCAGGCCGTTCCCTTGGTTGACCCTCATGCGCCACTTGTTGGAACTGGTATTGAATACAAAGCCGCTCATGATTCCGGAGTTGCCTTGATTTGCAAGTACCCAGGAACTGTTGAATACGTTGATGCTCGTGAAATCCGAGTTCGTCGTGACGACAAGTCATTGGATAAGTACAAGTTAATGAAATTCCGTCGATCAAACGGTGGTAAGAACTATAACCAACGGCCAATCGTTAAAGTTGGCGATCACGTTGATGCTGATGAAATTTTAGCCGATGGTCCATCAATGGAAGGCGGGGAATTGGCACTTGGCCAAAACCCAGTTGTTGCCTTCATGACATGGCAAGGTTATAACTTCGAAGATGCCATCGCCATCAGTGAACGACTCGTTAAGGATGATGTTTACACATCAATTCATATTGAAGAATATGAATCAGAAACTCGGGATACTAAATTAGGACCTGAGGAAATGACCCGAGAAATTCCTAACGTTGGTGAAGATGCATTAAAGAACCTCGACGAAGACGGAACTGTCCGGATTGGTGCCGAAGTTCATGATGGTGATATTTTAGTTGGTAAAGTTACGCCTAAAGGGGTGACTGAATTATCAGCTGAAGAGCGATTACTCCATGCGATTTTCGGTGAAAAGTCACGTGAAGTTCGTGACACGTCATTGAGAGTTCCTCATGGTGGTGGCGGCATCATCCAAGATGTCAAAATCTTCACTCGTGAAAATGGTGATGAGCTTTCACCTGGTGTTAACCGGATGGTTCGAGTTTACATCGCCCAGAAACGTAAGATCCAAGTTGGTGACAAGATGTCTGGTCGTCATGGTAACAAGGGTACTGTTTCTGTTGTGATTCCTGAAGAGGATATGCCATTCTTGCCAGATGGAACTCCAGTTGATATCATGTTGAGTCCCATGGGTGTGCCATCACGGATGAACATTGGTCAAGTTTTGGAACTCCATCTAGGGATGGCCGCTCGAAAACTTGGAATCCATGTTGCAACGCCTGTTTTCGATGGTGCCCGTGATAAAGATATTTGGGATGCTGTTAAGGAAGCCGGAATGCCTTCAGATGGTAAATACATCTTGTACGATGGCCGTACCGGTGAACCATTTGATAAGAAGATCGCCGTTGGTGTCATGCATTACCTAAAGCTTGCCCACATGGTTGATGATAAGATTCATGCTCGTTCAATTGGACCTTACTCATTGGTTACACAACAGCCTTTAGGTGGTAAAGCACAGTTTGGTGGTCAGCGTTTTGGTGAAATGGAAGTTTGGGCACTTGAAGCTTATGGTGCTGCTTACACACTCCAAGAAATTTTGACTTACAAGTCTGATGACGTTGTTGGTCGGGTTAAGACTTATGAAGCCATTGTTAAAGGTGAGCCAATTCCAAAGCCTGGTGTGCCAGAATCATTCCGTGTGCTTGTTAAAGAGCTGCAGTCACTCGGCCTTGATATGAAGGTTCTTGACTCCAGTCACAAGGAAATCGAACTTCGTGACCTTGATGATGACGATGATGTCGTTAACGTTGATGCATTGAGCAAGTTGGCTCAAAAGAAGGATCAGGAAGCAAAAGATAAAAAAGCCGCTGCTGATCAAGAAGCAACCAAATCAACCAACGTTAACAACAGTAATGACTAAGGGAGGTCAAACTAGTGGTCGATGTTAATAAATTCGAGAGTATGCAAATTGGATTAGCCTCTCCTGATAAGATCCGTAGTTGGTCATATGGTGAAGTTAAGAAGCCAGAAACCATTAACTACCGAACTTTGAAGCCTGAAAAAGACGGCTTGTTCGATGAGCGGATTTTCGGTCCAACCAAGGACTGGGAATGTGCTTGTGGTAAGTACAAACGAATCCGTTATAAGGGAATCGTTTGTGACCGCTGTGGGGTTGAAGTTACCCGTTCAAAGGTTCGTCGTGAACGAATGGGTCATATTGAATTGGCAGCGCCAGTCACCCACATTTGGTATTTCAAGGGAATTCCTAGCCGAATGGGACTTGTCCTTGACATGAGCCCACGGGCACTTGAAGAAATTATTTACTTTGCTTCATATGTTGTTACTGAACCAGGTAACACCCCTATGGAGAAAAAACAATTACTTTCAGAACGTGAATATCGTGATAAGAAGCAAGAATACGGTCCTCGTTTTGAAGCGCAAATTGGTGCCGAAGCAATTAAGACGTTATTAAACGACGTTGATGTTGAAAAAGAAGTTGTTGAATTAAAGGATGAATTGAAGAATGCCACTGGCCAAAAGCGGACGCGTGCCGTTCGTCGTTTGGACATTTTGGAAGCCTTCGTTCAATCTGGCAACCAACTTTCATGGATGGTAATGGATGCAATTCCAGTTATCCCACCTGATCTTCGGCCAATGGTTCAATTGGAAGGTGGCCGGTTTGCCACTTCTGATTTGAACGATTTGTATCGTCGAGTAATCAACCGGAACAACCGACTCAAACGATTGCTTGATTTGAACGCCCCAGGAATCATCGTTCAAAACGAAAAACGGATGCTTCAAGAAGCCGTTGATGCTTTGATCGATAATGGTCGTCGTGGTCGTCCAGTTGCTGGTCCCGGAAACCGGCCATTGAAGTCCCTTTCACACATGTTGAAAGGAAAGCAAGGTCGTTTCCGTCAGAACTTACTTGGTAAGCGGGTTGATTATTCTGGCCGTTCAGTTATCGATGTTGGTCCTCATTTGCGAATGAACCAAATGGGATTACCAGTTCCAATGGCGATGGAATTATTCAAGCCATTTATCATGAAGGAATTGGTTGGCCGCAATTTAGCTTCCAACATTAAGAACGCTAAGCGCAAAATTGAACGCCAAGATGACGATGTCTTCAGCGTCTTGGAAGATGTTATCAAGGAACACCCTGTTCTGTTGAACCGGGCTCCTACGCTTCATAGACTTGGTATTCAAGCCTTTGAACCTGTTCTGGTTAGTGGTAAATCAATGCGATTGCACCCACTTGTTTGTGAAGCCTATAACGCCGACTTTGATGGTGACCAAATGGCGATTCACGTTCCGCTATCTGACGAAGCCCAAGCTGAATCCAGACTATTAATGTTGGCTGCTGGCCACATTTTAGCTCCTAAAGATGGTAAGCCAGTTGTAACGCCATCTCAAGATATGGTTATCGGTAACTATTACCTCACCATGGAAGAAGCTGGCCGTGAGGGTGAGGGCATGATCTTTAACTCACCTGACGAAGCTCAATTAGCTTACAAGAACGGAATTGTTCATTGGCATACTCGAGTTGGAATTAAGGCATCTGCTTATCCTAAGAAGACGTTCACTAAGGATCAACTTGGTAAGATTTTGGTTACTTCAGTTGGTAAGATCATTTTCAACCGAATTTTGCCAGAAGACTTCCCATATATTAACGAACCTACTGACACCAACATTAATAATTATGTTGATGACAAGTACTTCCTTGAACCAGGTGAAGATATCCATGAGCATTTAAAGGATGCCAAATTGGTACCGCCATTCAAGAAAGGGTTCTTAAGTGACATTATCGCTGAAGTTTATAAGCGTTATAAGGTGACTGAAACCTCATTCTTCTTGGATCGCATGAAGGATCTTGGATACAATGAATCAACTAAATCTGGTTTGACAGTTGGGATTACTGATATTACCCAGTTGCCTGACAAACAAGCATTGATTGACGCTGCTCATAAGAAAGTTGATATGGTTACCAAGCAGTTCCGTCGTGGTTTAATTACGGATCACGAACGTTACGAACGAGTAATCGGTATTTGGAACGATGCTAAGGATGATATTCAGAAACGTTTGATGGATGAACAGGATCCACAAAATCCTATCTATATGATGAGTGATTCCGGTGCCCGTGGTAACATTTCAAACTTTACTCAGTTGGCTGGAATGCGTGGCTTGATGGCCGCCCCTAACGGTGAAATCATGGAACTGCCAATTACATCAAACTTCCGTGAGGGACTTTCTGTTTTGGAAATGTTCATTTCAACCCATGGGGCCCGTAAAGGGATGACTGATACCGCCCTTAAGACCGCCAACTCTGGTTACTTGACCCGTCGACTTGTTGATGTGGCCCAGGATGTCATTGTTCGTGAAAAGGACTGTGGTACCGATCGTGGATTGACTATCAGTGCAATTACTGAAGGAAATGAAATGATCGAACCATTGTATGACCGAATTCTTGGCCGATATGCTCACAAGACAGTTAAGAACCCTAAGACTGGTGAAGTGATTGTCCCTGCTAACACAATGATCACCGAAGACCAAGCCCAGCAAATTGATGCCCTCGGTATTAAAGAAGTCACGATCCGTTCAGCATTTACTTGCAATACCATTCACGGTGTTTGTGAGAAGTGTTATGGTCGTAACTTGGCTACTGGAGACGAAGTTGAAGTTGGTGAAGCAGTTGGGACTGTTGCTGCTCAATCAATTGGTGAACCTGGTACCCAGTTAACCATGCGGAACTTCCATACCGGTGGTGTTGCTGGTAACGCTGATATCACCCAAGGATTGCCTCGAGTTCAAGAAATCTTTGAAGCCCGTAATCCAAAAGGTAAAGCTGAGATCAGTGAAGTTACTGGTATTGTTGAATCGATCGAAGAAAATCCGGCTGAAAGAACCAAGGAAGTCACTGTTAAAGGTGAGTCTGACACCAGAACTTATACGGTTCCGATTACGGCTCAAATGAAAGTTGCTGAAGGTGACTTCATTCACCGTGGATCTGCTTTGAACGAAGGTTCTGTTGATCCTAAGGAATTGTTGAAGGTTCGAGACGTCCTTTCAACTGAAAACTACCTCTTGCATGAAGTTCAAAAAGTTTATCGAATGCAAGGTGTGGAAGTTTCTGATAAGCATGTGGAAATCATGATTAGACAGATGCTTCGTAAAGTTCGTATCATGGATCCAGGTGACACTGATGTGCTTCCAGGAACCTTGATGGATATCTTTGATTTCAAGGATAGTAACGCTGATACCGTTGTTTCCGGTGGAATTCCAGCTACTGCTCGTCCAGTATTGCTTGGAATTACCAAAGCCGCTCTTGAAACCAATAGTTTCTTGTCTGCTGCTTCATTCCAGGAAACAACTCGTGTATTAACTGATGCTGCTATTCGTGGAAAGAATGACCCACTTGTTGGTTTGAAGGAAAATGTTATCATTGGTAAATTGATTCCTGCTGGTACAGGAATGCCTGATTACCGTGGTATTAAGCCAAAGGAAATTGGCAATTCTTCAACTGATGGGGTTTACTCGATCAGCGAACTTGAAGAAAAAATGAAAGCTGAAGATGCAAGTAAGAGTAAGACCACTAAGTAGAAATTACTGAACGGTTGGCTTGCGTTTTCAAAGTAAAGAGGCACTATTGACCTATACCCCCAAAGTTAAAGTAAAAACTTTAGCTTTGGAGGTATTTTTTATGACTAAGATTTCAAAAGAAACAAAA
>NZ_JAHPPD010000049.1 GCF_019061365.1 Lentilactobacillus dabitei
AAAAATTCCTTCCTTTTGAGAGACGATTTATTCATTATACGCTCTCTTAAAAGTTGTCTCAGGAATCAGCTTACATCCATGTCCCGAAAGGGAAACTGCCATGACAACGCACCAATTGAAAGTTTCTTTAATCTGATGAAACGTGAGTGTCTCAATCGATACCAAATTAATGATATTACTGCTTTACGTAAATTGGTAAAACAATATATTCAGTGGTTCAATAATGAAAGAATTTCTAGGAATAAAAATGGCCTGACCCCTGTAGAATACAGGAATCAAGCCATGGTAGCTTAAATCAATATCTAAACTTGTCTAACTTTTCTGTTGCACTTCAAATTTCTGTTGTAAGAAGAGCTTTTTCATTTACTTCACTCAATTCCCAAAGTTGCAATGAATTGAGCAAGAATCCAATATGTGGTTTACTGTAGGTGATCAGAGAAATTAATAAAGATTCATTTAGTCTTGACCGGAACATTTTGTTAAATTTGAACGTATTGATATCAACATTAAGGGGGAATTTCCAATGAGAATTGATATTATCAAACCATCACTCATGACCGGCAACGGCGAAGTGGCCGTAAATGGTTTTTCGTCATCTCAAAATAACTGGGTCGATACTGGCGCCGAGGAAGATTTAAACACTTATGATTGGTCGAAACCGCTGGTTGGCTGCACTGCCACGCTATTTTTCTATACTGTAAGTGACCGAAACCACTTTGTTGACCAGCTGTTGGAACTCGACGGCAACGTCAATGGACTCGGCTTGGAACTTGCCGACGGAAACAAATACACGTTGGAAACGGCTGCAGGGATGGTTTCCAAACATGGTTATGATGCTGGCGTGGATGTGCGGGGGCAGCTGTATCAGGGATAGAATTTAGCTCCCTAATGGCTTGTGATCAAGTGATTTTTGAATTAATGGTTAAATTTTGCCAAATTGCTAATTAATATCTTTCATTTGTGACCCAGAAACTGACTAAGTTAGAATTCCTGATAGATCTAACCATCACAATCATCTATAATATAGGAAACCTATCCGAAACCTCACAATTTAAAGTAAAGGAACTGAGCATGCACACAACTCTTCAAAAAGAACTTCGCAACATTCTTAACGCCACTATTTTAGGTGGGAACATGAATCATCCGCTGGCCGGTTGGTGGGTCTTGACAATTTTGCGTGGCAATACACAAAATGCCGATACACCGATTACCGCGGATTTTTTGTTGCAGCAATTTAACATCAATTATTTGGAACGTGACGAAAAACCGATTGCTACGGAAGTGTTTAAAAAAATTTTGGATCGGTTAACTGCTGCCGACATGATCGAAAAGAGCCAACACAAGGTCCGCGAGCAAATGCATAACGGGACTCGGCACATCAAAACGACTTACATTTACCGAATTAATTCCGTTGGCCTGAGCTTTATGAACGGGCTGCAAAAGGCCGCTGATTCACAATCCATGGCAACTGCCAACGTTGACCGGATCGATGAATATTGTCAGTTGGTGAACGAAATTTACGCTGGGGATAACGATGCCGAAACTAGCCGCCTGTTTAACCATTTTGGGGTCATGATCGATGCGTCCCAAGATGTTCTCAAAGGGATGCACAAGTTGGATGCTGATCTGTCAGACTTGGCCAACGACATTTCTTTTAACCATGGCAGCGAAAATGCCGAAACGTTGCAAAAATTACTCAAAGAGCGGGCGATTCCTGCGTTTATTAAGATGATCAATACGAGCAGCAAGGTTCAGCACATGGTGTTTGATCCAGAATATTCGCGCCGGATTGCTGCCAGCAAACAAGGTAAGGATAGTATCGACCTTGATCAAATGCTGGGGCGCGAAGATAAAATGGCCATTGACTTTAAAAATACCCGTCAGGTGGTCCAGGCCAGCCTTGAACAATTAAATAATAGCTTGGAAAGTACCACCAATAAAATTGATAACAGTGTCGATTCCGTCTATATGCTATATGACACGATTAGTCGGACGATTCGCCTGTTAGTTCGCGAATATGAGCACAGTCAGCAGCAACAACTCGACGTTAAGGAAATGGTCAGACAGTTGGATGACCTAATGGCGCATTTCGAAGACGTTCATTTTCCACAAGCTTTGCCGGTTCATTTGGCAGATGATCGGGATGAAGATGATGCCAGTGATTTGCTGGATGCTGTTAGTTTACGGCCGGTCAATTACTTGATCGATAATTCAATACGTAATATTGCGACTGAAGATGAAAATCCTGATGTGGCGGATGACACTTATGCCGATTCTGGCTGGAATCAGGGTCTTACTGATTTTAATCGGGTGATGCAGACCGATAGTGCCGGCAACGCAAAGATTGATCACAATTTAGAATTCGATAGCCAACTTGCCCGAGATGAAGTGGCTCGGTTGTACACCGCCTTGTCCTATGACCAGTTGAATGGATTCGCTCCGTTTGGTCGCCAAGTTGTCGCAGTGGAACCGATCAGAACCAGTGATCAAATCAAGTTACACTGTCACGGTGAACGGTATAGTGTTTATTTGCCGAGTGGGTTTGCCGTTAAGTTCGCAAAATAGTTGGAGGAAATCAATGGAATTAGGAAACACAGAAAAAATGATCATTAATCGCCTACTTGATCAGGAATTATTCACGATTACCCCAGAGCCAACAACCACTAAAGTGATGATCAATGCGATTCGGGCGTTTAAACAGGGCTATAAGCAGCGCCGTGTTTACCATTTTTTTAACCATTTGATTGGCACCCAGCCGCTCAACTATGGCAATAATCTGGTTCTGTTAATTGGCCCAGGCGAGCTGAGTGATGCTGAAAAACACGTGTTGTTGGCGACTCTCAAAGCGGTCATCAGTTCGCCAGAAATGGATGGGTTGGCCTCAGATATGGTCATTGATTCGCAAAGTATTATCCAACAGGTTCACAGTGAGGTCGTTGAGCTTGATGAACCAACGATTTATGGGATTATCGATGATATCTTTGTTAAACGCTTTGGCCTCTTTACACCGGACTATCCGGAGGGCGATGAAGCCAGCCGGTCGGAAATTATGGACCCATTCTGGGACATTAATCCCGATTTTATCAGCATTACTCATGAAATGATTGAATATATGAGCCATCCCCAAGACACTGGCAACTTGACCGAGCGTCAACGGGTGAACCGGGTGTTGCTTAGATTTAGGTACCTATCTCCGCACCGCTTTCCGGAACTCTGGCCGCAATTGGTTGCCAATAAGGAACAGTTGATGGCGGACTGGGCGCCACTGGAACGTTTTCGGTTGGAGTGTGGCGAAGATTACGCCATTTTGCTGGATAATCAACAAAAGAAGAGTGAAGCTAAACCATTGATCGTCGCAATTTCTTTGGCTAATCAACTTCATGATCCAATTAAGAAAACCAAGTTAACACCCAAAATTCGAGAAGTGACCAAGGAACTCTTTCCTGGAAGAACGGTTAATCCTTCTGATGTTAAGAGAGGGTTGCTGGAGAATGCCTTGATATCTGAAAATGGCAACTATTATCAACCGACACCGGTTACCAAACGCTTTAACGCGACTGCCGATGTTGAACAAGAAGTATTTGAATAAGGAGTTTATTTATGAATAACAGCGCAAAGCTGATTCCAGTTTCGTTTCATCTAAGAAATTTTAATTTGTATCGCAGCTTGGACATCCCCGTCTCTTCTCACGGCAACATTGCTCTGGTTGGTGAAAACGCCGTGGGTAAGACAACCTTGGCCAACTGTTTCTTTCCAATGCTGGTGGACGGATCGATTGCGACCCCATCGTTTAACCCGACCAACGACACGAAAAAGTTAAAAAATAGCATTGATCCGCGGAACAGCTCCCATGACAGCCGAACGTTTGAGTCGATGCTGCTGGGCTGGGGCAAGGGTGCCATGAAGGTCCGGACCGGTTACGCTTACGAATTGTTGGCGTCCAAATATCGTGAGGTCATTCTTGGCATCGGTGCATATAGGGCCAAGGGTGATCCCCGCAGTAAGACGTGGTGGTTCATTGCGACCAACGAGGACCCGAATGCCAAATTAACGGTTCAGACAACCAATGAGGCAGGTAAATCCCTTGACAAGGAAACCTTCATTCAGGCCAACGTCGATTTGGGCGATCACTTACACATTTGTGAAAAAGCGCGTGATTTTCGGGAACGGGTAGCGGCAGAAGTCTATGGTTTAAGTGGCCAGGAATTAGGATTGTTAGCTCAAGCTGATCGGATGATTGCCTCGCCAATGTTGACAGCGGGGAATGCGAAGTTTGAGCCGATTAGGGATGCATTGATTCAGTCCCAGGAACGCATTGACCCCGAAATTATTCACCAAGCCGCCAATTTTCAGCGGGAAGTTAATGACCGTCAAAATTTGAAAAAGCGGATCGAGACGGCGGTTACCCGAATTGACCGCATCAAGCAGATGGTGTTCTTTGGCAACATGGACAATTTTAGTAATCAAATTTTTGACCCTTATTCCAAAGCCCAAAATCGGATTAATGCCCAACATTTGCAAATTGACAAATTAACCAAGTTAGCTGAATTGACCCAACAAACGGTGACTACTCAGGCAACTGCTTTAAAGCAAGCAGATGACCAATTAGCGGATTTGCAGTCCAAGAAGCAGCAAGAAAAGATCATTCAGCAGCAGCGCCAACAGGTCCAGGCTGAAATTAAGACATTAACAAAAGCGATTCAATCATTTGAAGAAAATAGTCGCCGCAAAGCAGCGTTATTAAGCGAACAGTTGCAAAACCAATCTGTGTTAACTGACTTAAACGACCAACTCACTCAGTTAAAATCGAGTCAAATTGAACCTTTGAAGGCTGAGATTGAATCGTTAATCAACCAACTTGGCTGGCAGGAATTAAGTTACCGTGGGGATTTGCAAACAACGGCCCAAGGGTTAGCCGATCAAATCAAACAAGTGAGCACTTTGGTCAATCAATATCAGCGCTGGTTAAGCAACAGCCAAAACCTGACTGACTCGATCAAAGTGTTTACCGGCACTAAGGACAAAATGGATGATCGGATTGAAATCGACGTCACCGGCTTGCGTCCGGGTCCAATCAAGGAAAAGTTGCATGATGATAACCACAATATTCACGATGCCGGGGCTGCCCAAATTTCCGGTAAGTATGACGAACTCAAACACCAAATGGAAACGTTGGTTAGTGACCATCCAGAAATTGCCGCCGTTTTGGACAATGGTGAGCTGTTGTCCAATGCCGACCAGTACCGCGCGGATTTGTTTAAATTGGGTAAGCAGTTAAATGAGTTGCAACGAAACGTTGAGCAAACCGAAACCAAGCGCGACGCCATCGCCGCCCGGCTAACAGACATTAATGCTAATATCGATCCGGATTTTGATTTGGCCAAAACCAAGCAACAAATTGAAACCCTGAAGACAAAATTGGCTGAGTTGAAAGTTGATCCATCACTAACTGATCAGATTACCAAACAAGCTCAGGTGGTCGATAACTTGAAAGTTCAGATTGACCAAGTCAAGGCCAAAGTGATCGAGGCACATTCACAAATTAAAGGGCTTAATGAGCAAATTGATGAAGAAACGAAGACAATGGCAGCGTTTAGTGAACGAATTGATGTGGCCTTGGAGCTGTTGCAAGCCTACCTACCACCTGTCGACGAGCCAATCAATAACATTGACGCGCTGGTTCAATATTGTGCCGATAATAAGGCGGCCATTCGCAATAATTCCATTGGCGAGTTAAGTAACCGAGTGAGCCGTCAGATCAATGCCTCCAATCAAGACCGCTTGGATAACAACGCGGTCAACACGCTGTTTGACGAACTCGGATATGCTCAAATTGCCGACCAGATGTTTCCGAATCCCATTGAAAAAATGGATGAAACGTTTGTCGCCAGTTTCGATATTAACCAGGTTTATCAAATTCTGCAATCCGCTCATGAAAACGTCATGAAAGCCCTTGGGGAAGTTGAAAGTGGTCGTGATTTGGCCAACCAAACTTACCAAGCGGCTGTGGTTCAACGGATTGCTTCACAGTACCAAGCCATTCATAATTTTAACGAGATGCTGTCGGAAGGCATTAGTGATGGTAACGGGATTAAGCTGAAGATTGAATTAACGCCACAAAACGTGGATCCTCAGGTCATCGATGAAGCCTTGGACGCTTCATTGGATAAGCGCCCGGCTGTTCAAGCGACGATTGCAAAACGTTTGGAACAGTTGGCCGAAGATCCCGAGTTAGCCAACGACGAGCAGGCGTTTGATAAGCGGGCCGACGAGTTATTGGATACCCGTTATTGGTCGCAATTTATCGTTAAAATCAAGCGTCGGCACAGTAGTGAAGACGAATATGAAATCGTTGACGACACCTTCGTTGAGTCTGGTGGTTCCGGTGCTGAAAAAGCCCAGGCAATGGTTCTGCCATTGCTGTTGGTGCCAAAGATGATTTTGAGTCGAGCGGGTCGCAAAGATGCCCCTTATTTGGTCATGTTCGATGAATTTGCTGATAAGTTGGATCCTCAAACGGCCCGAATTTTCGCCAAAACAATCAACCGATTTGGCTTTAACTTTATTGCCACCATGCCAAGTGGTGCCCAGAACAAGCTATTCTCTGACGGCGTCGATAACATTACTTACCAAGTAATCGCGCCTGCCAACCGCGATGATGGCAAGTTCCATCTCAATAAGGTCGAGCCACTCGCTACGTGGGCTGAATAAAAATGATTGATTATTTGAAAACATATGAAAAACAAACCGACAGCCACTTAGGCCTGGATGCCCGACGATTGGATTCGTTGTTTGAAAAGATTGCGCGCGGAGAATTGCTGCCGCCGCGAGGCCAACAGGCAGTCGATTGTGGGTTTACCGCGCATACGTTAAATGATCCTCATGAGAATCCAGCCATCTACCATTACTATGATTGGGTAATGAAAACCGTTTTTGCGGCTACCCCAGTTCATGAGCTGCCAGCCAAGATAATTGGTAATGAAATTGTTTGTGCTAATATTTTTCAAACCGATTGGCCCCAGCCACTGACGGTTAACCGTTGGCAGGTTGAAGATGTCTTGGCACTGCCATTAATAACTGAGCGCGCGGTGGTGATTGAGAATAATGGCGTGTTTATTTGGTTGCATCATCTGCACCCAAGTTGGCCGTTGATTTTGCAGTCGGGCAATGATTTTAATGACGTGCATAAGCAGGTCATTTTGGCGTTGTCTCACAAGTTAGCTTTGGCGTACCTGGGTGACTTGGATATCGCCGGCATTCAAATTGTCGACACGCTAACTTCATTGATTAAGAGGAATGGTAGGGATGCCAGTCATTTGGCGGATCTGCAAAGTCCCGCGCAGGTTGCCAGTTGGGTTGCCGGTTATGGAATTCCTAATGGTAGTCGTTCACGGATTAATTCGAGTTCGACGATCATTGATCCCACTTGGCAGCAGGAAGCCAACTTTTTGGCAATTAGCGGGAAGTTTGTGGAGCAGGAGCAGCTGATTGGGGAGTATGAGCGGGTGGTTGAGAAGTGGTTGACTTGTGCTGGATGATTCAGCAACTGAAAAATTTTGAATAAAACGACACTCATTTCCGTCAATTTGAAGGTGGATTTGGGTGTCGTTTTCTATGGACTGCTTGTTTAAGGATGTAGTTCTCTATGGCATAGAAAGAAAGTAAGTAGTGAAAATCTATTTTTTGAACTTTTAGTGTTCAGCGAGATTTGTCCAAATGTTTAATGATAGGTCGACATGAGATGGAAATTTTTGAAATGTAACTTAGATACGTTTGTGAAACGTGAAAACATGTGGGTGATTGGCGGTTGAATTCTCTAAAAATTTATGGGTAAATTGAGCGACTTTGATTCAAAAAACAACCCTCAAAAAATCTTATATCATTCTACGGTTGCGTCGTAATGTCAAAAGAAGTATTTAAGATAATTTCATGTGATTCTTTCTGTTTGGCGGTTCGGTATTCACTGGGAAGCTGTTTTTCGTATTTTAGAAATAATTTGGTGAAATAATTGTTATTAAACCCCACCTCGTTCGCAATTTGGCCAATGGAATACCCGGTTTCTGATAGAAGTTGTTTGGCATATTGTAATCGAATTTTTTGGAGAATATACATCGGGGTTTGGTGCTTTTGATCAGAAAACAGGTTAATGATTTGGGATTTACTGTAATGAAATTTTTGACTTAATATATCTAAAGTAATTTTTTCTGAATAATTGTCGAACATATATTTAGTCATTAAAGCCACGGGATCATTAGAATCAGTGTCCACATCAGGGCATTTTTCAGAACTAATTAACATTGGTTCCGGAGCTGTTGAATGGGCTAATTCAAGCAGGATCAACTTGACCTGGGTGTCAATGTTAATCAAGATTTGCCGATCTTTGGATTTTTGAAAATAGATTCCTTGATCAGTCAATTGTGAAAATTTGTTTCTAATCATCATGTCTTCCACTAAAAAGACAGATTTATTGAACAAATCATCAAGCAATGCTCTTAAATCGCTCACCATATTAAATTTGATGTCAACAATCCTTGAACGCTTATTAAATGAGTATTCGTGATATTCGTTACTATCAAAAATTGATAAGTAGTTTGGCTTCATCGTGAATGGTTTGTCGTCTATTACCAGGTTTTCACTACCACTAACTAAATATTGGAGTTGATAAAAATCATGGCGATGTTTAGGAACAACTATTTCCTTGGTGTAGTTTTTTCCACTCATCCATAAAGTCGTTAGTTGATTATCTCTTAGTTCCACCATGTAGGGGCCCTCCCTTCCAAGAAACGATCGTTAGATAATTGCGCCTTCATAATACACTAATTATGACTGATTAGAGATTAAATGAACTGATTTAACATTTAGCGACTAAATTGGTATTATTTAGCGAATTGGTGATAGAGACTATTTTAACGGATAATGGAAAATAATCAACAAGATATTTAGCGATTGGTATACATATATAAAACGAATGTAAGCGCTTTATTGATGATATCCTTTATTCATGTTGAAGGAAGTTAATTGCGCAATTATTTTCAGCAAATCTTTGATTGAAATTTGTTTAGACCGAATTAAAGCACAGAGGAGGATTAAAGCATGGATTCAACTAGCATCTTGAGTGCACGTAAAAAAGTTCGTCATCACATATTGCCATATTTATTTATTATTTACTTCGTTGCATTTTTGGACCGTAGCAGTATCACGTATGCTTCAATTGGGGGGATGGACAAAAGCCTTGGATTAACGGCAACCATGTATGGATTTATTGCGGGCATGTTTTTTATTGGTTACTTTGTATTTGGTATTCCGGGGAATATGATTCTTGAAAAAGTGGGTGCCAGAAAATGGATTGGCCTAATTTTAGTTCTCTGGGGGATTGTTACCTTAGTGACGGCGTTTGTCCAGTCCGCCGTTGAATTGACAATCCTACGATTTCTTTTAGGCGTTTTTGAAGCGGCTTTGTTCCCTGGGATGACGTTAATCATCACTTACTGGGTCCGATCAGCAGACAGAGCGGCTGCAGTGGCGCTGTTTATGATTGCGCCGCCGCTGGCTAATTCATTTGGGGCGCCACTAGCCACTTGGATTATTACCAATGTTCATATGTCACTAGATTTGGCGGGCTGGCGGTGGCTCTTTATCATCGTTGGCTTACCGGCTGTTTTATTAGGGATATTTACGTTTTGGTACCTTGCTGACAAACCAGCTAAAGCACGTTGGCTTAATAAGGATGAGAAAACTGCTTTAATTAATGAATTGACCCTGGATGCTAAAGCAACAACGGATAACAAAGTTCAGGGAGCACCCTTTAAGGAAGCCGTGAGAAACGGCCGGGTTTGGAAGATGACCCTGATAAACGTTTTTTATGTTGTTGGGCTGTACGGACTTACTTTTTGGCTACCACAAATGATTGGCGAACTTTCGTCGAAGTTTTCCACAATGACGATTGGTTGGTTAACCGCAGCACCGTACTTACTTGGCGCGATTGCCCTGGTTCTCAATTCAAGGCATTCGGATGCCCATATGGAACGGATTTGGCATACTGCGGGTGGCGCTTTCCTTGGTGGCGCTGGTTTCTTGGGAGCAGCCCTTTCTCATAATCCTTGGGTCGCCATGATATTTCTTTGCTTGGCAGCGATCGGGATTTACTCGTGGTCAGGACCGTATTGGGCAATTACGACAATGATGGATCCACGGATTGCTGCCGTTGGTTTGGGAATTGTGAATGCACTAGGAAACTTGGGTGGTTTTGTTGGCCCGTACATTGTTGGCTGGTTAAAGGACGTAACGGGATCTCAGGTAGACGCAATGTTCTTCTTGGCAGGTTCTTTAATTTTAGCTGGGGTGATCGTTTTGTCACTTAAACGTAGCGATGATGTGGTCACCAAGATCGAAGAAGTTGGATCGGAGTAGATAGGACAGCTGCGTCAGGCAGAAACCTGCGTGTAAGCACCTCCGAGAAAAATTCCAGAACCGGGAATTCCCCTCGAAGGAGACTTACCCTCCGGTTTCTAAACGCCTGACTCCGCTCACTTACTTTATAGGACAGCTGCGCAAAGCAGAGATCTACGTGTAAGCACCTATCGAAAAAATTCTAAGCCCGAGAATTTCCTCGATAGGAGACTTACTCTCCGATCTCTAAACCGCTTTGCTCCGCTCACTTTACTAGGACAGCTGTGCAAAGCAAAGCTCTGCACATAAGCACCACCAGCAAAAATTCCAGAATCGGGAATTCCTGCTGGCGGAGACTTATGCTCCGAGTTCTAACCGCTTTGCTCCGTTCACTTACTTTAGGAGGAATTCATAATGACTGTACGTAAAATGGAAGTTCCAGAAATGGAATGGGTTGACCAAAAAGCAGAAGGCACGCAACAAGTTGCTGTGATGGAAACGATCGGCAAGATTGATATTAAGTATGCAAAATTACCCCATGCCAAACGGGGACAGATTAGGGTTGATGTTAAATGGGTTGGAATTTGCGGAAGTGATTTGGAAGTCTACCGAGGAGCCAGAACGCCAGAGTTCTTAAGCTATCCGATGCGCTTAGGACATGAAGTTGCTGGAATTGTCGATGAAGTTGGCTCGGATATAGTGGGCCTTCAAGTAGGCGATCACGTTGCTTTGCGTTATGTGTGGGGAGCATTTGCGGAATACATTACTTGTGACCCATTTTCAGCCGTCGTGTTACCGAAGGAATTTCCACTCATGCACGGGTCACTTATTGAAATCACCCCAACGATCCAGACTGGGATGGAGCGTGCAGAGATTAACCAATCGAAAAACGTTTTGATTATGGGCCAAGGGGTGAGTGGCTTACAGTTGACCCAATTTGCCCGTTTATACAGTCCTCGAAATCTGGTGGTAACGGATTTATTTGATGAAAAGCTTGAAATTGCAAAAGAGTTTGGCGCTACGAAAACCTATAAAATTCCTTCTGAAGATACCCCGACGATGGATGTGGTTGGTCAGGACTTCCCAGACGGTTTTGACGTTGTCATTCCTGCGCGATTGGAAGGAGATTCGGTCATTGATGCGCTCGATGCTTGTGCGCAGAACGCTAAATTAATTATGTATGGCGGCATTGGTAAAACTAGCAAGACAATGGACTTCTTCAAAATGCATCGTCGACGAGTCGATATCTTAACGACTGAGCCTAAACGGGATGTTGATAATCACCAACTCTTCCGCCAAGGCAGGGACATGGTTGTAAACGGCTTGATTAACACTGAAAAGACCGTAACAAATGTTTTTCCGCTGTCAAAGATTAGCGATGCTTTCGATTTACGTAATCAAACTCGCGGTGACGTGATTCATGTCATGATTGACTGTGACGTGACCCACGATGATGGTCGCTATGATAATGGTCATATTCCAGATGTTGTAAATGAGCCAAGCCAAGAGGAATAAGCAATGAAAAGTAGATTTAAGGAAGGCTGTTTTTACTGTGAACATAACCAGACGCTCCACGAAAGGATGATTCCAATTGTGACCTTCGATGCGTCAACGGTTTATCTAAATCGGGATCAAACCCATCCAGGCAGAGTGATTGTGGCGTTAAACTGGCACGTTGATGAAATTTTTGAACTCAGCCAGCAACAAAGAACGACCTTTATTGAAGAGGTTTCGTTAACAGCGAAGGTCGTGAAAGAACACTTTAACGCTGCTAAAATCAATTTGGGCGTGTATGGCGATACAGTTTCCCACCTTCACTTTCATATTGTGCCTAAAGTCCCGGCAGATAGTGATTGGGATGATTCGTTCATCAACAATCCGAAAGATCCCACCCATTTAAGTGATTCTGAAAGCCAAAAAAGAGTTAACCAATTACGTGAAGAATTGGAGGATGAATATGAAACGATCAGAGATTAATACAATTATTAACGACACGATTAGCTTTGCGACGGAACGTGGTTTGTCTTTACCACCATTTGCACATTGGGATCTAGCAAACTGGCAGAGTTTAGATGATTCTTATCAAGAAATCATTGATAATATGCTAGGTTGGGATGTTACCGATTTTAATGAAGGTCAATATTTAAAGCGGGGATTGACGACTTTTACGTTCCGAAATGGGAATTTCAATGATAAGAAAAAGTACCCCAAACCATACTGCGAAAAATTACTAACAGTTGAAGATGGTCAAGAATTACCATTTCATTTTCACTGGTATAAGCAAGAGGATATTATTAATCGGGGTGGTGGCATTCTAGAATTAACCTTGTTCAACGCAACTGCCGATGAGAAATTTGATGAAGAAAAACCGGTTACGGTTGTGAGCGATGGTCATAAAATAACCGTTCCAGCTGGCACCACGCTTGAACTTAATCCGGGAGAAAGTATCACGTTAACCCAAAGAATTTACCATCGTTGGCGTGGTAAGAAGGGAACCGGTAAGATTATGCTATTTGAGGTTTCATCAACCAATGATGATAATACTGACAATCGCTTTTACGAGGATTTGCCACGGATACCAAGTATCGAAGAAGATGTTGAGCCGGTGCATTTGATATTTGTGGATTATGGGAAGATTACATTGAAATAGTATCTGAAATGATGCCAGCCTAGATGATCGTGATCTGGGCTGGCTTTTGGTTGGTTATAATTATTGTAAATCTTGAATGTTTCAAAGTTAACCAGCCCCTTTGGTGTGATTATCAGCTTTCAAGCATAACTCAAAGCAATTACGAATTAATCTGCTTCAAAATAGAATCGGGAACTTTGGGATGTACCCGCCGCTTATATTCTGACGGGGTTGTCTGTAGATACTTCTTAAAAAGGCGAAATAATGATGAACTATTTTGATAGCCAACAGTTTCACTAATTTGGCTTAAATTAAGGTTCGTTTTTAACATAAGGTTTTGGGCTGCTGATAGTCGTCTTCGCTCAATCAATTCGTTGAACGTTTTCCCAGTATTTGTCTTGATCTTATTACCTAGGTAGTTGGTATTGTACTTAAAAATTTCACTAACTTCGTTTAGAGAAGTGGTGGCAAAGTTTTCCTCAATATATTTCAGAACGGGCAATAAATCATCGCTTGAAGAATCTGCAAGATTAATTGATTTAGCTGTTGTCAAATCTGGTAACTCAAGCAAGAGTGATGAGAATATAAACCGTAATGAATCTTTTCGATGAGTTGATTGACTGATTCCGATGCCAATCAATGCGTTTATTAAATTAAGAGCGACTTCACTGGAAGACAAATTAAATAACATAAAATTATTATGAAGCGAATTCACTCGAGTGCCATTATATAGAAGTTGCGTTATTTCATTGGTTGACTGTGGAATGGAATCAAAAATAGCTTCATAAGGAGAATCAGTTTTAACCAATATATTGACTAAAATATCATTTTCATTAGTGTAATCAATTCGCTGAACGACATCTTTGTCCATAACTAATAGATCATGTTGATGCAGAATGGTTTTGACATCGTTGATATACTGTGTGCAACTTCCTGAATACATATAATTAAATTCAATGAAACTGTGGGTATGAGCTGGTACATAAGAAAAGCGATTACTTTTGGTAACATCGATGTCACCATCATTAAAGAAATTCCATTGTGGCATTTTAGGAATCGGATCATGAATATAGTCGAGGTCCATATAGTTAACGTTACCACCAAAATGGTTTTGAAGTTTTTCTACCTTTGTCATTTTAAAAAGCCTGGATGTAATCGAATTTGGATGATTCATCAGAAAAACACTCCTTTAAATAGCTTCATTTTACCTGTGATTACGCAATGTTTTTCGAAGGATTGAGATATTGTGGAACCTTTTGATAGCGCTTACAATAATCCTTGAAAAATAAAAGGAGGGAACATTATGGATAACAAAACACTTGATTCAAGTTTTAAAAAGTATCGACCATTAGCAGTTGCAGCTGGAATTGGTTCGATACTAGGTTCCGGAATTATTGTTGGTTTATCAGCAACGATAACTGTATGGCAAACTGGTCTAGGGTTAACGAACACCCAAGTTGGTATTATTTCAGGGGCTTTAACGTTTGCAATTGCAATTGGTTCAATGCTAGCTGGTCAAATCACTAAATTATTTGGTTTAATTCGTTCATTTAACTGGTTAAATTTATTATACGCTATCGGAGCACTAATCTGTGTATTTTCAAATGGATACGCAATGCTATTATTTGGTGTCATTGTGACGGGCTTAGCTTCAGGAGCAGATTTACCAATTAGTTTAACAGTGGTTTCGCATGATTCTCCTAATGAAAAAACGCAATCCCAGCTCGTTTCTTCTACTCAGATTTTTTGGCAAATTGGGATTTTTCTTTCATATGTTTGTGCATTTGTTGTTTCTAAAATGGCTGGTGCGAGTGGCGCCCGAGTCGTCTTCACAATACTAGCTGTATTTGCATTAATTACATGGCTTTGGCGAACGCTTTCAGGAAAATTTAAAGCATTTCACCAAGAAGGTGAACAACGGCGAATTGAACATGATCAAAAAGCTAACTTAACCGAAAAAGTTTCTGTAAAAAATGTGTTTACTGGATCTAATCGGGGTAAGTATCTTGGCTTCTTCTTGGCAATTATGATCTTTTATATTTGTTGGAATTTATTAGCGAACACCTTTGGGCAATTCCAGACATTCGTATTAGTTCAAGCGCATGCAACTCAAAGCTTTGCAACGGCTGCAGGACTTATTTTGAATTTAGTTTCATTAGCTGCCACGATTACTTTTGCTTCTGTTTCAGGTGGTAAGTACCGGAATAAATTCTTCGTTGTTGGCGCTTTAGTTCAAGGATTCGCAATGTTGGGCTTGGCGTTAAGTAGTCATGCATTATGGCCAATCGTCATCGCAATTGGTTGCTACAGCATTGGTAATAATATTGCTGGTGAAGCAATGTATAAAGTTTGGACTCAAGAATCATTTCCAGTTGAGATCCGAGCCTCAATTCAAGGGTTTATTAATGGCTTTTCCCGATTCTTATGCGGCCTATTTGCAATTATTACCCCAGCATTAGTTGTTCCAGCTGCTATCCGAAACACCATGTTTGGGTTTACAGGATTAGTTTTGGTATTCTTCATTGCTGGCTTAGTAATGATGTATCTCCAACGAAAGCATGATATTGTTCCTGGTGTTGAAGCTGATGAAGGGAGCGAAGATGATGGCATTCACGTTTCAAATTAATAATCAGGTAAAGTTCAATCATGACCAACGACTTCTTGAAAAAGCAACTCAATCCAAGCCGATTATTCATTATCGCGATGTTGTTCCCCAAGCCATCGTGGAACTGGTAAAAGATTCTACAAAACTGGAAGGATGGGGAACCACATTTATCAAAAAAGCTAGCGAGTTGCCTAACCTAAGGCTGAAACGGGATCAGCGGGTGATTTTAGATTTTGGCGATCATTATGTTGGCAAATTTAGCATCGATCTTAATTCAGCAGGATCACCAATGGATTCGCCGTTATTTATTAAGTTCAAGTTTGCAGAAATGCCTGCAGAATTAAAGCATCAAAGTGATGATTATGATGGCTGGTTAAGCAAATCCTGGATTCAAGAAGAATATATTCATTTGGATGTTTTACCGACTCATCTTGAATTGCCTCGCCGATATAGCTTTCGGTATGTTGAAATAACGATTATTGATACATCGCCAAAGTGGCAAGCGGTTTTAAGCAACCCAACTTTAATTAGTGAAACAAGTGTTAACTCTAAGGATGTCATGCTTCCGAATATTAAGGATACTGAGTTGCAGAATATTTATCAGGTTGGCTTAAAAACACTTGAAGACTGCATGCAAGACGTATTTGAAGATGGGCCTAAACGTGATCGGCGTCTTTGGATTGGGGATCTTCGTCTTCAAGCGTTAGCAGACTATGCGACGTTCAAGGATGTTGATTTAGTAAAGCGTTGCTTATATCTGTTTGGAGCAATGACGGCTGAAGATGGTCGTGTTCCAGCGAATGTTTTCACGAAACCACGAAATTTGCCAGATGATACATTCCTTCTGGATTATAGCCTTTTCTTTATATCGGTTTTGGATGATTTTGAAAAATTTCATTTAGATCGAGAGGTACTCCATGATTTGTACCCGATTGCTAAAAAACAAATGAATGTTGCTTTAAATAAGATTGATCAAAACGGTCATTTAGTGATTGATGATGATTATCCGGTTTTCATTGATTGGTCAAACGACTTTGATAAGGATACTGCTGGCCAGGCCGTATTAATTTATACATTACGTCAGTTTATTGATCTCGCAGAAATAATGGGAGATCAAGAGATTGATCAATATAGTCAACAACTTCAATTACTGATTTCGTATAGTCAAACGGCATTATACGATCCAGCACAAGGCTTGTTTATTTCGGGGTCACAAAAAGAAGTTAATATTGCTTCTCAAGTTTGGATGGTTCTTGCACATGTTATGGACGATGCCAAGAATAATGAGGTTATGACGAATGCAGTCGCTCAACTGTTTCCAATCACGGGAATTGCAACCCCCTATATGTATCACCATGTAACGCAGGCCCTCTTTGAAGCCGGACTTTCAAACGAAGCAGTTAAACTCATGAAGCACTATTGGGGAAAAATGATTTCTCTTGGCGCAGACACTTACTGGGAGGCATTCGAACCAGCAACACCCGATTATTCACCATACGGGAGCCCAATTTTGAATAGTTATTGTCATGCATGGAGTTGTACGCCTGTCTATCTGATACAAAAGTACCTGATTGGGGAGGGATAGTTGTGAATGATGAAAAAGTGTCGTTAAGTCGAAACAATATTTTACTGATTATTGTTGCTGGAATTGCTTCATACCTTGATGCCGCTTTATTAGTTAGTTTAGGAGTTGCGTTACCCATTTGGGCAAACTATCTTCACTTGAATAGTTGGATCGTCGGGTTGCTAAGTACAACATTAACCATTGCCGTTGCGATTGGCTCGTTTGCTGGTGGCTGGTTGTCTGATCATTTTGGTCGAGTGACTGTTTTTAACTATGATATTTTGTTTGTTGCAATTGGTTCAGGTGTTGTTGCCTTTGCACGGGATGTTCCCCTCTTAATGGTGGGGGTTATCGTTGCTGGGTTAGCATCTGGGGCTGATCTACCCACTTCATTGGCAGTGATTTCTGAACGAATGGATAAACGAACTTATGGACGGGCGATTGCTTCTACCCAGATCTTTTGGACGGTAGGGATCTTATTGTCACAGTTCATTGGAATGTTAAGTGCAAATACTGGGATGGGAAGTCCTACAACTTTATTTGGTTGGATCGGATTGGTTGCTTTTGTGAATTGGTGTGTCCGAGTTTTCTCAAAAACTTTCAGACAGATTGAAGAAGGACTGGCTGAGGTTGTCGAAGAAAAGATGGCGCAGGTGGGGGAAGTTAAAAAACACTATAAGCTTCATGAGTTATTAAGAAACAGTAGTTATGTTCTACCACTCGTTTTTTTAACGACTTTTTATCTGTTTTGGAATTTACCCGCAAATACTTGGGGTTCATTTGTTAATTATTTCATTGTAACGGTTGATAATCGGAGCCAGTTATATTCAACAGTGATTGCGTTAATTGCCAATGTTTTCTGCTTATTAGTAAATGTCGTTTACCTTAAAATATCAGATTCAAAGTACCGATATAAAGCGATGTATGTCGGAATTGCAACTGCTTTAGTTGCCTTTTTAGCTGCTGGAATCTTTAGCGAGCACTGGCAAGTGTTTACATTTGCTTATATTTTCTACTCAGGAAGTACCGTATTATGCGGTGAAGCCTTATATAAGATCTGGAGTCAGACATTTTATCCAGTCGATGCCAGAGCGACACTTACAGGATTTTCTTATGGGTTTGTCCGCGTAATTACTGCAATGTTTTCACTTATTACACCTACCCTAATGGGGTATTCACCTAAGATTTTACTTTGGATTATGGTTGGGTGCACAGTTGTTTTTGGTATTTGTGCATTGATTATTGTTCGGTTAGTTAAGCGATTTAAAGTTTCTGATCCAACTACAGTCAGGCATCCCATTTCCAATGAGGGCTAGTGCATGGTTAATGAAGGAGAGAGAATAAATATGAATCCGACAAAATATTGGATGTGGTACCCAGGTGATTTTTCAATTCATCAAGGTATGCGACAGAACTTTACTCGTGAGGAGCGTGGAATGGGGTGGCCGGCATACTGGTATATTGATGATTGTAACCGTAACGTGAAATTCACCCGGACCTATCAGCTTGATCAGCCCACTATGTTTACCGTTTATGCTCATGGAACTGGTTATGTTGAGATTAACGAGGTTAAACACCGGCTAGGAGAGACACTACACGGTGATGTTGGTGAGAATGTCATCACAATCTTTGTTGGTAATCCACAAGGGCTCCCCTGTGTGTTTGTTGATGGTGAGACTATTAAATCAAATGATGGTTGGCAAGCTAGTAATTTTGTTTCATCTCTTCCCGCCGGTTTTGATCCGCTGTTTATCGACAAAAATCAAAATCCAAACGTAATTGAATTTCAAAAGAAACCCATTAAACCTAAGAAGATTATTGAAATTCAAGATGGGGTGTTATTTGACTTTGGCAGAGCAGTCAATGGCCGCTTGAAATTGAATTTACTTCATAAACAGATAGTTACGATTTGCTATGGGGAATCCCAAACAGAGGCACTAGATGTTCAAATGTGTTATTACAAGCAAGAAGCAGTTGATGAGAAGACGCCAATTCGAAAAAGGGCATTTAGATATATTTTTATTCCAGATGCCAAGCAAACGGATGTTGACGTTATCGCTATTCACGAGTACATTCCAAAGAAAAACTGTTCACTATTTAGAAGTGATCAGCAATTAATTAATCGAATTTGGGATGTCTCTACAGAAACCTTAAATTTGTGTAGCGACGTCTTCTTTATCGATGGTATTAAACGTGATAGATGGATTTGGGCTGGGGATGCCTATCAGGCAAATTTTATTAATCAGTATTCTTTTTTTAATGAAGATATTGATAAGCGCACGTTATTGGCATTACGTGGTCAAAATGATATTAAGCAGCATATTAATACCATTGTTGATTATTCAATGCTTTGGGTGATTGGGGTTTTGAACCACTATGAGATGACCGGTGATATTGGTTTCCTTAAGATCATTTATCCTAAGATGAAGAGTATGGTTGATTATTTTATGAGGCAAACAAACGATAAAGGATTTATTTACGGTCGTCCAAATGAGTGGATTTTTGTGGATTGGTCCGAAATGGACAAGCAGGGAACGGTTGCTGCAGAACAGGCATTGTTAATCCAGGTTTATAAAACAATGATTACTTGTGGATCCGTTTTGAGACTTCCAGTTGATGGCTATCAGGATCTTCATGATCAACTACTTAATCACTTTATTGAGTATTTCTGGAATGATTCAAAAGGTGCTTTTATTGACAGCTACGAATCTGGTAAGAATCATGTTACGCGACATGCAAATATTTTTGCGATTTTATTTGATCTTGTTGATGATGACAAGAAGGAGCTAATTCTAAAAAATGTTTTGTTAAATGACAACATCACACAGATTACTACACCCTACTTTAAATTCTTTGAACAAGATGCATTATGTAAGCTGGGTCTTCAAGATAACGTATACCAAGTCATCCTGGATTATTGGGGTGGCATGTTGGATAAGGGTGCGGTTACCTTTTGGGAAGAATATGATCCGACTAAGTCAGGCAAGGACATGTATGAAATGTATGGTGATCCATATGGCAAGAGTTTGTGCCATGCTTGGGGAGCTAGTCCCATCTATCTGTTAGGTAGATACTTTTTGGGATTGTATCCAACCCGTCCAGGCTATCGTGAGTTTAATGTTGAACCAAGGTTGGAAAGGTTTGAAACGGTTCATGCAGTATTGCCAATCAAAGATGGTGAAGTAACAGTTGATAAAGATGGTGGTAAGCTCTCTGTGACTGCGACTAAAGCTGGTGGCACTCTTATCATTGACGGTAACAAGTATTCGCTAGCTGCTGGCCGTAAGTTATCGGTTCGGCTCGATCGCACTCATGTTCAGTAATAGTGATAAAATTAACTAAACTCAAAGTTTAATGAGTAGGATTAAACGGCACTCTGCCTTTTTAATTTAAGGTGAGTGCCGTTTGATTACTACTTGATTTAATTATCTACTAAATGACGAGCACAATCTGATACTTATCTGCATTTTCAAATAAGTACGTCACAGATTTTGGTATTCTACCAGTGATTCTTTGAAAGTCTGATGACTGGATACCCATTGGTCATTTCTAATTGATTGGCCAAAAGTGACCATACCCTCTGAAGAAAATAGGGCAGCAGAACCCTTCTGGAATTTTCCTTCTGTTGTGCGGGGGACTCTCATTATATCGAAGATGGTATTTATAAAAGTTTAAAACGTCAGTCACGTGGTAAACAATTTGGCGTTTTAGTGGTGGTACTAGTTCAATGTTGTAGTTTTGTGTAGAAATTCGCGATACAGAAAGGAAATAATTATAATGACAAAAATTATCTTAGACTGTGATCCAGGACATGATGATGCGCTAGCAATGATGTTAGCAATTGTGTCACCAAAGATCGGATTGAACGAATTGTCTTCATGGGTGGCGCAATGGGACTTGGTAATTGGACACCATCTGTTGAATTTAATATCTTTGTTGATCCGGAAGCCGCCAAAATTGTGTTAAATTCAGGGATTCCGCTGACTATGGCCCCATTGAACGTGACTCATAAGGCGCAAATTCTTAAATCGGAAATCACTAAGATTGATGACATTCAAAATCCAGTTGCTCACGCTTTTTATGGCTTGCTTGAATTCTTCGAACGTTACCATGAAGCACCAAAGTGGGACTTCAAAGGGGCACCGTTGCACGATCCTTGTACAATTGCCTGGTTAATTGATCCTTCAATGTTTGAGAGTAAGGTCATGAACGTTGATGTTGAGAATCGGGGCGATTTAACAGACGGGGAGACGGTTTGTGACTACTATGAACTGACTGACAAACCCAAGAATACAGAGGTTTTGTTGGATATTGATCGGGAGAAATTTATTCAACTGATTATGGATTCGTTGAAGCAGTTTAATTAATGATGACAAAGAATCTCTATTTGATCGATGGAAAAGTCGATTAAATGGGGATTCTTTGTCTGTTAATTGTTAAATTATGTACAATAGTAGAGAAGATATTTAATCGCAAAAGATTCGGGAATACTTATTGGTGGTTCTTGACGATCCAAATTCTTTCGAGTACGCTAAACTTCTAGTTGTCACGGGTTTTCTAGCATGAGGTACAGATAAACTTTGTGCGAGTATTTCCAAAGTTTTAAATAAAGCGTAATTAAGCGAGGTAAATTTACTATGGTTGTAAGCATCTTTGATAGCGTTCCGATGAAAAAGTTGGCTAAGGATAATGTTAAATTCAACGTCTTAGGAGCTATTGATAAAATTCAATTAGGAGAAGGTAAGCCACCATTCTTGGAAATGGCCGACACTTTCGAGGTCAACGGTTACCGAGATAACGGCTATGAATTTTTTGCGGTTTTAAAGAATGGATTTACTAAGGAGGATCTGGCGAAGAAGTTTGCTAAGACGGCTCACGAGAATGACTGAGTTTGTGAGTAAGCTTGTTGTTTGTGTCAGACCTTATTAGCTTTGCATTTGGATCAGAATTGACCCGGATACAGGATCCTTCTATGATTATGTACGCGTTGTTGATGGATATTTGAAAGGAGCGATTTATTGGAACCGAAACAATCAAAACTCCGACGCTTTATTGAGACCATCTGGTCGTTATCTGGATGTAAGCTGATTCCTGAGACAACTTTTAAGAGAGCGTATAATGAATAAATCGTCTCTCAAAAGGAAGGAATTTTTA
>NZ_JAHPPD010000005.1 GCF_019061365.1 Lentilactobacillus dabitei
GGTCAAAACAAAAAGAGCCCTAATCACAAAGTGATTAGAACTCGAATTTAGTTTCACCAACAACAGTTGACGAAGAGCCTTCAAATCCAGAATGACTGCGCTATTTGTTTGCCTTATTAAATTAATTCTCTATTTTCTTCGTTCGGCTCTTCTCTTGCAACCGTTTCTGATACATTGGCAATTCGTCTTCGCTGGCTCTAATCCAGTGATGGGGCGCAATTTCAACCAATTTACGTGGCTTACCATCAAATTCCTTACTTGCATCGTATGGAATCTGGACTCTTGCCCGCTCGTACTCTGGATCAGGAACTGGCACAGCTGACAACAAACTTGCCGTGTAATCGTGCAGTGGGTGCGCATAGATCTCGTCGGAGCTGGCGATTTCAAGCATTCGGCCATAATGCATCACACCAATTCGATCACTGATGTACTTCACCATTGAAAGGTCATGGGCAATAAACAAATAGGTCAAGTTCCGATCCCGTTGCAGCTTCTTCAACAAGTTAACCACTTGGGCCTGAATCGACACATCCAAAGCAGAAATCGGTTCGTCAGCAATGATAAATTGTGGCTGAACCGCAAGCGCTCTGGCAATTCCGATTCGTTGTCGCTGACCACCAGAAAATTCGTGGGGATAACGACTGGAGTGATCCTTGTTCAAACCAACGGTCTCCAATAACTCTTCGACTTGGTTAGTCCGATCGGCATCATCCTTAGCTAAATGGTTGATGTCGATGCCTTCAGCTACGATATCCTTAACCTTCATCCGTGGATTCAATGACGCATATGGATCTTGGAAAATCATCTGCATTTCCCGGCGGAAGTGTTGCTTTTGCTGCTTCGTTTTTAATTTAGAAACATCTTGACCATCAAAAATGATCTTACCGGACGTCGGCTCATACAAGTGAATGATCGCCCGGCCAACCGTGGTTTTACCTGAACCGGATTCACCAACCAGTCCAAACGTTTCACCCCGATAAACATCAAACGAAATGTCGTCAACGGCGCGAACTTCATTGGGCTTTCCCATGTTGAAATATTGTTTCAAATGTTCAACTTGTAATACTTTGTTTTCTTCGGAATAGTCAATCACAGCTGCTCCTCCTGTTCTTCGACATGTTTGTCTTTATGCTCATCAATTGCTTTATGAGTCAATTTAGCATAATGCTTCTGTCGTTCAATAATTTGTTCAGGAGGCGTCATCTTTGGCGCTCTTGGATCTAATAACCAAGTAGCGGCATAATGGGTGTCTGACACCTTGAAGAATGGTGGTTCCTGCTTGGTATCAATCTCCAATGCGTATTTGTTTCGGGCAGCAAAAGCGTCACCCTTGGGTGGATCCAGTAAATCTGGTGGCGTTCCTGGAATTGAAGGTAATTCAGTCCCAGTTGTGTCCATCGTCGGCATTGAATTCAATAAGCCCCAAGTATAAGGGTGCTTTGGATTGTAGAAAATTTCATCCACGGTACCATATTCGACAATTTTGCCAGCATACATAACGGCAACCCGATCGGCCATCCCAGCAACAACTCCCAAATCATGGGTAATGAAAATAATTGACGTGTTGGTTTTAGCTTGCAATTCTTTCATTAAATCCAAAATCTGAGCCTGAATGGTTACATCCAGCGCAGTGGTTGGTTCATCGGCGATCAATATTTCAGGATAGTTAACCAAAGCAATCGCAATCACGATCCGTTGGCGCATTCCACCTGAGAATTGGTGAGGATAGTTATTAATCCGCTGTTCGGCATTTTCGATTCCAACCAGCTTCATCATTTCCAGTGCTTGGGCATAAGCCTTTTCGCGTTTCATACCCTTGTGAATGATCAGTGGTTCAGCGATTTGCTTACCAATCTTCATAGTTGGGTCCAAAGAAGTCATTGGATCCTGAAAGATTTCAGCAATGTCGTTCCCACGAATGGCATCCATTTCTTTTCTGTTTTTCTTCAATAAATCTTGATTCTTGAACATAATCGTCCCACTGTCAATCACGGCATTAGGAGAATTCAATCCCATAATACTTCGCGTGGTAACGGTCTTACCAGAACCAGATTCCCCAACGATCGCTAAGGTTTCACCCTTACGAAGGTCGAAGCTAACGTCTCGAATCGCTTTAACAGTACCCGCATAGGTATTGAAGTTGATCTTGAGATTTCTGACCTCTAACACATTGTTTTCGTTTTCCATCTCAAAGCACCTACTCTCTACCCTTGGGGTCAAATGAATCACGTAATCCATCACCCAAGATATTAAATGCAATCATTAAGACTGACAACACGATTGCTGGATACCACATTTGATATGGTAAGAATTGGAAGTTCTTCTGCCCATCATTAATCAAAGTACCAAGTGATGCCTGTGGCGCACTGATACCAATTCCGATATATGACAGGAAGGCCTCGAAGAAGATCGCTGTTGGAATCGTGAACATCAAGTTAATGATGATGACACTACTCAAGTTTGGCAGCAAATGCTTGAAAGAAATCTTCCAGGAACTTTCCCCAAGCGCTCGAGCCGCTAGGATGAATTCTTGGTTCTTAAGCTCCAGCGTTTGCGCTCGAACCAGTCGGGCCATGTTAATCCAACTGGTAATCGCAATTGAATAGATGATCGCAGACATACCGGGCTTCAATACCAAAATCAAGAGAACCATGACAACCAAGTTAGGAATTGACAGCATGATTTCAATGATTCGTTGCATGATGGTATCAACTCGACCACCCATCCAGCCTGAAACGATTCCGTAAACAACACCGAATGCCAAGTCAAAGAAACTGGCAATCAACGCAATTTCAAGGGAAATCCGAGTTCCATAAAGGATCCGTGAGAATAAGTCACGACCAAGGTAGTCGGTTCCTAAAATATAGTAGGCATTGCCGGCGTGGGCCTGAACATAAGCATTCACTCGGGTACCTGATTGTTCAATCGTTCCATTAAACCCGTTAATGTCAATGCCAGGAATCTTGGGTGGCAAGTTCGCCAAGTTGGGATTCGTTGCATTGGGGTTGTGGGTTTCAAAGAAACCAGACCCAAAAGCCAAGATGAACAATATAATCAAAATGACTAAACAAATCATCGCTGCTTTATTTTTACGTAACCGTCGCCACGAATCTTGTAAGAAGGTTAACGATGGCGCTGAAATTTTTTCGCTGTCTAATTTACCACGGTCAGCAGCCGAAACTGGTTTGAAGTCGCCGGCTGAGATTGGTTTTGCATTATCTACCATTATTATTCTCCCTCCTAGTTATTGTTACCACTAAGTCTGATTCGTGGATCAATTAATCCATATAAAATATCAGTGATCAACAGCACAACACAAAGCATTGCACAGTAGACAATCGTCAATCCCATGATGGTTGGGTAATCGTTAGTCAGAACGGACTTAACAAATTGTTCACCAATTCCTGGCACTGAGAAGATATTTTCAACAACCATTGAACCAGTCATGATGTTAACGGTCAATGGACCAATAATCGTGATAATTGGGATCAAACTGTTCCGGAGAGCATGGTGGTAAATGATACCAACCTTGCCAAGCCCCTTAGCTTTAGCGAGTTCAATGTAGTCTGAACTCAACACATCGACCATTTCCGTCCGCATGAATCGGGCGGTCTCGGCTAATGGTGACGCCGCCAGTGCTAATGTTGGCAACACCGTGTACATGAAGCCACCCCAGTCAGCAATTGGGAACCATCTCAGCTTTAAGCCAAGGTAGTACTGTAACAATACCGCCAAAACAAATGATGGGATTGAAACGAACAGGATTGAGACAATTGTTGCAGTGGTATCGATCCAGGTGTTGGCTTTCACAGCACCCAGTGAACCGACAACCAATCCAACCAATACTCCTAAGACCATTCCTTGACCACCAATGATAAGAGATGGTCCCATCCGACTACCAATCAGGTAGGAAACGGCTTGGTTACTGAACTGGAATGAAATTCCGAAGTTGCCGTGAACCACACCAGCTAAATAGACCAAGTATTGCTGCCATACGGGCTTGTCCAAACCGTACTGCTTATAAATCTGGTGAATCTGCCCCGGTGTCAGCTTGGCTTGATTAGTCAACGGCGTCCCAGGCATGAACTTCATCAGAAAAAAGGTGATTGTACTGACGATAAACAAGGTTAAAACAATATAAAATATTCGTTTTCCCAAGTACTTTACCATATGAGTTCCTCACATTCTAATTAGGTTGTTACTGTTTTCTCATAAAGTCCATAATAATGTAAAAGAGACTGGAATTCAATAACCAGCCTCAAATACTTTGAACTGTAAAATTAAATTGAAACGTTATTACTTAACAGAAGCCTTAGCCCAGTCATATTGTGGTGATGTGGTGAAAGCTTGGACTCCTTTGACAGAAGGTCTGAGCAATGCAGCTTGACCTTGTTGGTAAAGCGGAACGAGTCCTTGATCGTTCATCAAAATCTTTTCAGCTTGAACCATGTCGTTCCAACGTGCCGTTTCATTGTTAGCATCCGTAGATTCAGACTTCTTGATCAAAGCATCATACTGCTTGTTTGACCATTTACCATCATTATATGAATTGTTTGAAGTCATCAAGTCCAAGAAGTTACTTGGATCTGGATAATCGGCAATCCATGCAGAAAGAACTAAGTCAAATTGTTGATTTTGTGCTCGAGTCAATTTTGACTTGAATGGAATATTTTGATTAGTGATCTTCAACCCAGGTAATTTAGTTAATTGACTTTGAACAAATTCGGTTGCCCGCTTTGAATCATCATCATCGGCTCCAAGTAATGTTAATGATAAGGACTTCTTACCGACTTGTTTCATTCCTTTGGCAAACAATGCCTTGGCTTCTTTCAAGTTGTAATCAGTACCATCTTTTACATATGATTGGGTGGCAAAGTCTTTGCCGTTATGCTTAGCCATACTTGCTGGAACAAATCCCTTAGGTGTAATATCTCCACCTTGCATAACCTTATTGACCATTTGCTTCTTGTCAATTGCTAATGCCATCGCTTTACGGATATCAGTGTTTCGAAGAGCAGGAATCTTTTTAGTATTAAATTCCATATACGAAGTTGATGCTTGTGGGAACACCGTGTAATCTTTGTTCTTCTTGTTATTTGCAGCTAGAGTTCCACTTAAAGTTGTAAAGTCAAGTTTGTTACTATTGTAACTGTTCAAAGCGGTTGAAGGTGTCTTAACAGCTTGGAACTTAACTGTATTAACTTTAACGCTCTTGGCATCCCAATACTTAGGGTTCTTTACAAGTTTCCAAGTATCGTTAGTTCCATTCCATCCCTTAAGAATAAATGGTCCATTGTAACTGTTCTTTGTAGAGTTGCCACCATAATCACCACCATACTTAGCAACCGTCTTCGAATTCTGTGGGAAGAATTCTGGTTGGGTAACCATGTATTTGAAGTAGCTTTGTGGCTTTTCAAGGGTAACAACAAACTTGTAATTACCGTCAGCCTTAACTCCTAACTTAGAAGGAGCCATCTTTCCGGCACTAATCTTTGCTGCATTCTTGACGTTGGCAAATATGTATGCATACTGTGAAGCGGTTTTTGGCTTAACAGTTCTTTGCCATGAGAATACAAAATCTTTAGCAGTAACTGGGGTCCCATTGTTCCACTTGGAGTGACGTAGATTAAAAGTCCATGTCTTACCATCTTTGGAAACTGTGTAGCTCTTGGCAACCCCTGGATCAACTTTGTTGTTCTTGGCCATTCGAAGAAGTCCTTCATTTGTACCATTGGCAATTTGAGCTGAATATAAGTCAACCATTTTAGATGTATCCATCGTTGCAATAGGAGATGGTGTCATCCAACTGATTTCCTGTTTCTTGGAGCCTGATTGTGATGATTTACTACCACACCCAGCGAGAACAACTGCAGATAATAATGCGACCCCGCCAAGTTTTGCTAATGAATTTAATTTCATTTCGCAATACTTCCTTCCTCAAAATAATTACTAACCTTTGTGATGAACCTATTCTAAATTAAAATTTGATTAAAAGCAATGTGTAGATTAACTTTTTTGAGATTTTAACCATCAAAAGGTCAAATGATAAGCACTATTTGATTACTTAATTTCAGTATTCACGGGAACGAGCTTACTTTTATTCATTAGCAATTTAATTACAAAAATTGGCTATAAAATTTACATATTTTATCATAAATGAATTTAATATGAAATCAAACCCTATTTGTACGGAATTGGTTCACATATTGAACTAAGATAATAAGAGGTTGGCGTGGATTTGGCAAGTGTATAAAGATTACAATTTAACCTCAAGATTATCCAATCAAATAATTGATTAAATGTTTCGGTGGATGTACTATCTGTACAACAAGTTTTAGAGAAGGAAAATCTATCACTTGCAATCCAAATATAGGAGATGAATGCTAGTAAATCCTAAACTAACATCAATTCGTATTTAGTTTTTTAATCGTTTGGAGGCAAGAATTATGGAGAACAAAATTTCAATTAAGAATGTTATATTTGCAACTGTTCTTACATTTGGACTTTCACTTAGTTTTGCCACACTAAATTCCACACAAGCGAGTGCAGCCACAAATTACTCTCAATTTAGAAAAGCAATTCGTTCCACCTCTCATTTTAGTCCCACACTGTCGCAGATAGAAAACACCGGTGGCTCTGGTTACCGTTCACCAAAAAGCAAAAAATTTGCGGAAAATGTGTTTGAAGGCAATTATCCAGATACATTCCCTGTTGATGGTGCTGGTGGCGGAGGTGGGGGCTTCAATGTCGCAAGTAAGCCTTAAGTTTGATTAAAAGTTAGTATTTAAATTTAATTTGAAGTTGATTTAGAATCATTGTTAGCTAGAGTTTTTGTGCAAATCAACTTATAATTCAATTCTAGTACAAAATCAACCATAAAAGTTATAATTCAAAACAAAGGAGCAGAACAGCATTATCGTTGTTCTGCTCCTTTGTTCATTTTTTAGCTTTAAATACATTCAGTGATTAACAGAGTTGGGCTCCCTCTACCACAACAATTAACAATATAAAAACATTCACCTATAAATCAAAGACGAGATGCGCGCCCATATTTCTCTGAATCTGGCTCATGAGCTACCCAAATTAGGAATGCTCCGCCAAGCAATAACCTGCACATAAGCACTTGATCTGTAAATCCAGAATCGGGATTTACAGATCAAGACACTTATGCTTCGGTTATTCCCGCTTGGCTCCGCTCACTTATTTTCGCACACTAATCTTACTCCAATCCCACTGTGGTGCCGTTGGGAAGAATTGGACACCATGAATTTTTGGCTTCATCAGCGTTGAAATAGCCGGTTGATACAATGGCACAATTCCTTGATCATTCATCAGAATCTTTTCGGCTTGAACCATATCGTTCCAACGGGCATTTTCATTGGCTGCGTCTGCGCCTTCCGACTTCTTAACCAATGCATCGTACTTTGCATTGCCCCATTTACCATTGTTGTATGAGTTCTTGGAGGTCAAGATATCCAAGAAGTTGCTTGGGTCTGGGTAATCTGCATTCCATGCTGTGATAACCAGATCAAATTGGCCGCTTGCAGATCGTGACAATCTGGTCTTGTAAGGCACATTTTGATTGGTAATCTTAACGCCTGGCAACTTCGTCAACTCACTTTGAACAAACTCAGTCGTCCGTTTGGCAACGTCTGTATCGTCTGACAATAATGTCAGGTTAACTGATTTCTTACCAGTTTCTTTCAAACCTTTGGCCCAATACTTCTTTGCTTCAGGCAAATTATACTCGATGGCGCTCTTGACATAAGACTGATCAGCGAAGTCCTTGCCGTTATGTTCGGACATATCATCAGCGACAAATCCCTTTGGTGCCTGTGAGCCATCTGCCAACACTTTGTTAGCTAATTGGTTCTTGTCAATTGCCAGCGAGAAGGCCTTCCGCAAGTTCTTGTTCTTAAACATTGGGTACTTCTTCTCGTTCATTTCAAGGTAATAAATTGAAGCTTGTTTATAAAGATGATAGTTCTTATCCTTCTTATATTGCTTAACTTGGGTGCCACTCAAAGTTGTGAAGTCAAGCTTGCCACTTTGATAACCATTCAGTGCGGTGGCAGGATCCTTAACCGCCTGCATGTTCAACGTGTTCAACTTAATCTTCTTGGCATCCCAATACTTCGGATTCTTAACCAGCTTCCAAGTATCGTTGGTTCCGTTCCAGCCCTTCAATACAAATGGGCCATTGTAGCCAAGCTTCTTCGCGTCGGTTCCGTATGAAGAGCCATACTTCTTGACCATCGAAATTTCTTCTGGGAAGTAGTAGCTTTGAGAAACCATGTACTTGAAGTAGCTTTGCGGTTTGATCAAGTTAACGACCAGTTTGTAATCACCGTCAGCTTTAACCCCTAACTTTGATGGCGACATCTTGCCAGCAATAATCTTATTGGCATTTTCCAAATTAGCAAAGATATATGAATATTGTGATGCTGTCTTTGGATTAACCGTCCGTTGCCATGAATACACAAAATCTTTAGCGGTGACTGGCTTGCCATCGTTCCATTTTGAATGACGCAAATTAAAAGTCCATGTCTTGCCATCTTTTGATACCGTGTAATTCTTTGCGACCCCAGGAACAACTGTGTTATTCTTAGCCATTCGCAAAAGTCCTTCATTAGTTCCGTTCAAATTTTGGCTGGAAATCAAATCGGTCATCTTGGAAGCATCCATTGTGTTGATGTTGGCTGCGACCATCCAGTTAGCCGGTTGTTTCTTAGTGCCAGATTGAGAAGAGCTGTTGCCACACCCTGCCAAAACAACTGCAGCGAGTAAGCCAACTCCGCCAACCTTAATTAATGAACTTAATTTCATGTTCTGATTCGTCCCTTCAATATGTACTGTAGTTTGTAACCCGTCAATAAACTGATTTTAGATTAAAATTTAATTAAAATCAATAGCTATTTTTAATATTTTATTCATTTAGGGATTGTTCATCACAAACATGCATCATCACTTGAATAGCTGGATTGATTTCTAATTAAATTCTTTTTTTCTGTCCATCACTTGGACTTGAGTTAACGTCACCCAGCTCCGCAGATTGGGTGCTTTTGTTTATTATTTTTTTACACTTGTGTGTTATACTTGAACACGTGATTATTAGGACGGGTTCTCTGGCAGAAGCTTGGATCCGCTCACTTTTTCTAGGACAGCTGCGTAAAGCAGAAACTTCCATATAAGCACCTCGAACAAAAATTCCCAAAAACCGGGAATTTCTGTTCGAGGAGACTTATATTCCAGTTTCAAAACCGCTTTACTCCGCTCACTTTTCTTTAGGAGGCACTTTAATGGATTTAACTGATACACCTACTCCCGTTGTCACCATTGGGCTCAACCGCAATTCCAACAGTTTCGATTATTCCATGACCGAACTGAATAACTTAGTTGAAGCTAACAAAATGACGGTAGCTGAAACCTTGGTTCAGAAGCTCGATCGGCCAGACCCCGCAACCTACTTTGGTAAGGGTAAAATTGAAGAACTCAAACAAGTTGTGATTGATGACGGCGTGGACACCATCGTGGTCAACGATGAATTGTCCCCCAGCCAAATTCGAAACATCGAAAAAGCCACCAACGCCCGGATCATTGACCGGACCGGCCTCATCCTCGAAATTTTTGCCAACCGGGCTCAATCTCGAGAAGCCAAACTTCAAGTGGAATTGGCCAAGTTAAAATACCAACTCCCTCGTTTGCACACCAGTGCTAGTCAACGGCTTGATCAGCAAACTGGGACAGCCAGCGGTGCCGGTGGTGCGACTAACCGTGGTGCCGGTGAATCACAATACGAATTAAACCGGCGAACCCTTGAGAAACGCATCACTCACGTTAATCAAGAACTCAAGGAAGCCTCAAAAGCCGACCAAACCAAACGAAAACAACGTGACCGCAGTGACATTCCAACTGTTGCCTTAGTTGGTTACACCAACGCTGGTAAATCAACCGTCATGAATGGCTTGATCAAGTTACTTGGCGAGGATGAAGATAAACAGGTCTTGGTAAAGAACATGCTATTCGCCACTTTGGACACTTCAATCAGACGGTTAACCTTACCTGATCAAAAAACTTTCCTATTAAGTGACACCGTCGGATTTGTCAGCCAACTGCCCCATCAATTGATTCAAGCATTTAAATCAACGTTGTCTGAAGCAGCTAACGCGGATTTGTTAATTCAGGTGGTCGATAATTCTGACCCCCACCGGGAACTGATGATGAAGACGACCGAAGATACTTTGAACGAAATTGGCGTGTCCGGCATCCCCATGATCGTTGCGTTAAATAAAGCCGATAAGATGGCCGTCAATTACCCCGCCCGTGAAGGCGATAACCTCGTCATGTCAGCGATCGATGATGCTTCACTTCAAGAACTGGTCACAATGATCAAGGAAAAGGTCTTCAAGAATTACGAGACCGTGGAGTTGTTGATCCCGTTTGATAAGGGGGACGTTGTTTCCTATTTAAATGATAACAGCAATATTTTAAAAACGGATTACAAGAGTGACGGCACGATGATCACCGCCGAGTTGAATGAAACAGAAGTGAAGCGGTTCGAGAAGTATCGCGTGTGACGACCAGTAAATTTTGCTGGACGAGCCCCACTTTACTCGCCACCCTATTTTGAATGAGAAGAAGGAGAACTGGAAACATGAAACAACAAAAAGAAGTGTCACTTGACCGAGATCTCGGCCTCTGGTCGGCACTCGCGTTAGTTATTGGAACGATAATCGGTGCCGGCGTTTTCGTCCGTCAGTCAGCTGTCCTAGATGACGCCGGCTCAACCACGATGGGCCTATTTGCCTGGTTTGCCGGGGGCCTTTTGACAATCACCGCTGGGCTGACAATTGCTGAAATTGCGTCGCAAATGCCCGAAACCGGTGGCCTCTATGTTTATATGGAACGAATTTACGGCAAGATGTGGGGCTTTTTATCCGGTTGGATGCAAATTATTTTTTATGGTCCAGCCATGATCGCCTCACTAGGCGCTTATCTCGCCATTTTATTATCAGATTTTTTTGGTTTCCCAAGTAAATATAACGTCTATCTCGCGATTGGAACCATCGTTGCAGTTGGCATTTTAAATTTATTCTCGAACCGATATGGTGCTACTTTTGCTATTGTGACAACCATCTGCAAGTTGGTTCCCGTTGCCGCATTAATTATCTTTGGCCTCTTTTTTGGGAATCAAAGTGCCTTTGGCCAAAGCTTAGTCACTGTTCATCAGACGGCCGGCAACTTTGGTGTTGCGATCTTGGCAACCCTGTTCGCGTTTGACGGCTGGATTCTGGTCGCTAATTTGGGTGGTGAAATTAAGAACCCTCGGAAGTTGTTACCTCAAGCGATCATGTTTGGAATCTTGGCCGTCATGGTCATTTACCTTTTGGTCTCTTATGGGGTCTATCGCTCCGTTCCCGCTGAACAAATTCACAAGTTAGGGACCAGTGCGATTCCTTACATTGCCAATAAAGCATTTGGTGACATTGGTGGAAAGATTCTCAGTATCGGGATTATCATTTCGATCGTTGGCTGTATGAATGGTAAAATTATGACCTTCCCCCGGATCATGTACGCAATGGCTAAAGGGGGCCAGCTGCCATTTTCAAAGACACTCTCATACTTGCATCCAAAGTCACATACACCAATCTTTTCAACGATCGCTGAATTGATCATCGTAACCATCATGATTATCTTCTCAAACGCTGATCGATTATCTGAATTATGTATTTTCACCGTCTACTGTTTCTACGTCATGGCTTTTGTGGGCGTGTTCCTGTTGAGAAAACGGAACCCAAGCCAAAAGCGGGTCTTCTCAACTCCGCTCTACCCCATCACCCCAATTTTAGCCATCTGCGGTTCGCTATTCGTGATCGTCAGTGAAATCATGTCAGACTTACCAGGCGTGCTGACATCGTTCGTTTTGGTCGGTATCGGTATCCCAATCTTCTATTATGAATCCAAGAAGAATCGTGGTTCGATTGCGGATGATTCTGAAGTGAAGAATCAGGATTAGGTGGATGGCGTGAATTTATGAAATGTTAGATTAGTATAAATATAAGAGTTCTCATGACAGGTTTGTGTCGTGGGGACTCTTTTTATGAACATGTTTTTTCCATTGGCGTCATCAACAAACCACTAAAATTAATGCCCTGATTTTTCAAACATTGGCTGAGACTACGGAAATAGAGTATAGAATCTTGTACATACACGCTATTTTTCAGTATGATATACATACAGAATACGTATAACATGATCGGGGTGCTCCTATGCCAATTAAATCTGATAAAAAGAAACGGATTCAAGTTATGATGGATCAACAATTAAGTGACGATGTAAATGACATCTTATCAGATCTGGGACTGAATCCATCCATTCTTATGAATGCTTTATACCGTCGCATCGAAGCAGAAGGGAAGATTCCTTTCGACTTTTCACTGACTGATGAAGAGCGGGCCACCCATCATTTAACAAGTACAATCAAATCTTTAGGCATCCCTATCATCAAAAATAAACAAGAAGCCGAAAAATTCTTGTTTGGAGACGATGATGAAAAATAATACGATTGCGATTGCCTTCATAACATACTCAGATCAAGTGGGAAAAGGCAAGACCCAGCCTGTCTTGATTTATCAGCAAGACGAGGTTCATTATCAGTTATTCAGGATCACCACAAAATATGTCACTAAATCGGAGCATATAAAAAAGTTCTACTATAAAATTCGAGAATGGCAGCAAGCTGGGCTTGACCATCCATCTTGGATTGATACTAGTACGCTAGTTGATTTCCACAAAGAGTGGCGGGTCATAAAAATTGGCAAGCTCCAACTTGTCGACATTAAAGGCCTTGATCAGTTCTTAGAATCTCATCTCAATGATTATCTGTAGCATTTCACTTACAAACTGCTTGAAATTCAACAGATTATTTCAAGTGTTTCAACGAGTATCAAAAAAGGGCTACCCCCACTGCAATTTCGCCAAATATAGTGGGGTAGCCTTTTTATTGTGAGCCCGATCCCTGCTTTTTGCTTTACTCACTGCACCCGCACAATCACTTTCCCAAAGCTATAATGTCCATCCATAAACGCCTGGGCGTCAGCGGTGTGTTGCAGGTCAAACACTTTTCTTGGTGTCACATCAACGTGGTTCCTATCGATCAAGTCGAATAATTCATCAAAGGTGGCTTGATTTAGCGCGCCTGATTCAAAGCTAGTGAGGTAAGCGCCTTGCAATTCAGAGATTGGTTCAAAATCTTTAAGGGTCCACACGCCGCCCAATTCACCGGTCATACAGACAATGCCATCGGTTTTGGTTACCATCATCGAATTTTTCAAAGTGGTTGCGCCCACCAGCTCCAACACGCGGTCAAACTGCGAGCCATCCGTCTGCAATTTGTTATCCTCATCGCGGATCACGTCGTCAAAGCCATTTTCTTTCAATTCCTTGGCCTTTTCCATATGCCGAGTGGAACCAGTGATTTCAATTGTTGGCACCATTGCCCTGGCTAAGCGAGCAGCCGCAACCCCGACCCCACTGGTAGCACCCCGGATCAATAAACGATTACCAGAGGCCAATTTCAATTTTTTCAACGAGCCATAAGCTGTCCCACAAGTTTCCGGAACGGCTGCTAAATCGTCCCAATTCAGATCAGTGTAAACGGTATAAATGTGCTTATTGGGCAACAAGGTGTATTCCGCGTAACTGCCATCAAATTCACGGCCCATGCCGCCCATAACCGAAATCACCCGTTGGCTGGGATGTAGTCGACTTGGATCAGTGGTTTTGACAACTTCACCAACGCACTCAATCCCTAAGATCCGCGGTAATTTGACAGTCGGTGACCACCCATTTCGGGTAAAGATTTCCGACCGGTTGACCCCGAATCCTTTGACCTTGACTAACGTCCAACCTGCCTTCACTGTTGGCGTTGGCACATCTTCATACGACAATACATCCGGTTCCCCCGGTTTTCGCAATACAATTGCTTTCATTAGATGCCACTCCTTCCTAAAAATAAGTGAGCAGATCCAGGCGATTAGTAACCGGAGCGTAAGTCGCCGCAAGGAGGAATTCCCGATTTTAGAATTTTTGCTTGTGGTGCTTACGTGCAGGTTGCTGCCTGGAGGAGCTGTCCTAGACACTCTGCCTAGCAATAATTTTAAATGGGGTAAAAGCTGATTTGGCAGCCTTTGTCGGTTGACTAATAATCTGCTGCATCCCCCGAACACCCATCTCGAAGAATTCCTGAGTGACACTGGTTAATTGCGGCCGCACGATGCTGCAAAGTTTCGTCCCATCAACACTCATCACAGCTAAATCAGTTGGGATTTTCAATCCATAATCCTGCGCCTGATTCATCACGCCGATTGCGGCCAAATCACTGGATGCGATCACCGCGGTCACCTCCGGCTCACGGCCATATTGTTTCATCGCATTAACGCCGTCTTCATAAGCAAAGTCACCGCCGCAAACCCAGGCCGAATTCAATTGCAACCCATTATCAGCCATGGCCTGATGATACCCATCCAATCGTAACTGACCAGTCACAGAGTCTAAATCCGCTGCCGCAAATCCAATTTTGGAGTGACCCTTATCAATCAAATACTTGGTAGCTTGATAGCCGATCTGAAAATCATCCGAGGTAATGAACGGTAATTTTCGATTTTTAAGGGTGATTGATAGGAACTGGTATGGAATATTGGCATTGACTAACAGGTTCTCATTAACCGAATTAAGGTTAACGGCGACCAACAAAATACCCATTACCGACCGTTCAATCACGGTTTCCAAAGCTTTTCGTTCCATCTGGGGATCTTTTTCGCCGGCATATAAAATAATCACATTCAAATCATGCTCACCGGCCTCTTGCTGAATCCCATCGATGATCTGGTCGGAAAAGTTCGTCTTGGTTGAGCTCACAATGACCGCAATCACCTTGCTACGGCGGGTAACCAATTCAACGGCAGCCGTATTTTTTTGATAGCCAAGTTTTTTGGCTGTTTTTTTTACCTTTTTTGCTGTCTTCTCTGAGTAAAATGCTGCCTGACCAGACAGCACTCTTGAAACAGTGGCAGGAGAGACCCCTGCTTGTTTAGCAATATCTTTAATTGTGACCGCCATGATTGCGCCACCTCTCTTTTATGTATATTGATAAGTTTCACTAGAATCATTAATGTTAAGCGCTTTACGATGTTCACCTCATTTTAACACAGTAAACGGCGCCTAAATTTTTAGTAAAACACAAACGTTTGTGATGTTGATGCAAAAGGCTTGCAAACGTTTTCTTTCAGTGATATTATAATCGCTGTAAACGTTTCCTTGCAATATATTTATTGGCCAAGTTGCTGGGGCGTTCACGTAGGACGGCTGTGTAAAGCGAAATATCTATCTAAGCATCTTTTTCAAAAATTCCTGAAGTAGGAGCTTTCGAAAAAAGAGATTTAGATTCTGGTTTCTAAGTGCTTTACTCCGCTCACTTTTATTAAAACAGCTCCGTAAAGCAGAAGGAGACTTAGGCTCCAGCTTCTAACTGCTTTACTCCGCTCACTTATTTTTTAGGAGGAATCATTATGGACGCAAAAGCAAAAGCTGGTAATGGTGACGTTAAAACTGAACCTAAAAGTTTTGCATCCCATTTGCCAAGTTTGAAAGTAAGTACGATTTTTGCAATGACGTTTGGCTTTTTCGGGGTTAACATGGCGTTCTCACTTCAACAATCACAAATGGGGCGAATTTTTCAAACCATTGGCGCCAACCCGAATAACTTAGGCTTTTTCTTCATCTTGCCACCGCTGGCCGGAATGGTTATTCAGCCATTAATTGGTAAGTACTCTGACCGCACTTGGACCCGTTTTGGAAGACGTATGCCGTATTTATTTATTGGCGCACCCGTCGCAGCAATCGTTCTGGTATTACTTCCTAACGCCGGTTCATTTGGATTTGGTTATGGTTCGGCGGCCGCTCTATGGTTTGCCGCCATTGCCACCTTGTTCATGGATCTCTCATCCAATGTTTGTATGCAACCATTCAAGATGGTCATCGGCGACATGGTCAACGAAGATCAAAAAGATATGGCTTGGTCTTGGCAGCAGTCCTTCTCCAACCTTGGTGGAGTGCTCGCCAGTCTGGTTCCATTCTTTCTCGCCTTCATCGGTCTTTCAAACGTCGCTCAAAAAGGTGAAGTGCCAATCACCGTTAAATTAGCCTATTACCTGGCCGCAGCCGTTCTGTTGCTGACCTCGTTCTACACAATTGCCAAGGTTCACGAATACAATCCTGAAGAATATGCTTTATATCACAACATTGACTTAACCAAGCGAAAGAAGCAGCCTAGTCTTTGGGAATTAACCAAGAAAGCCCCCCGGGTATTCTGGGAAATCTCCATTGTTCAATTCTTTACCTGGTTTGCCATTCTCTACTCTTGGACCTACGCTGCCGGTGCCATTTCCTTGAATGTTTGGCACACATCCAACCCATCATCAGCCGGTTATCAAGCCGCTGGTAATTGGTATGGGGTACTCACTTGTATTCAAGCTGTTGCTTCAGTTGTCTTTGGTTTGTTAGTGCAAGCACGGACTAAACCAGAACACCGAAAAGCATGGTACGTCTTTGGTTTACTTGCTGGTGCCCTTGGCTTCATTCTGATCTTCTTCATCCACAGCAAATGGTTGCTCGTTTTGCCATTCTGCCTGATCGGGATCACTTATATCACCATGAACACCCAACCATTCTCACTCTTAACAGAGGCTTTGAACGGTGAAAATGAAGGGGCTTACCTGGGACTCTTCAACTGTGCAATCTGCTTGCCCCAAATTGCCGCATCCCTTTGCAGCTTCTTCATCTTCCCAATGGTTGGTCACTCAATGCCAGCAATGTTCTTGGTTGGCGGAGTTTCATTAGTACTCGCCGCATTTTCAGTTCGCTTTATCCACTCAAGGCTCAGTGAACCAGTTAAACTATAATAACTAGGACAGCTACGTCAGGCAGAAACTTCCATATAAGCACCATGGGCAAAAATTCCAAGCCCACGAATTTCTGCCCATGGAGACTTATATTCCAGTTTCTAACCGCCTGACTCCGCTCACTAAAAAAAGAGGAGAATTCAATATGACCCACAAATGGTGGCAAAATGCCGTAATTTATCAGATTTATCCACAAAGTTTTCAGGACAGTAACAATGATGGGATTGGTGATCTTCATGGAATCATCAAGCGCCTGCCTTATTTAAAGAAGCTCGGAGTTGACGTCCTTTGGTTGAACCCAATTTATCAGTCCCCTCTCAAAGATAACGGCTACGATATTGCCGATTACGAGAAGATCTTACCGGAATATGGCACGATGACCGATTTCGACGAATTATTGAAGGAGGTTCACGCCCACGGATTGAAGTTACTAATGGACCTCGTGGTTAACCACACTTCCGATCAACACCGCTGGTTCCAAGAAAGCAAACAATCCAAGGATAACAAGTACGCCGACTACTACATGTGGCGCGATCCAGTTGATGGTCGTGAACCCAACAACTGGCACGCAGCATTTGGTGGCAGTGCCTGGACATACGTTCCGGAACGAGGCCAGTACTACCTACACTTGTTTGCCCCTGGTCAACCTGATTTGAATTGGGAAAACCCAGCCGTTCGGGAATCCGTTTGGAACATCATGCGATTCTGGTTGGATAAAGGGATTGATGGCTTTAGAATGGACGTCATCAACCTGATCTCCAAACCTGAAGGCCTTCCCGATGCACCTGAACCCGGCACCTACCCACTCACGGAAGGTCTGGTTGCCGATGGGCCTAAGTTAAACGACTACCTCCACGAAATGAACGACAAGGTGCTTTCCCACTACGATGTCATGACAGTTGGTGAAATGCCGAGTTCAAAGCCCGAAGATGCCATCAGCTACACTGGCCTCGACAGCCATGAACTGAACATGGTCTTCCAGTTCCAGCACGTTGCTTTGGAACCCAATCCAGACAAACGCTTGGGTAAGTGGAACGATCAGCCGGTCAAGTTACCGGAGTTGAAGAACGCCCTCTCCCGTTGGCAAAAGGCCTTAGATGGCAAGGGTTGGAACAGTCTCTACTGGAACAACCATGATCAGCCTCGGGCAGTTTCCCGCTTCGCCAACGATGATCCGAATTACCGGGTTCGTGCCGCTAAAATGCTGGGTACTACCCTTCACATGATGCAAGGAACGCCATTTGTCTTTGAAGGTGAAGAACTTGGCATGGCCAATGTGCACTACACCAGCATTGATCAGTACGAAGATCTCGAATCAATCAACGCCTACCGCGAGTTGGTCGAGGAAAAGAAGCTGGTGGATGGGCCAACCATGCTGAAGTATTTAGCCAACATTTCCCGGGATAATGCCCGCACCCCAATGCCATGGGACGACGGCAAGAACGCTGGTTTCTCGGACGTGAAGCCGTGGTTCGCCTTGAATCCAACTTATAAGGAAATCAATGCCAAAGCTGTGGTGGAAGATAAAGATTCCGTCTTTTGCCACTATCAGAAGTTAATCCAACTCCGGCATGATTCCGACTTGGTTAAGTTTGGAACCTATGATGAAATTGATCCTGACGATGCAGAAGTCTTCGCTTACCGGCGTCATTATCAAGGCAAGACGTTGCTGGTAATCAGTAACTTCACTGCCAACACGGTGACCCGTGATTATGATCAGGGGAAAGCTGACAAACTCGTCATCAGCAATTACGATGATGATCAAGGCACGGAATTACGCCCTTATGAAAGTAAGGTCTATGTATTTAACTAAGATCATAATATATTCGGGCATAAAGAGTCTTCTCAACTGATGAGGAGGCTCTTTTTTGCTTTGTTTAACTGCGGCAATCCATTGATCTATCGGCATAATATTTTGGTTAGTGATTATTTCGATATATAATGCAATTAGTTATATTATTTGAACGGAGGTGCTGCCAATGGATTACTGGTTATATCAACTGGAATGGGTGCTGCGGCTGTTTGTGGCCGCTATTTGCGGTGGCGCGGTCGGTTATGAGCGTAAAGTCCGCTTGAAGACTGCCGGCATTCGGACCCACATGTTGGTTGCGGTCGGTGCTGCCCTCTTCATGATCATTTCAAAATATGGTTTCTTTGATTTAACCGGTCACGCCACTGACATCAGCTTGGACCCATCCCGAGTGGCTTCCCAGGTTGTCACTGGAATTGGATTCATCGGTGCCGGCGCAATCATGACCAGAAACCACAAAATTGACGGTTTAACCACGGCGGCTGGCTTGTGGGCAACGGCAGCAATTGGTTTGGCTATCGGGGCTGACATGTATGTCATCGGCATTGCGGGTACGCTGTGCATTTTGATCACCCAAACGATTGTCCGCAGAATCAAGGCACTGAAACGCTACCCAAACCGCACTCTGATCCGCCTGCAAGTAACCTTCACTGGAAAGCTAAACGATATGGATGCCCTGCCCAAGCGATTGCAAATTATCGGCAGTACCAATGTCCGCATGCGAATCTTAGCGTATAAGCCAGATTCGTTCTCACTAGAAATGCAAATTAGATTAATAAGACGAACAGATCCTGATGATTTCATCATGAAGATGAGTAATTTAGCGGATGTGAAGAAGATTGATGTGCTGGATTGAGGCCAGAGCGCGACGAGACCCGGTTTGACCCCGGAGCATAAGCAGAATCAGCCAATGATGAACGCGTTTTGTTCATTGTTGGTTGGTTTTGCTTATGCAGTAGGGGTCAGGGTCGTCAGAGCGCATTTCCACTATATAATGGCGTACAAAGCCAAAGTATCTTAGAGACCCGTCAAAGATTTCTACCGTAGTGGCGTCCTATACACACTATCTATAAGTAAATTACTCTCCGATAACCCCACCCCAATCCTTGAAACCACCCCACAAATCATGTATCATAACTATATGAAAAGTGACTGCCGGTGGACGAGACCGACAGCCACAAACGTGAGTATGGATGATTTGGGCGAAGCTAATCTAAATGATTAGCTTTTTTTATTAGGTAATCCGCTCGCGCAAACGTTAAGCTTGCTTGTGCGGTTACCCAAATCATCACGGCGACTTGCACCGGGACGGCCTCCTAATCTTTCCAATTGGCATGGCACCTCACCTCCGTGGGTATTCTTACTGAGGGGTGGGCACCATCCGTAATTCACTAAGCCAAAGTTGATTAGGTGCTACCTAAGTCTCTTGACCATCTTTTAATTTTAACAAGTAATTATGTTGCAATACAATCATTTTTCACTGCTCTTTTTCTCAAGTGGCTTGTGATATACTACCTATTTAAATATATGTCGTATGTCAAATTTACGATGCACTCCTAATGAATTTTTCAAAATCATTTAAAACCCGGTTCTACATAAAAAAGCCTATCCGCAAGAAACTGATAGACTTTTTTCGTAATCCTATTTAATTACCTTCACATACTTGCTATTAGCAGTTACATAACCACCAGCAACCGCATAACGTTTAGCACCAAAGGTCGTAGTTGAGTATGGTTGTGAGTATTCCCACTTCTTAACTTTCAACACGGTCCCCTTCTTAATGTGCTTCGTGCGTTTACTGAAGTTGGCGTTATTGTAACGATAAATGGCTTTCTTAACTTTGATTTGTTTCGGCTGCTTCTGGTTACCAGCAATCACAAGTTTGCGGTTTCCGGTAATGTAGTGACCATTACTCAAGAGGTAACGAGTCGTTAAGTTATGCTTAACAAAGCCCTTCACTTTGAGCTGCGTGCCTTGTTTGAAGTTCTTAACTTTGCCAGTCAAGTCCTTATTTGTATATTCATTGACACCCCGCGGATTGATCACCGTCAGTGTCTTGTGAGAACTGTGATAATAAACTGGTCGAACAAAGGAATAATCAGCCGTAATATAACCTTTCTTACCTGCAGTTTTGCTATGATGGTTCACATCACGAACCACGTACCGCAAGTTGCCAGCTTTCGACTTCGCATAATCCGTTACCACAAACATTGGTCGATTAATTCGTGGCTTCTTGGCATAGTTGGCAACTCGTTCACTCTTCTTGAAGTCCTTATTACTGTACATGTAGATCTTCTTCAAAGCGTAAACGGCTTCACCCTTTTTGGCAATGCCAGGGGTTGATGGCTGCGTTGTTACTGTCGGAGTTGATGGCGTTGGAGTTGGGTTAACTGGTGTTGGATTTGGCTCTGGCCCGGGGCCTGGGTTCGGATTGGGAGGGGTAACTTGTTTTTGATAATAGAGAATTACAGGTGCAGTATTCGCTACCAAAGTTCCGGATAAATTAGCTGGCATTTTCCCTCGAACTAGAATATAAAGTTGGCCGTTAATCGTTAAAGTATCCGGGTAATAATCATCGGTAACCGTATAAGGATCATTCACTGAACCGTGAATTAACTTTTGTTGAAGTAATTGATTATTATCATTGTCCAGATAGTTAACGTTTAGTGTAGTCTCATTGGCAAATGTCTTGGCATAGATCACATTAATGTTGCCTCCACTATCGGGAATAATTACTTGATTATGCCCGGCATTATTTACAACTTTACTGTCATTAACAACGTAGCCGGGAATATCAGGAATATCTACTGCTTTCCCTGCAGCATCTTCACCGCTAACATCATGACCCAATGAATTCCCATCCTTATCAACTGGGTGAATAGTGTAAGGAACCGTATTCTTATCATAAATAACTTTAATAATGGTAGTTTGGCTGCTATCACCGGCGGGTAAAGTAATTTGCCCATCTACAACCTTATTATCATTAACGGTGTACCCGGAAATAGTTGGTACACTTACCTTATCACCCTCTGTACCAGGAAATGATGTTGGCGTATAGCCACTAATGTTGTTACCATTTTTATCGACGGGTTGAATCTCATATTTAGATTCGGCCACATTGGTCTCATATGGAATGTAAGCCGTAAAAGTTGGGTTTGTGTTTTGGCCTTGTCGATAATAAGCAATCATGTAGTTCTTATATGTGTTCTTTACAACTTTCATTTGATTATTCCAAGGATTATCAGTCGTCGCCTCTGCTTGTGGGGCTAAGTCATTAAACAAAAGTGAATCACCACTAATTGTTGGCACGGCACCACCGTAAAAAATTTCAAGATAAGTATGTGGAAAATTTGGACCAGCCGGGTTGTCCTCTGGAGCATAATTTAAAACAACCCCTTGCCGGGCAGCAGAATAAACTTCCGTTGGCAAATAGTTAACGTCCTTTGGTAACTTCCCCTCAAAAGGTGTTACCCAACTATAAGAATCACTCGGTAAGTTTTTGAATGGTAAAACATATGATTGCCCCTCATACCAAAAGCCATCGGTATATTGTTTAGCATCTAATGACGATAAATCTGAAATGGAATTAAAATTGATGTTCAAATAAGTTACGTTTGGTAATTACTAATTGGTGTAATATCCGTAATTCGTTCACGACTTAGATCAATTTTTTGAAGTTTAACTAAGCCACTTAAAGGTGAAACATCAACAATATCATTTCTGAATAGATGATGGCCAAAATCAAAATTAGATTGTGAAAGTTCAAGATCGGTCAAATTTTTACAATATTCCAATCCTTTTAATGAATAATTCCCGGGATTTGGATTTGGTTGACCAATTGCCCCATTACCGCCATTCCAAGCATCCAGATTATTATAGTCATCTGACTTATCATCACCTGGCTGCCAAACCAGTTGAGTCATTTTACCCAGATCATCTTTAAAACTGGTTGGAGTAAATTGACTTAATGTGTATTCATCATCAACGATCCCTTGATCCTTCATGTTATACAAAACTAACTGTTGCAATCGTTCGTTAGGCATTAATTCATCAAGTGCCGCGTTAGTATTAGTATCAGCAGCCAGAGTGCGCTGCTGTCCCCCTCCCATCAGATTAAACGATAGGCCAAACAAGACTGTTGCCACGGCCACCATAATGGTCTTAAAAAGCCATCGCAGTTTTGCCTTTTGGTGATAATCAATATTATCCATGACAAAATTCCCCCTCAAAATTTATATATAGTCTATACAAAAAATACATACGCTTATACCCCTTCAACAATTTCATTCTAACATAAAGCGCTTACAAATTGGTCAACATATAATAAAAATCACATCTATCCTCTCCGGATGAATAGATGTGATTCACTTAAATATCTATAAATAATTAATTTATCTCTGCGCCTCCTGGGCCACAATCTCCGCCTCATCGGCACCCTTCTTCTTGGATGAGCCAATTCGGTGTTCGAGATACTGTGACAACAGCGACAGTGAGTAGCAAACGATAAAGTACATAACCGCAAGTGCCAGGAACATGGGGATCGTGTAGTTGGTGTTTTGCCCGTAAATAATCTGAGCGTGGTTCATCAGATCCGGCAGGACAATGATCGTCGCCAATGATGTATCCTTAACCAGCGAAATAAATTGGCTCACAATCGCTGGGATCATATTCTTAACCGCTTGTGGCAGGATAATGTATCGCAGTGCCTGCCAATAAGACATCCCAGTAGAACGGGCGCCTTCCATTTGGCCAACTGGAATTGAATTAATTCCGGCCCGGACAATTTCGGCCACCATTGCCGACTCAAAGACCGCCATGGCAATGACTGACGCCCAAATTGGATCCGGCTTGAAACCAATGTTTGGTAGGCCAAAGTAGGTAAAGAAGATGATCAGGATCAATGGCAGGTTCCGAATGATATCAATCAAAAAACCGACGATTGCCGAAACATACTTGATCTGAACGTAGCGGATCACTCCTAGAATCAGCCCAAATATGTAACTCAGGATGATCGAGAGAACTGAAACCAGAATCGTGACCCAGGCCCCTTCAAGAAGGAACCGAATGTTAATCCATGAATATGCACCTAAGATCGTTAACATATGATCATTCCTCCCTTAAGCCAATTTCTTTTCAAGATAACGCATGTAATAACTCAACGGCAAGGTCAAAATCAAGTACAATATCCCAACGCAGAGGTAAGTGCTCATACTTTGCAGTGAGTCGGACGCAATTACGTTACCTTGGTACATCAAATCAAAGCCGGCAACAAAGGCCAGGACTGATGAATTTTTAACCAAGTTAATAAACTGGTTGCCCAATGGGGGAATCACGTACCTAAACGCCTGTGGCAACACAATGTATCTCATTGATTGCCAGAAGGACAAGCCAGTTGAGCGAGCCCCTTCCATTTGACCAGGATCAACGGATTGGATTCCAGAACGAACCGTTTCAGCGATAAAGGCCGATGAGTAAAGGATCAAACCAATTGTTCCGGAAACGAAGCCGCTAATTTCAACAATATACATCGGAATGACCACGTAGAAGAACATGGTAATAACCAATAATGGAATGTTTCGAAAAACTTCGATGTAAATTTTAGCAATTACTCTAAAAAACTTGTTTGGCACAACTTCTAGGATGGCAAACCCTGAGCCGATGATTAACGCAAATACCAAGGCGATAATACTGCACAGGAGCGTTTGCCCTAATCCATATAGGAGCGCACCACCATAATTTTGAAATATACTAATCATCGTTCTGCCCCCTTGAAGTCAAAGCCTTTAACTTTATGGAACCACTTATAAAGAAGCTTGTTGTATTGGCCAGAATTTTCGACCTTGGTCAAAGCACTGTTCATGGCATTCCTAAGCGGTGCCTGACCTTTATCAACCGCAATCCCATATGGTTCATTGGTGAATGTTCCACCAACAACGGAATAACCGGGGTTTTCAATCGACATCCCGTAAAGGATCCCGTTATCAGTGGTTAAGGCATCCCCCTGCCCAGACTTCAGAGCAGTTAAAGCTTGCGAATAATCTGACAACTGAAGCACCTTAGCTTTGGGCGCAAACTTGCCGATGTTTTGAACGGAGTTGGAACCCACAACGCCAAGGACAACGGCGCCCTTCTTATTCAAATCACGGACATTCTTAATTGGGCTGCCATTCTTAACCAGAATTGCTTGCCCAGCGTCAAAGTATGACCGGGAAAAATCAACTTGCTTGGCTCGTTCCGGCGTAATGGTCATCGTCGCCATAATTGCATCAATATTACCATTTCTAAGTAACGGCATCCGTGTTTGGCTGGTAACTTGAATGAACCGCGCCTTGCCATCTTTACCAAGGATCTGCTTGGTCATGGCCTTGGCGAGATCGATTTCAAATCCCTTAATCTGATTATCCCGAACATCCATCAAGCCAAATAGCTTGGTGTCGGCTTTAACACCCCAGGTAATGGTCTTCGTCTGTTGGTCGTCTTTAAGCACATTCTTCTTGGAAGCCGAACTGCTGCACGCTCCCAATGACACGACCATCACAGTTAGGGCAACTAATAACCCTATCTTTGAAAAAAGCTTTTTCATGATGTGACCCTCCAATACCAATTTTAGTGGGTAATAATCTTACCAAGAAATTGTCGTGCCCGTTCATTGGTAGGCTCACCATTAAAGAATTTCTCGCTGCTATCATCTTCCAAAATGCGGCCGTCATCCATAAAGACAACCCGGTTGGCAACTTCACGAGCAAATCCCATTTCGTGGGTAACCACCAGCATGGTCATATCTGAGTCGTTCGCAATCTCTTTCATAACATTTAAAACATCGTCAATCATTTCAGGATCAAGGGCACTGGTTGGTTCATCAAATAAGAGGCACTTAGGCTTCATTGCCAGTGAACGGGCGATCGCAATTCGTTGTTGCTGACCACCTGATAATTGAGCTGGCAGCTTGTTAGCCTGGCTTCGTAACCCAACTTGATCCAATAACTGCAATGCGACCTTTTTGTTCTCATCTTCCGGTCGGTGCAATACGATCCGAGGTGCCAGCATGATGTTCTCCAAAACCGTCTTATTTGCATACAAATTAAAATGTTGGAAAACCATCCCGACGTTTTTCCGAATTCTGTTCATATCCGTCTTACGGTCGGCCAAATCCTGGCCATTCACAATTAATTTACCTTCTTGAATCCGTTCAAGACCATTAACCGTCCGAATTAGGGTTGACTTTCCAGAACCTGAAGGGCCGATCAGAACAACGGTTTCGCCTGCTTCAATTTTTAAATTAATGTCCTTGAGGGCGTGAAAGTCGCCATAGTACTTTTGGACATCTTGAAATTCGATCATTGCCATGTCTTTCTCCTCCAATATATTAGGCTTCATTAAAGTCGCCTAAGAATGATACTAATTCCATATTATGTTAAAAATCCTCATTGGTCAAAAAATTGTTACAAAAGTTTTACTTGATTGTTATCATTCCGTAGCACAGCCAAAAAAGCAAACCTTCAGATTAATAAATTCGGGTATCGATTGAATAATTATATCGAACATTTTATGAAAATACAAATCGGCACTGATAACGGTACTGTTTATAAGTATAAGTGTATAATTATACCTCTTTAAGCAAAAACGACCATGCGTTCCAGAAACAGAATGCATGACCGTTTTCATTCGAAATTTGGGATCAAATCCATTTTAGTCCCAAAATTAGTATTCCAAACACGATATTAAATTCACGATCGTTTCTTATACGCAACTGACGCCCGAACCGTGTACTCCTGGGGGGCTTCAATCACGCCGGAGCGACCGATCTGCTTGTAGGGGCCGCCCACCAGAGTGACGGATGCGAGGTACAGTTTCACTTCCGATAAATCAAGGGAGCGAACCGATTGCAGTCCCACCCGCTTAATTTCGCCGACTGGATAAATCTCAGATTGATTCATGCCGCAGTAGACGATCATTGACAATCCCTGCTTCCGCATTTCAAAGTAAGGCATTAACACGTCTTTGCCGATTGCGTAGATTGGCTTACCATCGTTGACCTTGAGCAACTCGTAAATCTTGCGGTCACTCATGCCATCGTAATCGGTGGTAAATAAGCCCTCCTGTTCCATTTGAGCAGCTAATCGATTGATGTTTTGCTGCTCTGAGGCAGTGACTTCAATCTTAGCCGGTAATAGATGAGAGTCATCAAACAACCCATTGGCGGCAATGTTACTTCGCCTCGTTTCCGGCACCACTGTCGACCCCATCCGTGAATTCACCTGAGTCTCTTGAGGATGTTCTTGAATGTGCAGCCACTTAGCCAATTTGGGCGAAATGTCAAACCACGGCTGCTTGGTTGTAAAATAATAGAAGAAATTACAAAGGGTGAAGTACAGCAAAATGATCGCAACCGCCAAGATCAGCGAGCCTTGCTTCAAGTAGCTATTTTTCAAGAACCGGAAACTAATGTAAAACAAATAAAGGTCACCAAAGGCTCCCAGGATTGTGTAGATGCGGCTCTTTAATTTGACGTTAATATTAAAATAACCGAGGTAATGATTGACCATGTCTAAAAAGCTAAACATTATTGATTACCCCCTTCACCATCCTGCGTGGTGGTTGTATTTCCCGCAGTTGTTGTGCCAGTATTGCCACCGGTGTTGCCCGTGGTTGTACTGCCAGTTGTGGTGTTGGCATTATTATCCGTTGTGCCTGTCTGAGTGTTGTCATCATTATTCGTCTGAGTATCACTCTTATTAGTGGTGCCACCGGTTGTTGTTGATTTATTGGTATTACTCTTGCTACCAGTAGTACCAGTTGTCGATTTTTTGGTGCCAGTCGTTTGATTGGTATCGGTATCGTCAGTCGTTGTGTCGGTATTATTTGATTCTTCTTTTGCTGAAGAAGCCTTCTTGGATTCCTCGGCTGCTTTCTTTTCAGAGGATTCCTTAGCAGCTTTTTCAGACGATTCCTTAGCCTTCGCTTTTTCCTTCTCGGCGTCAGAATCCGACTTCTTTTTAGGTGTACCAAATATTTTATTTGACGTATTTTTTTGATTGGTCGTCTGAGTGGTAGTAGGCGTTCCTTCATTAGTGGACGTTACCTTATTAACCACGACGTTTGTAGCTCCGAGTGCGAGCGAAATTGACAGAATCGCAAACGGTGTTATTAATGGCGGAATTCTATTATCCATTCACAAAAACTTCCTTATTCAGATTTGGTAGACCAATTATCGCACATTAATTTGAACGATTGGTAAATTTTTATTTAATTATTCGTTAAGTTGAGCGCATTCAGGACACAGGCCATAAATCTGGAAAAGGTGGCCGGTCACTTGGCAACCCTGCAATTGGTTAACGATTTCCTCGCTTAGTGGGCAGTCTTTTAGCTCAATCACCTTGCCGCAATTGCTACAAATAAAGTGATGATGATGTTCATGTTCAAAATCACATTGAAATTTAACTGAGGCTCGGTCACCCTGGACTTGGCGCTCAACGATTCCCAGATCCGCAAACTCAGAAATATTGCGATAAATTGTGTTGTGGCTCATATTGGGGAACGTCTGGCGCATGAAGTCATCGATGCTGGTGACTTCAACGTACTTCTTTTTGGCCGTGTTAAATAGAAATTCAAGCATGGCTGTCCGTTGTTTCGTGATTTTTAAATGATTACTTTTTAATACGTTCGTTGCTTCTTTGACTGTTGAAGGCATTCTATTCACCTCATGATATTGTTGGGTGGGATTCACTTGTTTGAGTTGATTTGGACTGGGTTACTCAAAACTTGAATCGGCACTTTCGCTATAGTAACAATTACTATTTAAGTGCATACTATCACATTTAGCTCCTTGCAACAACTATCCCATTGGTTCAATTAAATATTGAGTGACAATCTTGTCAACTTTACGCTGAGTTTTGCCAAGATCCCAGTTCACGATTTCATAGGCCTTACCTTCCAGTTCTTCAGGCATTTCCAAGTCGCGAAGATATTCCTTACTATGGATACGTTTGGCCACCATCGCCGAATTGTCGCCGCGGCAAGCCATGCGTTTTTTCAGCTCTGTCGTGTCACCGACCTTGAGATAGATAATCACCGCTTGATCGCCGAGCTTTTGCTTATATGTAATCGCTCCCGCCGTATCCAGGACGATGCAGGCAAACGGTGACGTCTTCCAAGCGTTCTCCAGGCCTTCATAAGACGAGCCATAGCGATTGCCGGCGTAGACAACCGACTCCAGGTAGTGATTCTTCGGGAATGATTCCTTGGTTTCAAAATAGTAATCGACGCCATTCTTTTCGCCATCCCTTGGTTTTCGAGTGGTATGGGTGATCACTTTGGTCATATGAAATTTATCGTGTAAATAATTCCGCACGGTGGTTTTGCCACTGCCCGCCGCACCGGTAATTACGAAAACTCGATTTGTCATCCACTATTCTCCGATATTTTCTTTATTATAAATATAGTCGTTTGCCCGTTTCAATAACTGCTTCAAGTTGTCATAGGATAATGTGTCATAGGCCTCTTGGAAATTAAACCAGCCGTATTGGTTAATCTCTTCATCCTGCTTGGTCACCTTCACATCGGGGTGAACCTTGCTGACAAACAAGGTTACGTCCTTGTGGTGACCATTTTTCATATCGTATTCCAACTTTTCTTTGAAATTGGTGTCAATAATCGTCTTCAAATTCGTTTCTTCCCGAATTTCGCGGACGGCCGTTTGAATGAGATTCTCATTCTTTTCCACGTGCCCTTTGGGAAATCCCCAAAAATCATCAGTCGCACTTCGCAACAATAGATAGCGGATACTGCCATCTTTGACCTCATAAACAACTGCGCCACTTGCATATTCTGTAACCATCAAAGACACTCCTTTTATAATAGTGTGCGGAACAAAGCGATTAGAAGCCGGAACCTAAGTTACTTTCACCATAAATCCGGGTTTTGGATTTTTGGGGGAAGTGACTTAGGTGCAGACTTCTGCTTTGTGCAGCACGATTCAAACATCAGACTTTCAACGTTCGTTTCAACAACAATGGTGCCACGATCGTCGACAACACGATCACAATAATAATTTCTGAATATAAATTTTTGGCCATTAAATTGGCAGATAGACCAATCTGGGCAATGATCAACGCCATTTCACCCCGAGAAACCATCCCGGATCCCACGACAAAGGCACTCCGCCAGTTCATCTTGGTGATGGCTGCACCAAGCGCCCCACCGAATAGCTTCGTGGCGATTGCCAACAACGTCATGATGACAATGAAGCCTAAATTCTTGAGGACGCCACCAAATTCCATATCCAGCCCGATGCTTACGAAGAAAATCGGGATAAAAAATGTGTAACCAACCGAACTAACACTGCTAGAAACTTCATCTTGGAACTTCGTCTGGGAAACGGCCACTCCGGCGAAGAAGGCGCCAACGACTGAGCTCAAGCCAATCACATCAGCGAGCCAAGCCATTGATAAACATAATACCAACGAGATAATGGCTACCGAGCCGTGAACTGGAATCCGCTCGGCGAACCGTAACCCAATCGGTGCCACGTATTTGACCAACAAGATCACACCTAAAAAATATAACAATTGAAGCATGGTTGCAACCACCAAATTGGGGGCATTATCGTCTGCCACGCCAAATGAGCTGACAAAAATACTCAATAGGATGACGGCAATAATATCGTCAACCACCGCGGCTCCAAGGATTGTCGCCCCTTCCTTGGTGTTCAATTTCTTGAATTCACGGAGAACTTCGACGCTAATCGATACAGAAGTTGCCGCGAAAATAACCCCCCAAAAAATCGACCGTTCAAACCCTTGTCCCATCAACTCACCATAACCATAGAACGCAATCATTGGAAAGAGGACACCAATCGCGGCAACGCTAATCGCTGGCTTGAAATATTTCTTAAGCAGATCTAAATCACTCTCAATCCCAGCAATAAACATCAAAATGATGACACCAATTTCAGAACCAGCGTGCATCAGGTGGGTATTTTGCAGGACACCAAACACCCCCGGCCCCAAAATGACCCCAACAACCAGTTGCCCAATGACTGCGGGCATCCCCAATCGTTGACTAATGGCTGCCGCAAGCAGTGTCGCTATCAAAATCAGTGCTATTTGTCCAATAAACCCCATTCAATATCTTCCAATCTGTCTTGTCCGGTTCGTAACTTATTAATTGTAATAAGTTTACCATATTGAAGAGAACAGTGAGCGGAGTATAGCGATTAGAAACTGGAGCCTAAGTCTCCTATTGCTGAAATTCCTGGTTTTGGAATTTTTGCAATGGGTGCTTAGGTGCAAGTCACTGCTTTGAGAAGCTGTCCTAAGAACAGTGAGTGGATCCAGGCGGTTAGCAATCAGAGCGTAAGTCTCCAAAGAAAAAGAGATCCCCGCCATTGTTTTCGCAGGTGATCTCTCAAAATCTTCATATTATATTGGTAAGTGATTACTTTGTTTTATAACCAAAGTCAGGAATATTTGTCCAACGATCTTTCAGATATCGGACGACCATCTTTGGCTCACGGGCTCTGGTGAAGATGCCCTTCTTGTTCCCCTGAACGCGTTGGATGCCAAATTTGGTCTGGAAGTCCGCAAAGTTCCAAAGCTGTTCGCCAACAAAGTTTGGAAGTTCATCGAAGACTTTGCTGGACATCCGGTAATAATCTTCTTGGAATTCTTCAGAGAATGGCTCGCCGTACTTACTGTGAAGGCCAGCAACTGTGTCGGCACCGTATTCCGTGTACATGATTGGTTTATCAGGGAATTTTGCTTGATATTCCTTCAGCTCATCGCGAGTAGCCGTTTCAGCCGTCTTCAAATCTCCGTTGCCAATGTACCAGCCATAGTACCGGTTCAGTGCGATCACATCAACCAGATCTATACATTCATCCGTCTTTGGATTAGCCATCATAATACTGGTGTAAGTGCATGGGCGTTTTTGCGGATCTAATTCTCTGGCTTCATCGAACAATGGTTTGAAATAGTCATGCGCGCCCTTGGAGAAAGTTGCGGCTTCATTGGCAATCGACCACATCACCACAGATGCATGGTTCTTGTCACGATCGATCAGCTCACGAATGACTTGTTGATGGGCTTCGGCAGTCTTCAATTCTTTCCAAGTATCATCTTCGTAATCGTCACTTTCCAGCATTGAAACGTCGAAGCCAAATGTGACCATCAGCCCAACCGCAGTGGTTTCGTCAATCACAACGATTCCTTCGCGGTCACATAGACGCATCATTTCTTCTGAGTATGGATAGTGAGACGTCCTAAATGAGTTGGCCCCCATGTCCTTCATGAGGTTAATGTCCAAGACGTTGACGGGTTCATTGAAGCCACGACCGTGAACGTAAGTATCCTCGTGCTTACCAAATCCTTTGAAGTAGAATGGCTCGCCATTGATCAAGAATTGACCGTTTTGAACGGCGATCTTTCGAACACCAAATGGTTCCGAGTAAGTATCCTCAACGTCACCATTTTTGATAAGGTCAACTTTGGCTGTGTATAGGTAGGCGTTCAGTGGCTGCCATAAGTTGACATTAGAAATGGTTAAGACTTCGTCGGTGCCCTTGCCACTCGCAACTTCTTCACCGGCGTGATCGAGAATTGTCACTTTGACCTCATCAAAATCACCAGCTGCTTTAATCGTTGTGTGAACATTGGCTGATTTTGCTGCTAAATCAACATCGGGGACAACCGTGATATCATCGATGTGGGCTTGTGGCGTTGAATAAATTTTAACGGGGCGTTGGAGGCCAGCGTAGTTGAAGAAGTCAAAATTTTCGTCAACTTTGCGGACCAGATGACCATTTTCGTCCTTGGATTCACTGTAATGACCAACTGGCAACGTCGAATAATCAAGTAAGTTGATCAATTTAACGGTCAAGCGGTTATTGCTATCTTGAAGATAATCATTAATTTCAACTTCAAACGGGGTGAAGCCACCCTTATGATGAGTAATTTCTTGACCATTTAAATAAACCCAAGCCTCATGAGTAGCGGAGCCAAACCGCAAAACCAGTCGCTGTGAACGGAGGGGCTTGGCGATATCAAAGTTGGTCTCGTACCAAAAGTAACCGGAATGATCACGAATTTTTTGAGAAGCCGTCTGGTCATTAAATGAAGCGGGAACAGCCAGCACTTCATCAGTTGGTAGCGGCTTGGTGACATCGATTGGGGTCACTTCTTCATCGATCATGAATTTCCAAAGGCCTGATAAATCAAGTAAGGCGCGGGTAGGTGTTGCAGTTGGGTATAACATAAATGAATTCCTCCGTTCAATTTGAATTGTGTCGTTGGTTAAAGATTAACCGAATTAGCCAACATATTCTTCTACTATTTTTACATAAATTGATCTATAATGACTTTTATGGAACCGCTAACATTTTTTTAAGGAGTGACCCTTTTGCCTTCACCAGATTATCAACAATCAGCCAAGCTATTTCATTCGGCGACCCAACTTAATATCGCTATTTATAGTCATACCGGTGACCAACTATTAGACCTAACCGATAGTGACGCCATTCAAGCCTTTCATAGCCACACCGAATTTCACCAAATCGTGATCCAAGTGGCCGCTCAACCCGCTAATCGTTACCTGCATTTTGTAACAGCCACTAAGCTCGAATACCTGATTGTGGGTTTAATCAAGCAGCCTCAATCGGTGGGAATGGTCGTTGTCGGCCCCTTTATCACGAATACCTTCAACCGCGAGGCCGTCAATGACATCTTAATCGACAATTCATATACCGTCAGTGAACGGCGGCGTTTGGAACAATTGTACCAAGGGCTGCTAATTCTATCGTCGACGAGAATCGCAGATATTGGCGCGCTCTTGGTCAACTTATTTAATCACGCACTGATTCAGCCCAAACCAGTCAAGCTTATTGATAAACGGGTCCGCCCTCACCAACCGACCTTGATAGACGTCAGTGCTGAATCTCAGGTCCAAATTGAAAAGCGGTATCTGGAAGAACAGGAACTCATAGATGCAATTGCGGCGGGGAACAAACAGGGCGTTGAACAACAGCAACATTCGATTGCGCGGATTACCGAGCTGTTTTCCAACCGAATTCCCCACCAGCCGCTCCGCTCAACCAAGAATATTTCGTTTGTCTACAATACCCTTTGCCGAATTGCCGCTCACCGTGGCGGGGTTCAACCAGTTTACCTGAACGATATCTCCGAAAAGTATGCCCTACTGATCGAGCGGCAGAACACCGTTTCCGGATTGAAATCATTGACAGCTGCAATGGCACTGGAATATTGCGCACTCGTCGATTCAGTCTCAACCAATCAGTACAGCCCCATGATCAAACGAGCGGCAGACTACATTTTGCTCAACCTGGGCCATCATATTTCACTGGCACAAATTGCCACTGAAATCGGCACGAATCCTTCTTATCTGTCGCGAAAGTTCAAGGCAGAGGTTGGCTTGACCATCACCGATTATCTGAATGAAAAGCGTATTTCAGAAGCTAGGAAATATCTCGAACGACCCACGCCGTCCGTCACTGGCATCGCTTTGATGACCGGTTTTAACAACGTCACCTACTTCATAAAGGTGTTCAAACGGGTTGTTGGGCAAACGCCATTAGACTATCGGAATTCGGTTGGGCGAAGATAACTGTCATCGTTTGGTTATCCCCTTTATGAATATCTGTAAGAAGGTTAGCACCTTCTGAGATAAATTTTTGTGAAAATCAATGGCAATCATGGCTGGAAAAGTAATGTATAATGGCTTTAACAATTGTTTTGGGGTGCTGTTTTGGGCGGTATCCTGGATCTGCGTTTTTAGGACAGCTGCGCAAAGCAGGAGTCTGCACGTAAGCACCTCCAACAAAAATCCCTAAAAACCAGGGATTTCTGTTGAAGGAGACTTATATTCCAGTTCCTAATCGCTTTGCTACGCTCACTTTTGGAGGTATTCACATGAAAATCAATCAGTTTGCATATGTACCCACTAGTCATGACCAAATCATCAAGGAATTGGCCGACGTTCGTTTTTTAACATCCCGGACTTCCAAGATTTCTGATCCCGTCATGCTGTTCCGCCAATTTTTGCTCAAGTTTTACCTTGAAAAGCAAGGACTTTCCACCCGAGTTCAAAAAGTTGCTAATCTCATGGCTACCAGTGATCTGAATGCCTACGACTACACTGCCAATGAAGGTACCCTGACAAAAGATGCCTTCTATAATGTTGCCTTGCAGTTACTGGGCTTTGAGGTTGGCTTGGACTTCAGCCTGAACGATCCCTTTACTACAATGAAAAAATTGAAGCTACCGACTGCCAATGTCAGTGATCAGCTCAGCCGCGACGACGTAATAGATGCCTGGTACAAATTACTGAACACCCGCACCAAGTATGGTCAGACGTTAATCGACTATCTGGCCGGCCAGGGCTATTATCATCAATTTGCCGATGATGGCTTAAAACGGCCACTAATCTTTAATGGCAAATCGCAAGCCGTATTCGATACCAGCAAACTCATTCACGAAGTCGTTTACGTGGAGGCGCCACTCGATACCGACCACGATGGCAAACGCGACCTGCTAAAAGCCGAAATCATCCGCCCGGCAGAAACTGAAGCTGGTTTGAAAGTGCCAATTGTCTTCACCGAAAGCCCCTACGATCAAGGAACCAATGACAAGCAAGCCGACGATTTGACCCACAAAGTTAATCTACCGCTCGAACGCAAGAAACCAAACACCCTTACATACGATGACATCAAAGTGACCTATGACAATTCTAATCTCCCAGCACCGCGTGCCGCCAAGGAAACAACGAAAGTGGCCGAAGAAACCTTCGTTAAGACTTGGACCTACTCACTGAATGATTATTTCTTGGCACGCGGCTTTGCAGTTGTCTACTCTTCCGGTGTAGGCACCAAAGATTCCGACGGTGTACGAACAACCGGGACTCCCGATGAAACGATCAGTGCCACTTCAATTATTGAGTGGCTTCATGGTGATCGCCAAGCCTTTACCAACCACCACGATCAAGTTGCTATCACCGCCTGGTGGAGTAACGGCAACGTTGCAATGACGGGTCGCTCTTATCTTGCTACGCTTGCAACGGCTGCCGCAATGACCGGAGTTAGTGGTCTCAAAACCGCCGTCGTTGAAGCCGGCATTTCCAACTATTACGATTATTATCGTGAAAACGGCTTAGTGGTTGCCCCCGGTGGTTTCCAAGGAGAAGATACCGATGTTCTTGGTGAATTTACGTTTAGTCGGGAACAAACGGCCGCTGATTATCTTAAGATCAAGGATACTTGGCTGGCTCAGTTAAAAAAGTTAACTAGCGGTCAGGATCGAAAAACCGGCAGCTATAATTCCTTCTGGGACAACCGAAATTTACTAAAGAACGTCAATGTCAAGGCGGATATGTTGCTGGTTCACGGACTGAATGACTGGAATGTTAAATTATCACACGTTTATCATCTCCGGAACCGATTAAAGAAGGAAGCAATCACTCAAAAATTAGTCCTCCATCAGGGGCAACACGAGTATTTAAACAATTTCCGGTCAATTGATTTCACCGATATCGTTAACTTATGGCTTACCAACAAATTACTCGATGTCGATAACCAAGCCAACGACATCGTTCCAGACGTGCTGGTGCAGGATAATGCCGAACCAGAAACCTGGACGCCATATCAAGATTGGGGCGGAGATGCCAAAGTTGAGAAAATTTCATTGGCTGATAAACGTTTCACCGATCTCAATGAGAACACCAGCTTCACAGACAGACTAGACGATGACCTGTTCAAACACTATATTTCAGACACCAAGAAGTGGCAGCGGGCCCTCTTCACCAAAGAACACTCCAAGATGGACAAACATTGCATCAAGCTGGTTTCCGAACCTTTGAGCGAAGATCTGATTGTCGATGGTCAAGCCACGATTTCGCTGCGTGGATCAACCAGTGCCAACGTTGGGCTATTAAGCGTTACCTTGGTAGATTATGGCAAGGCCAAGCGCTTAAAGCCAGTGCCCCAAGTTTTGGCCGCTCAACAAATTCTCACTGGCTACCATTGGCGCAAGGATGATTTGAAAGAATTTCTGCCAGAAAAAAAGGCCACCGCTTACAAGAAATTTACGGACGCTCATATGAACATGCAAAATCGAACTAATAATTATCGATCAGATGAGCTGCTGCCAAAGCAACTTTATACATTTGAGATGGCCTTCCAACCAACCTTCTGGCGCTTGCTGGCCGGCCACCAACTTGGACTGATCATTTATGCAACCGACATGAATTACACCATTCGTGGCAATCAAGATATTACTTACACAATTGATTTAGCGGCTTCAAACATTGAGCTACCCTACTTACGGTAGTTGAAACGGTTTCTTTCAAGCAGTATTATGATTACAAATACGAATTAAGGATTGGTGATTACATGCGAACAGGAACAAAGATCATTACCCTGGATAACGGTTATCATTTATGGACCAACACGCAAGGCACTGGCGACATTCATTTGCTGGCACTGCATGGTGGCCCTGGCGGTGAACATGAATATTGGGAAGATGCTGCCAAACAATTGGCTAAGCAAGGCCTTAACGTCCAAGTAACCATGTACGATCAATTGGGTTCATGGTATTCAGACAGCCCTGACTTTAGCGATCCCCAAGTGCGTAAGGATATTTTGAACTACGATTACTTTTTGGATGAAGTTGACGAAGTTCGTGACAAATTAGGCTTGGATGATTTCTATTTGATTGGTCAATCATGGGGCGGCTTATTAGTTCAAGAATATGCAGCTAAATATGGCAAACACTTGAAGGGAGCCATTGTTTCCTCAATGGTCGACCGGATCGATGATTACACCGAAAACTTGGAAAAGGTTCGAGAAACTGCCTTGACCCCTGACCAAGTGGCCTACATGAAGAAGTGCGAAGCCGCCAACGATTATGACAATGACAAGTATCAGTCATACGTTGATATTTTGAATAAGGGCTACATTGATCGGAAACAACCTTCTAAGTTGTCGCATTTGATTGATGTCACCAACACCGATATCTATGGTGCTTTCCAAGGTGATAACGAGTTTGTTATCACCGGGAAATTGGCAGAATGGAACTTCACCGACCACTTGAAGGATATCAAGGTCCCAACGCTGGTCACATTTGGTGAACATGAAACCATGCCAGTGGCAACTGGAAAACGAATGGCAGAAATGATTCCAAATGCTAAGTTCGTATCAACCCCAGAAGGTGGCCACCACCACATGATTGACAACCCAGATGTCTATTACGACCATCTGGCAACGTTTATCCGCGAGGTTGAGGCGGGAACGTTTAACAAGTAAGCGTGCGGAGAAAAACGCTTTGACGCGTCTATATAAAGCCTTTCAACTTCAATCCCGGTTTTGGGGATTTGAGTTGGAAGGTTTTATATAGTTAAGCGTCAGTTTTTTGGAGCACTACTAATCTATGTAATGGAGAAAGCAGGCGTCAGGGCTGTCGGAGTGCATTTACTCAATATAACGGAGAAATTCCCGAAAGTAGAACTGGTTTTAGTTCAGGAGCTCTTATGTATCTAACACCGGTTTTTCAGAGCACTACTCACCATTTACAAATAGAATACCAACCAACATAAAATCTTCTCGTAGTATTTACGTATTTGTATTTATATAAAGTAAGTGTCCCCATTTCGCTTGCTTTCATACGTATCGATACGTATAATACAGATAGTTGGAGGAGAAGAATGAAAGTTACAGTTAAACAGGTTCTTGAGATGTTGTCTGCTCAAGGATTTGTTGAAGATAGAATAAAAGGCGATCATCATCGTTTTGTTGATCAATATGGACATAAGGTAACAGTCCCGTACTCACGCTTGAAGCAAGAAGTCAGCCTTTCCACGTACCACTACATCAAACGTCAGGCAGGTATTAAGTAATTATGAAAATCATTACAGGAGGTTTCTCCATGAAAAAACGAATTGTTGCTTACCCAGCAGAACTCATCCCTGATAAAGGAACGTATACAGTCATCTTTCCCGATGTCCCCGGCGCAATTTCTCAAGGAAATGGCATTGCTGAGGCCATTTCAAACGGTAGTGAAGCCTTAGGATTGATATTATACGACGAAAAAGAGTTACCAAAGCCCAGCGATCTCGAATCCATTAAACCAGATGAACCTGGAACAATTATTAATTGGATTGCGACTGACTTAGATGAAATTAAACGAACCGTTCGTGAACCAACGGTCAAAAAGAACACCACCATCCCTGGTGACCTCGCTCGAATGGCCGAACAGAAAAACATTAATTTTAGTGCGTTACTTACAGACGCACTGAAAGCAAAACTGAATCAGTGATGTAAAGAAGGAGCACCTGACTTGATGAAGACAGCCAGATGCTCCTTTTGCATTCAAAATACCTGATCATTTCTCACTCATTAAGTATTTTTGATAAATACTTCTGGATCCCTTACCCTAGCCATCTCAATATCGATATGTTCGAGAAATTGTAGCGATTTTTGTTGGCTTAAATCGAACCTTTAGTAAAACAAAAGCGAAGCCCCTCGACTCCTCTTTTCGCACTTTTTGAATTTATCAAACTCACTTCGTCAACCCTTCTGGCACATCCGGGTTCTGCGACAACAGTTGACTTCTTCGCTCGTACAATCTGAACAAGACATAACCGACCATTCCGAAGAAGAACGGTCCGATCAATTCAAGCGTCAAATCCCAATACTGCCCTTCAGAAATTGCGGAAATGGCCGTTGAGAACACACCGATCATCAACAGGAGATCCACCACAACGGTCACCGTCATGTAGACCCATTTGCGTTTGTAAATCACAAACGGTTTTTCCAATGACAGATTGGCCTTGAAGAATGGAAATGCGGTAACCAAGAATAGATATGGTAACGTCGATGATAAGTTATCCATCAGCGTCAAAACATTATAGAAATCAACGGCGGATTTGCCACCAAATGAGGTCATCGCGATCAAGGCACTGACCACGCCGGCCTGCATCCACATTGCGTTAGCAGGCATCCCGTATGCATTTAACTTTGGTAATGCCTTTGGCCACAACTGCTTTGGCGTTCCTAAAATGAATGACTTAATCGGCATATAAACGATCACGAAGAATGATCCCAGATAACTGATCAGCATGGTGAACGATCCAAACCGGGAGAACCAGAAACTCAGGGTTTGCGATCCAGCGGTACCAAGCGAGAACTGCTGACCTAAACTATAGCCCAAGTTGCTCATTAAAACATAAGTCGTATTTCCTAAATTAACTCCTGAGCCATCGAACACTTTTGACCAATTGGCGGAAGCGCCCCACAGAAAGATAAATAGTGCATAAATCATGGTGATTAAAAACGCACCCAATGCCATGGCCAATGGGAAGTTCCGTTTGGCATTTTTCATCTTATCGGACACACCGCCCATGGCTTCAATCCCGGCGTAGGCATAAATTGCAAATACCAGGAACGACACGATTGAGCTCAATGATTGGTAACTTGATCTTGGTGACTTTAACAAACTAGTTGGCAAGTTCATCGGTTCTGCGAGTTGAAACCCGTTCATGCTCAACAATATCAGACTGGCGATACAGAAGAAGATTGTCAAGACAACGGCGGCAATTCCACCAACGGCTGCTAATTTAGCGACTTTGGTGAGCCCCTTAGTGGCGACAAAGGTCACGATGCAGAAAAACGCGATGCTCAAGATGCCGATTGTTTCGGTGGAATCCAGCCCGCCGAAGCGCCACTGGCCAGTTTGATCTGAGCCACTAATCGTGGTAGACAGCATGATCCAAATTTTAGAAACGGTCGACACAATCAAGATGATCCATGAGGCAATCCAAACGAAGCCACCAACAAACGCCCATTTAGTCCCCAGCGAATTGGATAACCAGGAGAACACGCCACCGGCTTCGTTCCGCAAAGATGCCCCGTATTCTGAAAACATCAGTGATGAGGGCACGAAGAACAACAATGCAGCCAAGACATACCAGATAATGCCGGCGTAACCCATTGTGTAATAAGCGATCGACGTATTATCAAAGGCAAAGGTTGAGGTAAAGATCATCAACATGACGCTCATCAAAGTTAATTTATTTGTTGCAATTTTCTTCATAAGCAATGCTCCTTGTTTCGGTTATCATTTGTTGTGTGGAATGGATTGTTTTTGTGATTAGGACGGCTCCGTAAAGCAGAAGTCTGCATGTAAGCACCACCGAGAAAAATTCCAGAATTGGGAATTCCTCTCACTAGAGGCTTACACTCCGACTTCTAACCGCTTTAGTTCGCTCACTTTCTTAAGACAGCTCCTCCAGGCAACAACCTGGATCCGCTCACTTTTCTTAGGACAGCTCCTCAAAGCAGAAAGCTACATGTAAGGACCTCGGAGAAAAATTTCAAAACCGGAAATTTCTCTCCGAGGACACTTACACTCCGCTTTCTAACCGCTTTGATCCGCTCACTTTTCTTCAAAACGACTTTCAATCGCTCTAGCGTGGGCTTCCAAGCCCTCAACCCTTGCCAGCGTTGTAATAGCATCCTTTTCCTTTGCCAAGGCTTCTCTTGTATAGGAAACAAACTGTGTCCGTTTCACGAAATCTTGGACACCCAATGGTGAGAAGAATCGTGCCGTACCACCCGTTGGCAAAATGTGGTTAGGACCGGCAAGATAGTCACCAAGTGGTTCTGAAGCTGAGAAGCCTAGGAAGACTGATCCGGCGTTCTTAATTTGATTTAGATATTCGATGGCATCTGGGAGTTGAACTTCCAAATGTTCTGGCGCAACAGCGTTCATCAGGGTGAAGGCATCATCAATATCATCAACGACTGCGATAAAGCCTTCATTATCCATGGCAGCCTGGGCAATTTCTTGGCGAGGCAATAACGCAACTTGGCGCGCCAATTCTTTGTTGACGGCGTCGGCTAACTGCCGATCATCCGTAATCAACATTGGCCGAGCCAACTTATCATGTTCAGCTTGTGACAGCAGGTCTGCCGCTACTTGGCTGGGTACTGACTGGGAACTGGCAATCACGCCAATTTCAGATGGACCAGCGATCATATCGATATCGACTTGACCGAAGACCTTCTTTTTCGCAGTTGCCACAAAGACATTGCCAGGACCGGTAATTTTATCAACCCGGGGAACTGTTTCGGTACCATAGGCCAATGCAGCAATCGCTTGAGCGCCACCAACCGTATAAATTTCATCAACGCCGGCAATCTTGGCAGCGGCTAAAACGGCTTTGCTCAAACCATCCTTTTGAGGTGGCGTCACCATCACAATCCGGCCAACTCCAGCAATTTTGGCGGGAATCACGTTCATCAGAATGGATGAAGGATAAGCAGCCGTCCCACCGGGAACGTACAAGCCAACGGCAGCCAGCGGTTGAATCTTTTCCCCACGAATGACGCCTTTCTTCTTGGCGTCAATAAAGCTTTCTTCAACCTCCATTTGTTGGAATGAAGTGATGTTAGCCTTAGCCAGCTTCAACGCATCAATCACCTTTTGATCAGTTTGGGCATAGGCATCATCAATTTCTTGTTGACTGACGCGCAGGTTTTTGAGGTCAATACCGTCAAATTTCTTCTCGTAATCCTTCAGCGCTTGATCACCATTTTCAATGACGTTGGCAATAATATCGTCAACTGCTTTTTCAACCTCAGCTCGGTTGGCTACCTTGTTAGTTCGAATCGCTACCTGTTTCAATAAGTTGTCTAATGAATCTTCAATAATTTGCATGTGTGCCACTCTCCATTTCTGTAAATATGCTGGTTATAATTAGAATTTAATTAGGACAGCTCCTTGCAACTGATGTTAACATCTAAGGAACTTCAGACTAAAACCCAAGCCCGGGCTTTCAGCCTAAAGCACCTTAGATACCGCATCACCCGTTGCAATCCGCTCACTCAATAAAAAAATCCCCAGACATTACGTATAGTAATATCTGAGGACGATCTGTCGCGGTTCCACCTCATCTTTGTCGCCACCTCACGATGAAACGACCTTACGCTGCTCATAACTAGTCGTCCATTAAAATGGAGAACAGTCACAGTAGCCGTGGTAACGCTGACTAGCGGAGTAACCTACTTAATTCAATCACTCAGTTCATAGATGTGTTTTCATCATTCACCACAACCCCTTCTCATCAAATAGTGAGCGGAGCAAAGCGGTTAGAAGCTGGCGCCTAAGTTGTCTTGACCGGAAATCCTGGTTTTGGATTTTTGGTCGAGACGGCTTAGGTGCAAGCTTCTGCTTTGCACAGCTGTCCTAACATAGTGAGCGGAGCCAGGCGGTTAGAAACCGGAAGATAAGTCTCCTCAAGCGGAAATTCCCGGACTTGGAATTTTTGATTGAGGTGCTTATGTGTAGGTTTCTGCCTGGCACAGCTGTCCTAACAGGGCTCTCTTTATGTGAAATGAACAATTACTTTTCTAATCATAACTTCATATTTATTATTATTTTTTAATTTGTTGATGCTGCAAGGATACCACCTCGAAATAATATGTCAAGCCACTTTTTGAGGCTTGAATCATCATTTGCACGTAAAAAAGCCCAGCATCCCAAGAATGCCAAGCTTTGAAATCAAAATTTACTTTTAAGGTTCTTCTCTAATCACTGGTTGTTCCTTTAAACTCAGCTTCTCAACGTTAAGCACCTTATCAACCAAGCCATCATAAAAACTATCCTCATGACTCACGATGATTAAGTTACCCGGAAAACGATCCAATGCGCGCTTCAAGGCTTCCTTAGTCTCTTCATCCAAATGGTTGGTTGGCTCATCCATAATGAGGAAGTTAGACGGTGTAAATTCCATCATCGCCAATTTAACCTTGGTCTGTTCACCACCAGAAAGTTGGCCGATTGGCTTCATTGCATTAGCGGAATCGAGGCCACACTTCGCAAGCTTGGTCCGAATTGTTTTTTGATTGAGTTTGGTGAACTTGTTTGAAATAATTTGCATCGGCGTCATCCGGTTATTGTCCCAGGAAAGCTCCTGGCTGAAGTAGCCAATCTTTGATGATGGTGAAAATTTCGCCGTTCCACCTTTTGCGGTTAATTGGCCGAGAATCGTCTTAATCAAGGTTGACTTACCAACCCCGTTAAACCCAGCAAAGCCGAACTTTTCACCCATTGAAATTGTGAAAGTCACCGGCTTCAAAAGCGGCTTATTATACCCAACGGAAAGGTGATCAACCGTCAAAGCTTCGTGAGAGCCGGTTTCCTCATAAGGAAAGTTGAAACTTGCCTTAATGTTCGTTGAAGGCGGATCAATTTTATCCATATGCGCTAGCTTTTTCTCACGTGATTTCGCCATCGTTGCCTTAGAGCCAGCCTTGTTTTTCCGAATAAAGCGTTCAGCCTTATCAATTTCAACCTGTTGCTTATCGTACTCCCGCTGTTGAAATTCTTCTCTCTCTGCTCGCTGCCGCATGGCCTGTTTGAAGCTCCCGCGGTACTTCGTGATCTTTCCGAAAGCAACGTTAATGATACAATTGGTAATTTTCTCTAAGAAATCATAATCATGAGAAACCACCAGGGCTGATCCGGAAAAACCGTTTAGATAGTCAATCAACCAATCAATTTGAGCTGTATCCAAATAGTTAGTGGGCTCATCGAGCAAAATAACATCTGGATCAGCTAACAACATTTTGGCCAAAATGATCTTAGAACGCTGACCACCAGACATCTTACCAACCAAGTGATCCCGGCCAATGTTATCAAGCCCCAAGCCAGTAATTGTTTGATCAATTCTGGTATCAATTTCATAAAAATTACTGGAGTCTAATTCATCTTGCAGCTGACCGGCACGTTCCATTAACTTATCGTTGCCGTTGTCAGCGTAATCAGCGTATAATTTATTTAATTGCTCACTCTTTTTATAGAGATCAGCGAATGCGGTCCGCAAGAATTGAGTAAGTGTTAAATCACCTTCAACGTCAGCGTACTGATCCAAATACCCAATCTTGATATTTTTCTGCCACTTAATATTTCCAGATAGTGGTAATTCGCTTCCCGTGATGATCTTAATGAGCGTTGACTTACCGACCCCATTTTGGCCGACAACTCCCATGTGTTCACCCTTTTCAAGCGTGAATTCAGCGTCTTTGTACAGATCTTTTTCCGCAAAACTCATTGAAAGGTCCGAAACAGATAGTAATGGCAAAAGATTCACTCCTTTTTAATAGTGTGCGTAACAAAGCGATTAGGAATCGGAACATAAGTCTCCTTGGCCGGAAATTCCCGGTTTTGGAATTTTTGGCCAAGGTGCTTATGTGGAAGTTTCTGCTTTGCGGAGCACCATTCGACTAGGTAGTTTAGACCAAACCAGTGCGTCAGTAAAACCAAGCGCCATCAAAACGCATCGTTAACGTAATCGAAGTGATTCGGATACCACTGCAACTGTCAGCACACTATTCAACTAAAATACCTAAGAATACATACAAATTATTACGTTACTCTTAATTAAAGTCATGGTCAAGTCATGCAACCGCTCGTGAATACAAGTAATGGTATATAATATATTCATTGGTTTGGGACAGATTCTAATCACTTTGTTCCGATCACTTATTTTTTAAGGATGTTAAAAAATCAAGAAAGTAGGTGCGAGGCAATTCCTCTCCCGATTAAAATCGGCGGTTTTTTTGCCTCAATTTTAAATGAATATTAGAGAAATTGAATATATCACAATTCCAGTATCAAACTTAGAGGTTAGTCTACGATTTTATCATGAGGTATTTGACATGCAGATCGTTGATTTGCCCAATGGGGATAAGGGTGCTGATCTGCGAAAGATGTTCTTAGACTTTCGACAAGTCGACAATGTTAGCAACCCCATTTCGTTTGGCTTAATCGCCAAGGATTCCATGGAAGCTATCAAGGCGCACTTAATCAATTATTTTGTCGATATCGTCGACGAACCATCTACCAAAACTGAAGTGAGGAGAAAAGTTAACTCAATCACCATTTTAGACCCAGATAAGAATCGGATTGAGGTTAACGAATTTAAATAGATGAAACTGACGCAATTGATTCATTACAGCACCACTAAGTCCCTGCAAATTATCAAGTGGATTGGCTTTTTGTTTATCTATTTACTTGCCTCAGGCAGCCTTGATATTGCTAGTAGCTATACCGCCCTCGTTCAGTTACGAAAGGTGCTGGGTATCTCGTTACTATTAATTGCTAATTGCGGTAATCCTTGGCTTTATCGGCTGGCGGTACGGTAAACAGCTCACAATCGCTAATCCACGGCATTTTGGTCGATCAAAGGCAACTTTTAGTCACATTAGTCAACTGATCATCATTTTTGCGGTTATTCTTATCGTTCAGTCCGTTTGGGGCTGGCTGGTTGTCCATCATGTTCTAGATTTACCAACAAACCAAAAAGTCATTAATGAAACGGTTACCCATTTACCACTTTGGAATAATTTGTTTGCAATTTTTCTGGCACCTATCTTTGAGGAACTTATTTGCCGGGGGATTTTTATGAATTACTTTTTTAACAAGGATAACCGACTTAATAATATTTTAGCTATCCTTGCTAGCGGCATGGTATTCGGCTTTCTCCACGACATGAGCTTCGACGTTAATTGGCTTTTGTACTCGGCCTTAGGATGTTTGTTGGCATACACCTACATCCATTTCAGAGATATCAGGTACAGTATCGCACTGCATGTCATGAATAATTTGTTATCAATACTATAAGACTAAAACATTGACGTTTATCCCAGCGTTTAGCGGCGAAGGGCCATCATTCCTGATCATTCGGAATGGTGGCCCTTCGCCGTTAAATAACACGGATTTATCATTTTCCCCAATTTTTTAATAGGCTTTTGGTTGTGATTCCAAGTGAAGAATAACGACCATCTCAGCCCACCGACTACCTATAAATTACTTGTAGTAGGCTCTAACCAATTTAGGATTAGTGGAAATGAAACCACCTTTGACTTCGAATCGTTTAGTTCCGCCCTGCTTAATTGAATCTTGATGGCTAAACGTGAATCGTTTAACAGCAATCTTGTCACCCTTAGCAAAGTGACCGTTTTTCTTAGTGAAATCAGCGTCACGATAGCGATTGAGCCCTTGTTTTAGAACCACTTGCTTCGGTTGCTTATGTCGCCCCATTTTAACCAACTTTCGATTTCCAGTGACGTAATGACCGTTGGTTAATTGATAACGGGTCGTGAGATTATGAGTGACAAATTTCTTAACCCGCAATACCGTTCCCTGTTTAAAGTTTCGGACTTTATTGGTCAAATTCTTATTGGTATATTCATTGACCCCCTTGGGATTAATCGCAGTTAACGTCTTATGACTGCTGTGGTAATAAACTGGGCGAACATAGGCAAACTGCGTCGTAATATAGCCCTGCCAGCCATCGGTCTTGCTTTGATGATTGACATCCCGAACATGATAGCGCAGTCTGCCGTCTTTGGAATGGGCGTAACCATCAACGACGAACATCGGCCGAAATACCCGTGGCTTCTGGACATAGCCAGCTTTTCGCTCAGATGATTTAAAGGTTGGATTCTGGTATAAATAGATTTTCTTCAGTGAATAAACCGCCTCATGAATTTTAGCGACGTTCTCCGGTGCAGCAACTTGGGTTTGCCTTTCCGACGTTGGCTCTGTCATCACAGGTTGGTCTGGAACACTTGGCGTCTTCGGCTTATCTGGTGTAGTAGGCGGATCTATCGACTCATTCTTCGGGGCAACGGGTACATCTGGTGCCGTGTTTTTTGTATAAACTAATTTCACCGTTTGCGCCTGTCCCGTTAGCTCGCCGGTCTGGATTGGATCATACGCCTTAAACGTATAGCCAGGTATTTCCAATTGATAGTCGGTCTTCGATAGATCAAATGAATCACCCAATTTACCAGTAATCGTCTGAACTCCATGAATCGCGGTCCCCTTCTCATCCTCGTATTTAACGGTAACTGGCTGCACCTGAACCTTATCGATGACGTAAGGCAAATGATAACTCATCACGGCAGTCGAATAGCCTGCCCGCTCCGGTTCAGCGCGATATTTCACCATCATATAGTATGTGTGTTCATTAGCAAGCAAGGTCCCGTTAATATGGGCAGCCTCTCTTGACGGGGCAACGACCCCACCATTTCCTGATTCGGGAACGAGACCACCTTGTTGGGCAAGTGATATTCCTTCACCTGGTGACACCTGTTCTGCCAAATCAGCAAAGTGAACATCATCCCCATCTAGCGTCATATTTTGAGTGGCGGGCTTAAAAACTTGAATGAAATCTGTCTCATCTTCTTCGCCAGCATAACCACCCAAGTCATTATAGTTAGAACTCTTTACCATATGAATATTTTGGGACGTGTATGGTTCCCAATGATTGGTCGGATCGGCAACGTGCTTTGGCAACGCATCTTTGAATGGTGCTTTCCACGTGTAGGCATTTTCGGTTAGATGCTGAACCGGAAAAACAACGTGTTGGCCGAGATACTGGAATTCATCATAATTATCCCGATCCAAAACATTCAAATTCTTAATCGAATTTGAAATCAATATCAGTTTCTTAACCGACCGCATTCCAGCAATCGGCGAGATGTCCTCAATTCGATTACCTTCCAAGTTGAGATTAGCCAATTGAGTTAGGCCACTTAGCGGCGTCACGTCTTTAACGTCATCAAAGTAATACCGACCATAGTCAAGATCATGCGCCAAATCCAATTCAGTTAAATTAGTGGCATTTTCTAAACCCTTAAGAGAATAATTTCCAGGATTAACGCTAGCTGGCCCAATTGTCCCATTACCACCATCAATTGGTTCATAATCAGCTCGTTGATACTCGGGAATTGTCCGCCAATTAATACTGGTTAACTTACTAAGCGCTATCTTAAATGACCCAGCATCAAATTGGCTGAGATCAGAATCACTTTTCACAATATTTTGTCGCTTCATTTCATACAATACTAACTTTTGTAATTGCTGATTCGGCATGACATCATTGATTGACTCTTCATTGGCGACGGTTGCCGCTTGAACATTTGGCATCGGCTGATCGCCTATCCCAGTATTCTGCATACTAAATAAAATCACTGACCCCAGTAGCAAAGTCGTCGTTAATAATAATTTGTGAACCTTCATAACTATCACCTCAAAGAATATCCCTTCTATTTCGATTACATCATACAAGAAAGAATACGCTGGTGTATATTATTTTGACTGCAAAGTTATGTCATCAATAACAAATAAGTTAATTACATAGACAGATTATGATCATTTTTAATAGATCACCCCAATAACCCATTACCGATTCAAAATCGCCTATCAAGTCAAAAAAGCTGGCCCTACGTTCAGGCCAGCCATTGAGTGATTAAATAAGTCATTATTCTAAATGTTGTAATGCTTTCTTGGGAATTTCATTTCTCTGAACCTGTTCGTAAGTTGCCACCTTTTGGGCTCTTGACCAGCCCACCTTAATGTAGCGGCCCTTCACGAATCGGTGACCACCAACGGAACCGACTTCCATTCGTTTATGTTGGCCATCCTTATTCCAGCCATCGATCAGATAATAATACGTGGTTGGATTGCCATCTGGTTGTTTTTCATATCGTTCAATACCGCCAACTTGCCCATAATACCAAGTCTTTCCGTAAGCATGATGATACCAGGTACCACCTGCAGCCGCCAGCACAACAATCACGAGTAACGTTATCATCGTTCCCTTTTTCATGACTTAGCCCCCTGTTATTTGGTTAGTTACTTATGTAAGTAACTATATCTCGTAGTCGATAATAAGTCAATGATTTAGCCGATCTTGGTTGATCATTCGTTCGAGATAAGCCTCTAACTTCGGATCATGAGCGTGCAGATACATACCTTTGATTCCGCGGCGCAACAACACATTTAGCGAGTTACGCAATAGGGTTTCTTTACTTTGCTCGAAAACTTGGTTATCCATATCCGGCCGCCGCTTAAATATTTCAACGTCAGTTACCTTACTGGGATCGACTCCTAATCGATTATCCGCAGTCAAATAAAACGGCGGTCCAATAATAATCCCAATATAATTGAGGTCAAATCCCTGCACGGTATAAATACTACCAACTTCATTGATCGTCTGGGGTTGTTCAGCCCACGGCGTGCTGGTGAAATTGTACTGATCCCACGGTAAGTGAAAGTTACCCTCATTGACCAAATGCTTGCCACCATCCAGTGTCGATGGGTAGCCACTGGTCGACGTCATTCGGGCAAGCCCAGAACGGTTATTCTTTTTGATGATTAGTTGAAACATCTGCTGAGCATCGGCAAACGCCCTAAAGTCATAATCCCCAACATCCGCGGGAACTGAGCGGATGACATCGCCATCAATAAAATGATCCAGCCAGTCCATTAATCGGGGGCTAGCCTGCATTCGGAACTGCTGCTTTAGATGAACAATCTGGTGGGGATGCGGCGCAACTAAATTTAATAACCGTTCCTTATTCCAAAAACTCTTGGTGCGCAGAACCTGGTGGGGATCAAACACGACAATGGTTACGTTACTAAGCGCCATAATATCTTCAAGTTGGTTATTGCCATAATAGTTGTTGTAGTGATCCGGTTTGCTTAACAACAAGTGAGCCTCGTCGATAACCGTTAAATTGACCCGTTTACCAAGTTTGTGCAACTTATTAATGAAACTAGTCGGTCGCTGATAATATTTTTTTAGCATATGGGGTGTCTGACCAGCCAACTCCCGGTATACTTTGAGTAATTCAGGATGATTCACTAAAAAATATGCGTCAGTAATGTTTTGAGCCAAATTAGTAAATAGTTGATTAAGAATGAGACTTTTGCCAGTCCCAGCATCCCCCATCAGGACAAACACAGCGTGATCATCCTTCTCTAGGTGGTCGCGAGTAAAAGCTTCAATGGTATGGAGAACCTGATCCTGTTTTTGCGTCAGCTGAACGTTTCTTGAAAACGCGTTTAGGGTATGGGATTCTAGTGATTGCATCGTCAACCTCCATTTCAAAAAGTCGTACTTTCATCATAACGCTTTGCCACCATGACTAAAAGTTGCTTCTACGCTCGCCATCAGCTACTATTTAATCAAAAGTTCAAAGGAGCCACGTTTATGCCAACATTTATCAACGCCAATATCTTTCTAGGACTGGATACCTCAAGCTTTGCGACAGCCATGACGGTCACTAATGGTCAAATTACGTGGATTGGCAATACCAACACGGTTAGTGATCCAACCGCCATCGATTTACGCGGGCAAACAGTTCTCCCTGGCTTAATCGACGTCCATACACATCCCAAATACATTGCCGATGCCCTTCACGGCGTGGCTTGTACCCCACCCAATGTTAATAGTATTGCGGAAATGAAAACGGCTTTGCGGCAGTCACCCCAATTCGGCAAGGGCGAAAAAGTTTGGATTGAAGGCTGGGGCTTTGACGAAACTAAATTAGCCGAGCACCGCACACCAACGATTAACGATTTGGATGACGTCTCAACGACCCAGCCGATTTTCATTTATCGCTCGGATTGTCACTCCTCAGTTGGCAATTCCAAAGCACTTGAATTAGCTGGTATTAGTCGAGACACGTCTGATCCGAAAGGTGGCTTTATTGGTCATTTTGCAGATGGTCGGCCAAACGGTTACATGAAAGAAGTCGCTGCCAGCCAATTATTAATCCGTGCCAAGTCTGTCCAAAGCTTTGCTGGTGACGTTGAAAACATGGTCGCCAGTTCCGATCATTATTTGGCCAATGGGATCGTCGCTATCGGTGAAATGATGGGCCGAAAGAAGCCAACTGATTCGCTCGAACTCTATCAAGCCGCCGTTGAAGCCGGCTTTAAACCTAAAACCGCCATCTACTACGTTTACGATGAAGTCGCCGAAGACAAAGCCTTACAGCCGACTAGCGAAGAGCAGCTGCGGATTGCCGGCATCAAAGTTTTCATGGACGGCAGTATTTCTGGTGAAACGGCGGATAATCAAGTTCCTTATCTAAATGGTCAAACTGGAGTCGCCATCACAAACGCTGCTAAACTTCACCAGGCGGTTGATTACGCCCGCCAGCATCATCTTCAAGTCGCAGTTCACGCTATGGGGGACGCGGCCATTCAACTTGTCTTGGATGTCACCCGCGAATTAACGCCCTGGTTGGCAGACCGGCCATCCATTCGAATTGAACATGCTTCCATTTTAAGTGACCAAATGCTTCACCAAATTAATGAGGCCACCATGACCTATGCATTGGTCACCCAGCCGATTTTCTTTTTTGCTGAAGACGAATCCTATCGCCAGTATTTATCACCCGCGCAATTTAAGTTGATTTATCGAGACAGATCAATGTTAGCATCTAAAGCAGCTTTCGCGCTAAGCTCGGACGCGCCATGTACTCCGTGGGCCGAGCCTGACAGTCCATTTGTTAACATTTACGCGGCAGTCACCAGGAAAGCCGCTAACGGCGACCTGGTGAACCCAGCTGAGTCGATTAGCGTCCCGGAAGCAGTCTTAGCTTACACAAACTGGCCGGCAAAGATTGGCGGCTTTAAACACAATGGTACCCTCCAGCCGGGGATGGCAGCTGATTTTATTATTTTGGATAGAAATATCTTTTCGATTCCTGCAGAAGAACTCAAAGACGTCAGGGTCAAGGAGACGTGGCTAAATGGCCGGAAAGTTTTTGGGTAAGGATTATTTTTGAATATAGGACAGCTGCGCAGAGCAGGGATCTGCGCGTAAGCACCACCACCAAAAATCCCAGAATCATGGATTTCTGGTGGCGGAGACTTACACTCCGATCCCTAATCGCTTTGCTCCGCTCACTCTTGATGGTCACAAAAGGCCGACATGCAAAATCGCATGTCGGCCTCTCTAGTTAAGTCAATTAAGTTTCTTCACTTAACTATGGTTGAGCAATAATTAATTTCTTATTAGCTGTTAAATAGTGACCGTTAGTCAAAACAAATTTGCTTAATGATCCTTGTTTAACAAGTTTCTTCACTTTAACAATTGTTCCTTTTTTAAGGTGAGTCGAACGATTAGCTTTACTAAAGGTTGGTTTGGTATACTCATATGTTCCAGCTTTTGCCAAAACAGTTACTTTCTTAGGCGCTGTTTGATAGTAAAGGTTAGCAACATACTTACTGTTAGCTGTGATATAACCTGCAGCTGTCTTGTATCTTAAAGCGCCATTCTTAGAATAGGCTTTACCAGTTACTATAAACGTTTTGGCATTTGTCCGTGAATGTTTGGCGTATGATTTAACGACATGTTTGAAGTCAACACCTTTGTACACACGAATTCCTGTCTTGGCGTATACTTTGAACTGTTTAAACTTTTTAGTCGCAGCAGGTTGAGACGTTGTGGTTGGTTGCGTCGTACTTGGTTTAATCGTTGTTGCTTGGCTACTTGAACTTGGTGTGGTGATTGTTCCTGTCGTACCCGTATTCGTTGAGTTGTTATTATCGGGTGTTGGTGCAGCTTGACCAGTAATGCTGACTTTGAAGTTAGCACTAAATGACGCATCATCCTTCTTCGTTGCAGTGACGGTCACATCTTTTTGGCCAACAAAGTTTGAATTGACTTTTAACTGATAGCTACCATCTGCCTGCTTTTCAACCGTAACATCTTGGGCATCGTCAGTTGTGATATCAAAGTCAGCCGCACTGCTGTCAGATAATTTGACGGTGAAATTAGCCGTTTTGCCCGCAGCTAATGACGTTGGCTGGTTTGCAAATTGAACAGTTGCTCGATGATATTGAGCAGGGAGATCGTAAACCATGGAAGTAAGAATATTGTCTTCTGTCGAATCAGGCGCTTTTAATCTACCACCACTAACTAGCAAAACTTGATTATTTGGCAAAGCTGTCAATGATCGAGAGTATGCGTCATCCATAGGCATCTTAACATCTTCCCAGGTACCAGTACCATTATTTTTATTTACAAATAAGTCACCTTGCCCAGCCGTATTAGCAACAAGTGTCCCATCTGGTAACACTGTAATATATGGTGAACCACCGTAAGCCAATCTTGTACCCTCACTAGATGAATCCCAATTAAGACCGTCATCGGATATTTTAAAGTTGGTCCGCCATTCCCCAGAGTTAACGACCTCATACGTCATAATGTATTTTCCATTTGGCATTTGAGCCACTGTAACCATACCAGGGCGCGCAGCAGAATTATTGAAATCAACATCATCAACAACACTTCCCCAGTTCACACCATCGTTTGACACTTGATGAACCAATTTCTGAGCGTAATGAGTTTGATCCCGTTCGTCAGAGTAATAACATACCAATTTATGATCAATTACTTTCACAAATGGTTCCCAAATAGGGCCGGGGGTACTCCCCATAACTGCTTTGCCGCCATTTGCAACCGTACTTAAATACGACCAACTACGGCCATGATCGGTACTCTTATATAAAACAATCGAAGAACTTGAGAGATCGCCAGGAATGGCATTACCCGCGCAAATCAGGGTTCCTTCATCCATATTGCCAACCTTTTCAGGTAATTCGTATAGGAAGGGTTGATAGCGATTTCCAACTCCCTTGTTAAGATCTTTAACCTCACCTACCACTTTCCATGTGCCACCGTGATCAGTACTCTCCGAAATAACAAACGAGGGTGTACCAGTGACATAGTGTTCAGATGTTGCATACAATCGACCATTATATGCAGGATCACTTTGATGTTCAGTCACCATTCCCCGACCGTACAAGAAATCTGGGGATTTAGTTCCTGGTAATTGATCTTTAGTTGCTACCGTGATAACCGAATTATCACTACTTGCACCACCATCCGTTGCATAGGCCGGTTGGCTAACTACTCCGCTCAAACCAATGACGCCAAGGCCAACGGTTCCAATGATAACTTTGGTCAATTTCTTAACTAATGAATACATCTAATTCCTCCTCAATGACTATCAAGCGCTTACATTTTCCTCACAATAAAAGGGACTACGATCCCATTACGTGACCGTATCCCCCCCTATTTAATTGTTATTGAACTGAAATAAGTTCTAAATTACTTATGACTTAGCATTACCCTGCTCGTCAACTTCACCAGCTTGTAGCTTATTTTCCTTCTTAAGAACAAAGGCTGCAAAGAGTGTTACAACAGCAACGATTGCACCAAGAATTAAGTATGTGTGGTGGAAACCAATGGCGTCATACATATTACCAGCAACAGCTGAGAAGATGAAGACTGATATTTGTTTAGCAAAGTTTGACGCTAACGCATAAACGGTGGCGTAAACTCGAACATCGAAGGCGCCGGCAATGTATTTCATAATTGAAACCAGTACCAAAGGCATTTCGAATCCGGCTAACAGACGTAGGAAGATAACCCAAATCAAACTTGGTGATAATGCTGATCCGATGATCCGAATTGCCAGGATAACACCATAAGCAATCAAACCATTTCGTGAACCAATCCGGTTAATAATCCATGGCATTGGGAACATCAGTAAGAATTCCAAGCCAATTTGAGCAGTTGTCATATAACTGTATGCCTGCGTTCCGGCAGCAGCTGAATTGAAGAATGACTTGAAGAAGATGATAAATTGTTGATCAAAAACATCATAAATAGCTGAAGTACCAATGTAGAAAATTGAGAGATACCAGAAGTTCTTTAATTTGAAGATTTTACCAATCATGCTTAAGTCGAGTGAATTAGAAGTATCACCAGCGGCAGAAGCGTTGTCCATATCAACTTTATCACTAAATAAAAGTAATCCAGTCAAAATGGTGGCTGAGATTGTACATGCCCAAAAGATTGAATTTGGATGCCACAAGAAGATTTGACCACCAACAAATGAAGCAACCATTCCGGCTAATGATCCACCCATTCGTGAGTGACCATATTCAAAACCGTTAGCTAAGCTGGCCCGTTGAACATATTGTTCAATAACTGAAACCCCACCATTAAAGATGAAGCAAAGATAGATTCCAGTTACAATGGCAACTAACATTGAATTAATGTGCATCAATGGCATAAATCCCCACTGGAAGTACGGCCCAATTAGCATTGCGGCAATTGCAATTGTAAATAACAGGTTCTTCTTGAATAAGAGCTTATCTGAAATAACACCGAATGCTGGTTGGAATAAAAGTGATAATCCGGCCATAGCTGAAAACACAACTCCAGCTTCGGCACCATTCATATGCCCGACTTGTTCCATCCAAAGAGTTAAATAACCAAAGATAATTTGCCACATGAAGAAGTAAGTAAAGTGGGTAAACGGGAATCCCCAGAAATGCTTACTCTCCTTTTTTTGTGGTGTTTTTGCACTGTTTTCCATTACGAGTGCCTCCTATTAAATTTTTTAATCTTGAATTGTCAAATTAAGTGCAACACTACATTAAAGAATATTTCATAAGGCGTTTTCCATCCGAGACATTTACGGGGAC